>NZ_BAABAT010000071.1:0-39504 GCF_039537565.1 Dactylosporangium darangshiense
GGTGCGAGTTTCTCGGCCAGGTCTTCGATCTGCGCCGCGATCGTGTTGATCTCCTCGGTGAGACTCCTGCACCTTGTGGTGATCACGGCGGCGAGGTGCGCGACGACACCGGTCAGCTGCGTCAGGCGGCGCAGGATGTGGTCGAGGTTGCTGACGCGGTCCAGGGATCGCGCCGGCGGGTCCCATTCGGGGTCGAGTTCGTGCACGGCACACGGGTGCGACCGCCTCCGGCAGATGGGAGCGGGTTCGCCGCAGCGGCGCCGCGACCTATCCGCCCAGGGCAACCGTCGTCGGCCGGGGCGGACAAGCCGTACATCCGCCACAGCGAACGGTGAACTCCGTCGCCGTTCGGCACGTCATAGTTGTAGCGGCCTGGCTACTGCCGGTCGTAGGTCATAGCTTTTGGGGGACGTACTTGACCAGTCCGAAGATCGCCGAGCCTGACCGAGAGGGCTCGGACCGCGGCGCGAATTCAACCGGTGCGATCCAGACGCCCGCCGCCATCGAGAAGGTTCAGACCCGGTCGGCGCGCACGATGGACCGGCCGGAATGGGCATCCGGAGGCATCGACATCGACCGGCCGAGCGCGGCACGAGTCTATGACTACTGGCTGGGTGGCAGCCACAATTTCGCCGTCGACCGGGAGCTGGCCCGCCAGGTCACCGCGGTGGTACCGGACACCGCGCTGATCATGCAGGCCAACCGCGCGTTCCTACACCGAGCGGTCAATTACCTGGTCGGGGCCGGGATCCGCCAGTTCCTGGACATCGGATCGGGCATTCCAACGCTGGGGAACGTCCACGAGGTGGCGCAGAATGCGGCGCCGGATGCCCGGGTGGTCTACGTCGACGTGGATCCGGTCGCCGTGGCGCACAGCCGGCACATCCTGTCCGGCAATGATCGGGCGGTGGCGATCCAGGAGGATCTCCGCCGGCCGGAGCAGATCCTGGCCCACCCCGACGTGACCGGTCTCCTCGATTTCCGCAAGCCCATCGGGTTGCTACTGCTGGCCGTGCTGCATTTCGTCCCGGACCACGATGATCCGGCCGGCATCCTCGCCAGGTTCGTTGACGCTCTCGCGCCCGGCAGCTACCTGACGATTTCCCATGGCACCGCGGACAGAATATCTGACGAGGCGGTACGGCACTCGCTGGAGCTTTTCCAGCGGACCCCGACACCGTTCGTGTCGCGCAGCCGTACCGACGTACTGCGGCTGTTGGCCGGATCCGAGCTGGTCGAGCCTGGGCTGGTATGGACACCGCTATGGCGTCCGGAGCATCCCGACGACCTCGATGACCACCCGGAGCGCTCTGCCGCATACGCCGGAATGGGTCGCATCGTATGACCCCCGAGGACGGACTGGCCGGATTCACCCGAGCCTGGGCAAAGGCACTGGCCGGCACGAGCTACGTACCAATGACCCGGGCAGCGCGGCACCAGTTCCTGTATCGGCTGGCCGAGCGGCTCAGCGCGGCACTCACCGTCGAGCCGTTCACCGCGACCCCCGGATACGACATTGGCACGGAGCTGGTCGCCGCGGATTTCGCCGCCCCCGAGGCGCTCGGTCGCACCATCGAGGTGATCGACAGCCGCCTGCTGACCGACCTCAATATCACCGGTGCCGACGCCCGCCACCGGCTCGCGGCTCTAATCGGTAGCCTCGCCGCCGGCTACTCCTGGATGCTGCACGACCGGACACTTGACGAGCAGGAGGCCATACGGTGCGCCGCGCTGATCACTCGGGAGCAGGCTGAACAGGCGCTACGTGAGAGCGAAGCGCGCTTCCGGCACGCCGCTCTGCACGATCCATTGACCGGGCTGCCCAACCGCGCAAAGTTCACTGAAAGACTCAGCTTGATCTTCGCTGAGTCCGGGCCGGACGCCCGGTTGGGTGTGTGCTTCGTCGACTTGGACGCCTTCAAAGCGGTCAACGACAGCCTGGGGCACTACATCGGCGATCAACTACTGGCCGCCGCCGGCGCCCGGCTGGCACGGTTCGCTGCCGAGTTCGGGCACCTGGTGGCCCGCCTCGGCGGTGACGAGTTCGTGGTACTGGTGGAAGACACCAACTGCGTCGAGGACGCAATCAAGGTCGCCGACCGGGTGATGGCCCTGCTCTGTGAGCCGTTCCGGATCGAGTGCCGCGACCTGGCCATGTCGGCGAGCGTCGGCGTGGTCGAACGCACCGTAGCCGACACCGATCCGAGCGACCTGATGCGCGCCGCCGACATCACGCTGCACTGGGCGAAGGCCGACGGCAAGGCGCGGTGGCGGGTCTTCGATCCGAAGCGTAACGCTCGGGACATCGCCCGCTACACGCTGGCCGCCGCGATGCCGGGCGCCCTGGAACGGGGCGAATTCGGCCTGGTCTACCAGCCGATTGTGGACCTCACCGACGGCCGGATAAACGGCGTCGAGGCGCTGGCCCGCTGGCACCGGCCGGAGCCGGACGGGACGCTCGCCCCGGATCACTTCATCAACCTGGCCGAGGACAGCGGCCTGATCATCCCGCTGGGTCTACGACTAATGGAGCAGGCCTGCGAGCAGGCAGCCAGTTGGTCTGACGTGGCCGCACCGGCGCCGTTCGTCAGCGTCAACCTCGCGGTGCGCCAGATCCGCCACCCCGACCTGGTCGCCGACATCACCGGGGTACTCGGCCGCACCGGGTTGCCGCCCGAGCGGTTGCAACTGGAGATCACCGAAAGCGCGGCCATGGACAACGACGATGAGACTGCCGCCCCCCTGGGCGAACTGGCCAACCTCGGCCTGCGACTGGCTATTGACGACTTCGGCACCGGCTACTCCAACCTAGCCTACCTGCGCGAGTTGCCGGTACATGGGCTCAAACTGGCCGGCCCATTCGTTCGTCGCCTTCGGGCCGATGCCCCGACCGATCCGACCGACCGGGCGATCCTGACCGCCCTGGTGGCCCTCGGGCACACCCTGGGGATGACCGTCACCGCTGAGGGCGTCGAGACCGCGGCTCAGGCCGCGGAACTGCGCGCCATCGGATGTGACATGGCCCAGGGCTGGCACTTCGGCCGCCCGGTGGCCGCGATCGAGGAGGCGATCAACCAGCCACACCCTGTTGATGGCCGACTACATCGGCCCGACCGAGCGGCGGCTGTACGACCTGCGTTCCGCAGGCTGGCGTCGATATAGTCGGTTATCGGAGTTGAACGTGCAGGTCAGGGTGTTGCGCTCTGATGGAAACGATGAAATTGGTCGCCGGCGCCGCGCCGCGGGGTGTGTGCTTGACGTGTTCAGGGTGCGGGCCGACGATCGGGGGTCTCCAACAGCTTGCTCTTGCGTGAGCAAGCGTACTCATTCAAGAGCGTTAGTATCGCCCTGTGAAGCTCGCGGAGTGGGCGCGCTGCAACGGTATGCATGGGCAAACCGCGTGCCGCTGGTTCCGGTAGGAAACCATGTCGGTGCCTGCTCGGCGGCTCCCGTCCGGCATGATCATGGTTGATGTGGTCGACGACGTCCCCCAGGGCAGGTGGTCGTCTACGCCCGGGTATCGTCGGCTGTCGAGGCCGCGCTCGCCGTGCACAGGGTCGGCGGCTGTTGGTTGTCGACCCGGCCGGGGTGGACGGTGACCTGGTCCGTGATGGTGCCGAAATCCTGGCCTCGCTGTACGGGCGCCGCGGCGCCGCGAACCGTGCCAGCCGTGCCGTAGCCGCCGCTGCCGCCGAGGATGACGCATGAAGCGCTACGAGCCGCCGGCCGGCCGGAGCATGCAGGCGTACAAATTCGCCCTCGACCCGAGCGACGCGCAGGTGCTCGTGCTGCGCCGCAATACCGGCGCGGCCCGGTTCGCGTACAACCACATGCTGCGGCGGGTCTGCGCGGTGCAGGCGCAGCGCGCCGCGGAGGCCAGTTACGGGGTGGCCGAGGCGGACCTGACCCCGTGGCAGGGCTGGTCGCTGCCGGACCTGCGCCGCACCTGGAACGAGATCAAGGTGTGGGTGGCGCCATGGTGGGCGGCATGTTCCAAGGAGGCGTTCAACACCGGCCTGGCCAACCTGTCCGCGGCATTGGGCAATTGGTACGCGTCACGCACCGCATCCCGCAAGGGCCGGCGGATGGGTTGGCCCCGCGCCAAGAGGAAGCACGGCCGTCGGTCGGTCCGGTTCACCACCGGCGCGATCCGGGTCGACCCCGGCTTCCGGCATGTGGTGCTGCCCCGGATGGGTCGCATCCGCACCCACGGCCGGGTCGACAACCAACAGCCGCCGACCCTGTGCACGGCGAGCGCGGCCTCGACAGCCGACGATACCCGGGCGTAGACGACCACCTGCCCTGGGGGACGTCGTCGACCACATCAACCATGATCATGCCGGACGGGAGCCGCCGAGCAGGCACCGACATGGTTTCCTACCGGAACCAGCGGCACGCGGTTTGCCCATGCATACCGTTGCAGCGCGCCCACTCCGCGAGCTTCACAGGGCGATACTAACGCTCTTGAATGAGTACGCCTGCTCACGCAAGAGCAAGCTGTTGGAGACCCCGGATTGCTGGGCGGATTCCCCTCGCGCAACAACCATCTACACCGATATCGGTTGGATCCGGGACGAGATACGGGGTACGCGACAGAGGGGACAGATGTCGCGAGTGCTCATTGATGCCGCAATCGGCCCGGTCCGGGCAACGACAACATCGTGTGAACCTCGCCGCCGCGCGCTCCGTTGTGATGGTTCCTGCCGATGGTATGAACCGGGACCGCAATCAAGAGGACATCCAGCTATGCAACACGAGACCCTCGCTCGCCCGCCCGACCCGAATCTGCACGCCGCGGTGCTCCGCGTCGCGCGTGTGCCGCAACTGTTGGTGGCATGTGACTACGACGGCACGCTCGCGCCGATCGTGGCAGACCCCACCAGGGCAACACCCACCTCGGAGTCGGTAGCCGCTGTGCGCGCGCTGTCGTCGCTGCCGCAGACGACGGTTGGTGTGATCAGCGGCCGCGCGTTGCGTGACCTGGCCACCTTGTCGCGGCTGCCGGCGGAGGTGCGTCTGGTCGGAAGCCACGGCTCCGAATTCGACGTCGGTTTCATCGACGATCTGCCGGCCGACCGGCTGCGACGCCGGGCCGAACTGCACAGCGCGCTGGCCGCGATCGCCGAAGGTCAGCCCGGGGTACACCTGGAGGTCAAGCCGGCCAGCGTGGCCGTGCACACCCGCGCTGCGCCGCGCGACGTGGCACAACGCGTCCTCGACGCCGTGCACGGCGGTGCCGGGCTGTGGCCCGACATCGAGGTGACCATCGGCAACGAGGTCATCGAACTGTCCGTCGTCCCTACCGACAAAGGCCTCGCCGTCGATGCTCTCCGCATGCAGGCATCGGCCAGTGCCGTCGTCTACCTCGGCGACGACGCCACCGACGAGAAGGCCTTCGCCCGCCTGCACGGCCCAGACCTCGGTATCAAGGTCGGCGCTGGCGAAACCCGGGCCCGGTTCAGGATCAACGACGCAGAGGATGCCGTCGGCGTCCTCGAACTCATTCTGCACGCCCGCCGACGATGGCTCTTCGGCGAACAAGCCGTGCCGATCGAACGGCACTCCATGCTGTCCAACACCCACACCATCGCGCTGCTCACTCCGGCGGCCAGGGTCACTTGGCTGTGCCACCCCAAGCCCGACTCCGGTGCCGTTTTCGCCGACCTGCTCGGCGACACGGCGGCCGGGCACTTCACGGTGCAGCCGGAGCGCGGTGGTATCCCGCTCGGTCAGCGGTATCGGCCCGGCACCATGACCGTGGAGACCCGCTGGTCGGGGCTGACGGTCACGGACTGGCTCGATCACCACCGCACCGGCAACTCGCTGATCCGTGTACTGTCCGGCAGCTCCCGCGCACGGATCGATTTCGCACCGCGCCCCGACTTCGGCCAGGTCCGCATCCGCCTGCAGCCTATCGGCGACGAAGGACTCCTCGTCCTGGGCTGCAACGAACCGATCTCGCTCTACGCACCCGGCATCGCCTGGGAGATCGCCTCGGACGGGCACAGCGACTCGGCCCGAGCCGTCGTGGACCTCAAGGTCGCCGGCGGTAGCGCGGTGCTGGAGCTACGCCTGGGCTCCGACTCGATCGAACCGCCACAGATCGACGTCGGCGAACGGCAGGTCGCCACCGAAACGCAATGGCGGGAGTGGTCCGACTCGCTCAAACTCCCTTCGGTCGCTCGTGATCTGGTCAAACGCAGCGCGATGACCCTCCGCGGACTGTGGCACAGACCAACCGGAGCGATCCTTGCGGCCGGGACCTCCTCACTCCCCGAAGAGGTCGGCGGCTCCCGGAACTGGGACTACCGCTACTGCTGGCTCCGGGACTCCGCGATGACCGCGAAAGCTCTGGTCGACCTCGGCTCCTCGGAAGAAGCCGAAGCTCTTCTGAGCTGGACCCTCCGTGTCGCCGGCCACACCGACGGGCATCCTGAACGCCTCCACCCCCTCTACACCCTCGACGGCACCGAACTCGGCCCCGAAGCCGTCATCGAAGCCCTCCCCGGCTACGCCGGTTCCCGCCCCGTCCGCGTCGGCAACGCAGCCAATCGCCAAGTCCAACTCGACGTCTTCGGTCCCGTTGCCGACCTCATCACCACCCTCGCCGGGCTCCGACCGGCAGCGGATGCCGACTTCACCCTTATGAGTGCCATGGTCGAGGCCGTCGAACGGCGCTGGCACGAACCCGACCACGGCATCTGGGAAGCCCGTCTCCGACCGCGCCACCACGTCTACTCCAAAGTCATGTGCTGGATGACCGTCGAGCGCGGCATTCAACTTTTCGACCGCCAGAACCGACCCGTCCCTGAGCCCTGGCGGTCCCTGCGCGACACCATTGCCAACGATGTCCTCGACAAAGGCTGGAGCAAGGAACGCGGCGCCTACACCGTCGCCTACGGCTCCGACGTGATGGACGCCTCCGTCCTGTGGATCGGCCTCAGCGGTCTGCTCGCCGACGACGACCCCAGATTTCTCGCCACCGTTCTCGCCGTCGAGGCTGACCTCCGTGAAGGCCCCACCGTCTACCGCTATCGCTGGGACGACGGCCTTCCCGGCACCGAAGGCGGTTTCCATCTCTGCACCACCTGGATGATTGAGGCGTACCTCCGCACCGGCCGCCGCGCCGATGCCGAGGAACTCTTCGCCCAGTTCATCGAGTGTGCCGGCCCGACCGGTCTCATCCCCGAGGAGTACGACCCACTCACGGAGCGCGCCCTGGGCAACCACCCGCAGGCCTACAGCCACCTCGGCCTCATCCGCTGCGCCCTCGAACTCGACCGCTCCTGACCCCCCGATCGCCGACCTCGTGGCCACCGCACCTCACCAGGTATGGCGGTCACGAGGTCGGTACGGAGAGCGTGCCTGCCTCCTGGGGCCGCACGGGCCCAGGAGGCAGCGCCGGTCACGCTCGTCTGGGCGCGGGTTCCGCAGGCAGCTGGGCGTCGCGTTCCAGCGCCGAGCGGAGCTGTCGGAGATCGGCGACGATGTCGGTGGACGGGTCGCGCAGCCATTGGACCTGCAGGCCTTCCGCGGCGGCGAGGAGTACCCGGGCGTGCCAGCCGCGTCCCGGCCCGAGCAGCCGCGCGACGAGCGCGAGGACGCGATCTGCCCGTTGCCGCATGTACGCGTGGCCGGGGTGGTCGGGACTCGTCGCGGCCGCGGTGATGTCGACGAACAGCTTGAGCAGGCCGGGTGTCTTGGTGGTGTGGGCGAGCGCGGCCCACACGCCGTCCAACGTGGTCAGGTCGAAGGTGGCGGCGTACTCGTCGTCGCGAGCCGCCAGGATCGCCACGAGCAGCTCGTCCTTGCTGTCGAAGTAGTGCAGCACGCCGGCCTCGGTGAGGCCGGCTGCCGCCGCGATGGACTTCAACGACGGGCCCTGCGGGCCCGAGGCCGCGTAGGCGTCGAGGGCGACCCTGAGGATTTCGGCGCGACGTGCGATGCCCTTGGAGTACGGGCCGCGCGGTGACTTGGTGCCCACGAAGGTTGAATCTATCGCCTCGCCCGTCCCGCCGCCGACCTAAACCTAGTGTTCCTAGGTTTTCGGGTCTATGGTGGTCCGCACCCGAGGTTGTGCAGTGCGCAGGAGGTTCGTGATGGTCGATCGCGTAGGCGTCGCCGGCTCCGACACCGGGCAGTCGCTGTTGGCGACACCCCCGAGGGATCGCGGCGCGGACGTGGCGCCGCCGGGGCGGCCGCGGCTGGGACGGCTGGGGCCGCTTCTGCTCGTGAGCCACCTGGCCTGGGCTTTGCCGTCCGCGGCGGCCGGCACGCTGTTCCAGGCGCTGTTTGCCGCGGAACACCCCCAGTCCAAGGTCGCGTTGTACGCGACGATGAGCGCGGTCGGTGCGGCGGCGGGGGCCATCGGCATGATCGTCGGCGGTATGTTGTCGGACCTGACACGCAGCCGCTACGGCCGGCGCAATCCCTGGATTCTCGCCGGCGCGGTCGCGTCCGCCGCCGGACTTGCGGCTGCGGGGTTCGCCCCGGTCTTCTGGCAGCAGGTCGTGTGCTTCGCCGTGTACCAGGCGGGCCTGAACGCGATGCTCAGTGCGCTGCACGCCCTGCTGCCGGACCGGGTCACCCGGGCCGCGCTCGGCAGGGCCTCGGCGCTGGGCGGCGCGGGCTACCTGATCGGATCGGCAGTGGGTGGCATCGTCGCATCGGCGTTCATCGGCGCGCCGGCGATCGGGATCAGGATCGTGCCGTGGACGATGGTCGCCGCGGCGGCGCTGGTGTTCGTCCTGGCGCGGGAAAGGTCGAACACGGACCAGCCCCGCGGACGGCTTGCCCTCAGGACGCTCCTGCGGTCGGTGCTTCCGCCCCGAGACCCGGACTTCCTGTGGGCGTTCGCGGGCCGGTTCTGCGTCATCCTGGCCTTGTTCCTCGTCGTGTTCTACCAGCTGTACCTGTTCACCGACCTCATCCGGGTGAGCACCGAACGAGCCGGCGAGCTGATCGCGCTGGGCACCGGGCTGCTCGGCCTCGGCGCCCTGGCCGCGACGCTCACGGCCGGCCTGCTCTCGGACCGTCTCGGCCGGCGCAAACCACTGGTCGTCGCGGCGTCGGCGCTGGTGGGTGTGGCGGCCGTGCCCGCGCTGATCAGCCCCACCGTACCGAGCATGGTGGCGTTCTACGTCATCGCCGGTGTCGGGTACGGCACATACCTGTCCGTCGACCAGGCGCTGATGGTCGAGGTACTGCCGAACGCCGGCAGCGAGGCCAAAGAGCTCGGCTTCCTGAGCCTCGCCAACACCGCCCCCCTGGTGCTTGGCTCCGTCGTCGCCGCGACCCTGGTGGCGACACTCGGCTACCGCGCCCTCTTCGCCGTCACGGCAGCACTCGCCGTCATCGGCGGCCTGTGCATCCTCAAGATCCGCCGCGTCCGCTGAGCCCCGACGCCACCGCCGACCCGATGAAGGAGATCAACTCCGTGTCCGCCATCGCCATCCCGCACTCGGCCGCCGGCACACGTCCGGTCCTGCGGCTCGACCGGTTCCAACTTGCCGCCGCCGACGCAGCCACCCCCGTCGCGCTCAAGCTGCACGATGCGCCCGACTGGATCCCGGCGAGCGTGCCGGGCGGGGTCCACGAGAGCCTGCTGGACGCGGGCCGCATCGGGCATCCCTACTTCGGCGACAACGAGCATGCGGCCAAGTGGGTCGAGGACGCCACCTGGTGGTACCGCACCGAGTTCGACGCACCGGTCGACCTCGCCGGCGACGAACGGCTGCGCCTGGTGTGCGACGGGCTCGACACGGTCGCGTCGGTGTGGCTCAACGGCGAACTCCTCGGCACCCACGAGTCCCAGTTCCGGCCCGCCGTGTTCGACGTCACCGGACGTGCGCTGCGGCACAACGAACTGCTGATCCGCTTCACCCCGCCGCTGGCCGGTCTCACGCCGCCGCCCGAGGTGACGAACACCGTGGCCCAGATGAAGGCCATGTTCGCCGCCCTGGCCCCCGACCGAACCGCCGATCCCGACGGTCCGCCGGCCGGCGTGCTGTCGGCGAACCTCGCCCTCACCCTGCGTCGTAAGGCCACCTTCTCCTGGGGCTGGGACTTCGCACCCAGGCTGCCCTCGATCGGAGTGACCCGCCCCGTCGAGCTCTACCGCGACCGGGGTGCCACCATCGCCGGACACCACGTCCGCGCCATAACTGTCGACACCGTCGCCGCCACAGCCCAGGTCGCGGTCGACGTCGAGGTCGACGCGTTCGCGCATCGCGGCCGGCTCGACGCCGCCATCACCCTCACCGCGCCCGATGGTCGCCGGTTCAGCCGCACCGTCACCGTCGATGACGGCACCGCCGCCACTGTCCTGGACATCACCGACGCTGCGCTTTGGTGGACGCACGACCTCGGCGGGCAGCCGCGCTACGACGTGTCCATTCAGCTCGCCGGCGATGACGGTGCGGTGCTGGATCGGATCCACGACCGGGTCGGGCTGCGGACCATCGCCCTGGACCGGGCACCTGACGGAGACGGCGGGCGGCTGTTCCGGTTCGTGCTCAACGGCGTCCCGCTGTTCGCCCGCGGCGCCAACTGGGTGCCGGCCAGCATGATGACCGGTTCCGTGTCCGCCGCCACGGTCGAGGAGCTGGTGCGGACGGCACGTCGCGGCAACATGACCATGCTGCGGGTCTGGGGCGGTGGGAGCTACGAGCAGGACGCGTTCTACCGTGCCTGCGACGACGTCGGGATACTCGTCTGGCAGGACTTCATGTTCGCCTGTGTCGACTACCCCAGCGACGACCCGGTGCTGCACGCCGAGGTCGTCCGCGAAGCAGCGCACCAGGTGCAGCGGCTGCGCAACCGCGCGAGCCTGGCCCTGTGGGCCGGCAACAACGAGGTCCACGCCATCCATCAGATGGTCCACCGCGCCTTCGAGCCAGGCAACTGGGGCTGGTCGTTCTTCCATGACGTGCTCCCGGCCGCCGTGGCACGCTTCAGCCCGGAGGTCCCGTACTGGCCGGGGAGCCCGTGGGCGGACTCCGACCCCCGTGGCGTCAACGGGGTCGCTGACGGCGACCGGCACGCATGGGAGGTGTGGCACGGCATGGACGTCGGCGCCGGCGGGCCCACCGACTTCGCCAACCGCGGCGATGCCGTGCATTTTCACCGGTACCGCCACGACCGTGGCCGGTTCATCAGCGAGTTCGGCCTGCACGCCGCCCCCGAACTCGGCACCCTGCGCCGTTGGACAGCGCCGGGCTCGCTGGCCCTGCACAACGACCAGTTCAACCACCGCAACAAGGACACGCCGAAGCGCAAGGGCGATGACCTGATGTCGGTCGAGACCGGCCTGCCCGCCAACCTCGAGCAGTACGTCGACTACTCGATGGCCTGCCAGGCCGAAGGGCTGAAGTTCGGCATCGAGCACTACCGACGCCGGCAACCGCACTGCAGCGGCACGTTGATCTGGCAGTTCAACGACCCGTGGCCAGGGCTGTCCTGGTCGATCGTCGACCATGACCTGATCCCCAAAGCCGGCTTCTACTTCGCCCAGCGGGCATACCGCCCGGTGCTGGCCAGCTTCACGCGCCCCGAGGGCGGTGGCCTGCAACTGTGGGTCACCAACAGCGGCCGCCACGACGTCAACCTCGACCTGCGGATCGAGGTGACCACCTTCACCGGGGTACCCATCCTCGACGAACGACTGCAGGCCACCGCTGCGGCGGGCACGTCGCGGCCCGTCTGGTCCGCGGACGACCGGACGTTCGAACCCGGCCCGGACCGGTACGCGTACGTCAGCGACGCCGCGGACCTGATCGAACCGAACCGGCTGTTCTTCGCCCCGCTGAAGGAACTTCGACTGGGATCCGGCTGGATCGACGTCCACGCGCGCCCGGGCCCGCAGGACAGCGCCGAGGTCACACTGACCTCGCACGGCTACAACTACCTCACCAGGGTCCTGGCACCCCGTCCCGGCGTGGTGTTCAGCCGCAACTACCTCGACCTTCGCGACGGTGGGCAGGCCCGGATACACGTCCGTGGCCTGCCCGACGGGTTCGACACCGCGGACCTGCACGTCGCCGCGTACGGCGCCCCCCAGATCCGCTACACATGACCAGCACCTGTGACGAGTACGTGTGACCAGTGACGTCCGAGAGGACAGATGAACCACATGCTGCACCAGACCACCTTTCCGAGCGACCTCCTCCGGGTCGACGGCGCTCTGGACCTCGAACCGACCGCCCGCGGCGTCCGCCCCCGGCGGCTGCCGGCCTGGACGAGGCCGCAACTGCCCGACGCGTTGTTCGACCTCGTCGCACAATCCACCGCCGGCGTCCGGATCGCCCTACGCACCGACGCGACCGTCATCGAACTGACCCTGCACGTCACCCAGGTGGAGCTACCCAGCGGCCGCACCCTCCCCGCCGTGCTGGATCTCGTCGTGAACGGCGAGGTGACCCACCGGCAGACCGCTGCAGGCGGCGACGTCCTGCGGATCATGTGGGGCAGCAGCGACGTCGACATCGTTCCCGGTACGACCGAAACGATCCGCTTCACCGGACTCCTCCGCGGAGACAAGGACGTGGAGATCTGGCTGCCGCAGGCGGCCGCCTGCGACCTCGTCAGCCTTGCGGCGGACGCGCCTATCCATCCGGCTACCACATCCATCGCACCCCGCTGGGTCCACTACGGATCCTCGATCAGCCACTGCGTCGAGGCCGACGGCCCTACCGGCACCTGGCCTGCCGTCGCTGCCGCGAAAGCGAACCTCCGCCTCACCGATCTGGGCTTCTCCGGCAACGCCATGCTCGACCCGTTCGTCGCCCGGACCATCCGGGACCTGCCGGCCGACCTGATCAGCCTGAAAATCGGTGCCAACATCGTCGCTGATGCAACCATGCGGCAACGGACCTTCCTACCAGCCGTCCACGGATTTCTCGACACGATCCGCGACGGACACCCAAGCACTCCGATCGTGGTGATCTCACCGATCTCGTGCCCGCCGCTGGAAAACCGCCCCGGACCAATCATGAGCGCACATCCCCGACCCCAGGAGGCCACGGAGACAGACACCGGAGCGCTGACGATGTCCGCGGTGCGCGAACTTCTGCACGGAATCGTCCAGGACCGCACAGCTACCGACGCAGCGTTGTCCTATGTGGATGGTCGAGCGTTGCTCGGCCCGGACGAAACCGGCGACCTTCACGACGGCATCCACCCCAACGCCGCCGCCTACCGACGCATGGGTGGCCGATTCGTCAGCCTCCTCGGCCTCGTCGACCTGCAACCCGGACAGGCACGGTCAACGACCTCGTGACACCGCCGGGCTCCGCTGGCCACGGGTCGGCACAGTCCGCGGCTGCCGAACTGGAGCGCGCCAGGGACATCTATCGGCGTCCCGGAGATGTCCCCGGCGATGCTCGTGGACGGCGAAAAACATCGGTAATCGCGTGCCGGCGGGCCCGCGATGAACATCACATCCTTACGTGCGGGGCCGACGTTCGGTGAGGTCCGGCGCCGCACCGCGTTTTGGAACAGGCGGAACACCGTGGGGGCCAACACGTTGTGTATCGGCCGCTGCGAGTGCCGGGTGTGCCTCACACATTCGTGTGATTTCCGCTGCTATTGGTTCGTGCTGTGCTACCGGTCGTTCTTCACGCCGTGGGAAGGGGACAACACTGATGGAAACGCCACCGGCGCGTAGCGTCGACGGTGTCTGCATCCGCTATCGCGAACACAACCAGCGCTCGGCCCGGCCCCTCCTGCCGACCCCCGCGTGGCGGCGGGATAACCTGCGCGTGCGTGGACATCGCTGCAACACCCGGCCTGAGCGCACCGCCCGCGGTCACCATGCTGCAGTATCGCCGACCCGGCCCTCAACGGTGTCCTGCGGCAATCCGCCGCCGACGAAGCATGACTGCCTGGCGTCCTTCAGCGGCGACCGTCTCATGGTGTCGACCACGTACGTCCGCTAGTGCCCGTGGCGCCTCGCCTGCCTTGCCGGCCTGGTCAGACGGGTCCGAACACCCCGGCAGCGATCGTGCACTGCCACGGGCCCGTTGAGCCCCCGCACCGGTGCCTGCCTGGCAACCACCTCCTGCCGCTGGACGCGGCGCACCTCATCCGGGAAGGCGTCCGAAGCCCTCGCGCATAGGCCGTTTCGGCATCGTGCACCGGCGGATGTCTGCTCGATGAACGCTGAAGCGCCGAAATCTCCTGGAGGCGAATGATGTTGCGTGTCTCGATTGTCAGCGAGCCCTCGATGTGGCGAGAGCAGCTGGTTCAGACTGTGTCACAGGATCCGGTCTTCGAACTGGAGTCCGTTGTGCGGCTGGTCGAAGAACTTCCGGTGCTGCCAAATGAACTTCGCGTAGTGGCACTCGACCTGCCCCGTCAGCCGTCCGTTCCGGCTCTGGCCCGCATCGCCGCGGCTGCACAGGTCGGACGCGTACTGGTGTCCTCGGCGTGGGACAGTCGGCCGACGCTGCTTGCCGCCGTCCGTGCCGGGGCTCGAGCGTGCCTCACGCGGGACAGCGAATCGGACATCACCCGCTCCGCGCTCCGCGCCGTGGCGCTGGGCAGCCTGTACGTGTGCCCGCTCCTGGTCGAGCGGTTCAACGCCGAACTCGTTCGGCCGTCCGGCATACACCCCAACGGTCTTGCCGAGCGCGAGTTCGAGGCGTTGCGGTGGATCGCCCTGGGGTACACGCCGAAGCAGATCGCGGATCGGATGAACTTGCACCGCAAGACCGTCAACGCCTACACACGCAGCATCCGAACCAAGGTGGCGGGCGGAGAGGTTCGAGCCGGTGATGAGCAGGGTTTGACCGCGGACGCCCGCCCGATTCGTGACACGGCTGTTCGGTAGACCCCGGGCCGGCTGCGCCGCCGGGTCGGCCGGCGACTGTCCTGATCGGACGGCACATCTTCGAGGGCCAGGCCGACGG
Source organism: Dactylosporangium darangshiense (assembly GCF_039537565.1). Taxonomy (NCBI): domain Bacteria; kingdom Bacillati; phylum Actinomycetota; class Actinomycetes; order Micromonosporales; family Micromonosporaceae; genus Dactylosporangium; species Dactylosporangium darangshiense. The sequence continues at coordinate 14,907 of NZ_BAABAT010000071.1, forward strand.
CCGCCCCAGCCTACGCCTCGGTGATCTTGTGGCCTTTCGGGACGGGGCTGATCCTGCGACCCTGACCTCGGAAGCGATACCCCGAGTCGCCGCGACAGCTCGCTGCTGGACCGGCGGTCCCGCAGGCCAACCGATCGGGACCGAGGCGTCGCGACCAAACGCGCGGTACCCGCACCGGCACGCGAGCGTTGCCCTGTCGCGACCAGGCGGTCCTGGTCCTGCGCTGGTTACTGGACGGCACCCGGATGAGCCAACTGGCCCGGGGCAACGCGGTCGGCAGGTCCGCCGGCTACGCCTACCTGCACGAAGGCATCGACGTCCGCGCAGCCCGGGTTACCCAGCCTGCACGGGGCGCTGCCGGCCGCCAAGACGGCCGGCTACAGCCACGTCAACATCCACGGCACGCTGCTGCGGGGTGCGACCCGGCCGTGAGCACGACACCACGGCGGTCCGAACCCAAACCGAGATCCTGCCCCCACCGCTGCGGGCGATGACCTGCGCACGCTCGGCTACGAAGACGAAGCCGACACCATCACCGTGGCGTTCAAGACACCCAAGGACAGGCTCACCCTCGTGCAACAGCAGCTCAACCAGGCCCACAACGGCGTGCGAGCCATCGCCGATCGTGGCAACGCCCTACTCAAGATGACCTTCAGGGCACTGCGCAACGTGAGCCTGTCCCTGGCGGATCGGGAAAATCGTTGCCGCAGCGCTCGTCCTGCTCCACCTCGACCACGCCCGCACACGATGAAGCCGTCAGTAATCAAACCGTTGCTCGGAATGGCTCATTGGTCCGTTTGCGGATTCGATGTACCACGGAGCGTGCTGCTGCATCGATCACCATTAGCCGATCACCTATTCATGTGATTCAAGAAGGGGTCCGGCTGTGTTTCGCTGCGCATTGGCCGAGGGCGCCCGGCCGCCACCTCCGAATTCGTAGCGCTGGAGTCGATTTTCGATGGCTAAGAATAGCCAAGAAACCTTGCAGATTTCTCCCGGTCCCGCACGCTGCAATGCCCCGGTTGCCGCGGCGCATCGCCTTGCTGTGGTCGACCCTCGGTCAGCTCAGCCCGTCATCAGCGAGTTGGAGGCTGTCCTGTCGGGCAGACCTCGGTCGATCGATCTGGCAACACACCGGCACCGCGTCGCGAAGGAGACCACGTTGCTGCCTGCCTTCGCGGTGTTGACCGGCGGCTCGCACCTGGAGGGGCGGTTCGGTGACCGCGGTCGCTAACGCGCGCGTCGCGGCGCGTGGCACCTCATCCGTCGACTTGCGCATGACCGCCCTGCACGCGAACCATGCGCCTTCGCTGCACCGCTTCCTGTTGCGACTGACTTTGGGGGAGTCCTATCTCGCCGAGGACCTTCTGCAGGAGACCATGTTGCGGGCGTGGCGCAACATCGAAGACGTGCCGCACGGGTACGAATCGGAGCGGCGGTGGCTGTTCACCGCCGCACGCCGGATCGCCATCGACGCGGCACGGGCCCGTCAGGCTCGGCCGCCCGAGACGGGCGTCACAGACCTCGCCCGGCTGCCCGAGGCGGATGACCCGATCGAACGGCTGATCATCACCCAGACGATGCGCGAGGCATTGCCCAAGGTGACCCCTGCCCATCGGGCTGTGCTGATTGAGATGTACTACTTCGGGCGGTCTACCGCGGAGGCGGCGGCGCGGCTCGGCATTCCCGAGGGAACCGTCAAGTCCAGGGTGCACTATGCACTGCGGGCGCTTCGCGCGGCGCTCACTCTCGACGGCTGACCACCGATCTGGTGGTCGTAGCCACGACCGCGGTCATGAGTGGCCGCCGGACGCCGTTGTGGTCGCGTTCGCTTCGGTGCCGGCGGCCTGGTTGCGCCGCCGTGGTTGTGGTACTTCGGCCACGTCATCGTTCCCGTTGAGTATGAGGCGCCGCGGTCGAGTGGCGTCGCCGCCGCGTGGGCTACGTCGACGAGCGCGGAACCTGCTGCCGGAATGTCTTTGTCGTGCGCAGCCGACGCGGGAGGATGCGCCGGCTGCGGCCCACACGACGCAGAACACAGGCGTCCGGTTCAAACCGCGTTGAACTGAACCGCACCGCGCGCGTAGTGGTCGCGGGGGAAGCCTCGACAATAGGAAGGTGCGGCAGATGTTTCGATGGGCCAGCGGTTGGCCCGATCGACGCGGCACATCGGGCGTTGCCCGACTGTTACGAGTGTTGCTCGGTCTTGTGTCGGCTGTGGCGCTGAATCTGATGTCGTCCACGCATGCGTCGGCGGAGCCGTCCGTGGGCCCGCCGGATGCTGTCCGGTACTACGTCGTCGGCCCGGCCACAGCGGACCAACGCGAGTACCTGTTCCAGATCGCGGCCCGCACCCTCGGCGACGGCAACCGGGCGCAGGAGATTTTCGACCTCAACGAGGGGCGCGCCCAACCCGGCGGCGGTCGGCTTACCGACCCTGCACAGCTGCTACAACCCGGCTGGATCCTGCTGTTGCCGTCGGATGCGCATGGCGACGGTGTGTTCATCGGTTCGCCACCGGCGGCGGACACCCCGAAGTCCCAGTCGGACGGCGCAACCCGCGGCCGCGGCGCGGGATCGTCGAACGCGTTGCTGTTCGGCTGGTTCTTTCTGGTGTCGACGGTCGTGTTGGTGGCCGTGCTACGGCGTAGCGTCGTCGCACGGATGCGTCCGGGCGCAGATGGTGCGTCGCCGCAACAAGACCGCCGTCGTCACACTGCCGGCACCGCTCGTCCGCCGCAGCCCACCACAGCTGATCGCCAGCCGCTGCCGGCCGGACGCTCGTCGGTTGAACCGGCGTCGCCGGTACCGCTGATGCAGGACCATCCGGTGCCTGCCGGCGACCGCCCGCAGCTGGACTCGGGCAGGGTCGTCACCGAACTCGAACCGCTTGACGACAGCGCCCCGGTACGGCTGCATCTCCGCTTGCTCGGCGCCCGGGGCGGTACCGCGGCGAGCGCCTACTCCTGGCTCGGCGACGAGGCTGCGCCGCTCGCCGCAATCCCGCTCGTGCTCGGGCGGCGCGGAATCTGGCGGTTCGTCGTCGATCTCGCCTTCACCCCGGACGTCTTCACCATCACCGGCGCGTTGCCATCGAGCCGCTGGTTCGCACTCGACCTGGCCCGTCAGGCTGTCGCGGCCGGCCTGACGGTCACCGTCGTCGGCGCCGCGCTCGATCTCGGCGACGACGTGGAGTCCCGGCTGGTGGAGCAGTTTCCGCGACCCGGTAGTAGAGCCGAGGCACTGGCCAGCCCCGGCCTCGTCATCAGCGGTCCCCTGGACGGCGAGGAACTGACCGCGGCCCGGGGCCTGGTCACACGGACTGCAGGCACCGTCGTGCCGGTGCTGGTCGGCGGGGCGCTGCGCTCCAGCTGGTCGATCTCGGTCGAACCGTCGACGGCACGCGCTGCCGGTCTGCGCAGCGATACCCGGAGTTTCGGTTGACCGCGCGTCTCCCGGGGCCTGTTCGTCGCCGAGCTCGGCGACGCCGAGTCGTTCCCCAGCCCAATATGTGCCGGGCCACGTCGTGGGCGCCACCGCCGGCCGCGTCATGGGTGGCGCCGGCAGGAGCGGGCCGGGTCCCTATGCCCGGCGAGCCTGACCGGAGGTAGCGCCGTCGAGAAGCCCCGCGGCGACCGTGCGTGCCAGGAGGGCCGCATTTGGGGCCCTGTCCAATTGCGCCGAGACTGTCGCGCCGTCGTAGAGCATCACCAACTGGTGGGCCATCAGCTCGGGATCCCGGGCGCCGGCGTCGCGGGCAAGATCGGTGAACAGGTCACGGACCCAGGTCCGGGAGGCGTCGCACCTGTCTTTGACGACGCCGGCGATCGGAGCCTCGACGCTGGCGTTGAGGAAGGCGCAGCCTCGGAAGTCCGGCATGGCGAACACGTCGCCGAGAACGTCGAACACCCCGAGCAGACGCTCGCGCGGATCCTCGATGCCGGCGATGTGTTTCTCGACCCGCCCCGCCCGGAGCTGGTGGCGCCGTTCAACGTAGGCCAGGACGAGTTCGTCCTTGCTGCCGAAGGTGTTGTACAGCGTCCCCTTGGCCACTCCCGCATGCTCGATCACCCGGTCGATGCCGACCGAATGCACACCCTCGGCGTAGAACAGCTCGTCCGCGGCCGCCAGCAACCTCTCGCGCGCCGACGGCCGCTTGATCGTCACTTCCACTCCTCGACGATACTGCACGGACCTGTCTAGTGCCCGCTGCTGGACAGATCCGTCTCGCGTGGTGTTGGGCTTGCTATTCGTACATATGCACGTACGCGCTCCGGTCGTCGACGGACAGCCGTCAAGCCGACGGCTTCATGGTGCCCATGATGCATAGGTCATCCCGTGGGGCGTGCTTCGACGCCACTTCGCGGCGGCAATACCTCGCCAAATGTGGACACCGCGCCACTGGTTGGCGCTACTGACCAGGTCGGTATACGGTCGGCAATTGAACAGATCTGTCTAGGCGGAGAGTCAGCACGTGCCGGCACCCCCAGGTGCCGCGGACGCCGGGACGAGGCGGAGTTGACCGGCGCCGGCGCGGCACATGACGCTCCGGCGGCCGCAACAGCCCACCGCCCGGCTGATCCTCCATTCCGACCCCGATCTCTCGACAGCCCACTGACCAGGGAGTACTGCAAAATGTCCACAGTCCGTTCAGTACAGACCGACCGGCCCGGCGGCGAGCTTCAGCTCGTCGAGCAGGAGGCTCGCGAGCCCGGATTCGGCCAGGTACGCGTCACCGTAGAGGCGTGCGGGGTGTGCCACACCGACGTCTCGTTCGTCGAAGGCCACCTGCCCGGCCTCTCCTTCCCGGTCACGCCCGGCCACGAGGTCGCCGGGCGCATCGACGCCGTCGGTGCCGGCGTGTCTCGCTGGCAGATCGGGGATCGGGTGACTGTCGGCTGGTCCGGCGGGGTCTGCGGACACTGTGACCCGTGCCGGAGCGGCGACCTCGTGCACTGCGAGGCCGGTATGGTGACCGGCGCGGCGTTCCCAGGCGGATATGCCGACGCAATCATTGCCCCGGCCACCGCATTGGCCCGGATCCCTGACGAGCTGTCGGCCGTCGACGCCGCCCCGATGGCGTGTGCCGGGGTCACCATGTTCAACTCCCTGCGTCGCAGCGGAGCCCGCCCGGGCGACCTCGTCGCGATTGTCGGGCTCGGCGGGCTGGGCCACCTCGGTGTCCAGTTCGCCGCCAAGATGGGCTTCCGGGTTGCGGTGATCGCCCGCGGCCAGGGCAAGGCCGCCCTCGCCGCCGAACTGGGCGCGCACCACTACATCGACTCGACCGCCTCGGACGTGTCCGCGGAACTGCACCGGCTCGGCGGCGCCCGGGTCGTGCAAGCCACCGCAGCCAACTCCGACGCCATGGCCGCAGCGATCGGTGGGCTCGGCAACCACGGCGAACTGCTAGTCCTGGGTATCGACACCGAGCCGCTGAAGGTCACCCCGCTGCAGCTCATCAACGGGTCCAGGACGGTGCACGGTCACCCGGGCGGCACCCCGATGGACGTCGAGCAGACCATGCGCTTCGCCGCGCTGCACGGTATCCGGGCGATGACCGAGGAGGTTCCGCTGGAAGAGGCGGCCAAGGCCTACGAGCGGATGCTCGCCGGTCACGCTCGCTTCCGCATGGTCCTCACGACCTCTCGTTGATCTTCGCCGAGAGTAGCTGTGCAACCGGTTAACACTGGCGGCGGTCACGTTGAACCGAAGGCCGGTGTGTTGCGTCGTGCAGCCCGAGTACGCCAGTGCACCGGGAGACGACATTGCTTTGGCCCTCCGGCAACGGTTTCGCTGCCTACCGTGGACGTCGTCGCCTCGACACGTCCGGTCGCCGCCCGTCGCGCAGCCGCGACGTCCGGCCGCGACGGACGGTCGTCCTGGTCGCGTTGATCGCCCTGCTCGGGTTGGCCGGCGCGGCATCGAGCGCCGGGTTCGGCACCGCGCCTGTCAGCGACCCGGTGCTTGCCGGTCGGCCGGTACCGGCTGGCCAGGTACAGCTGATCGCGGTCGCCTCGCTGTCCTGCCCGGCGCTCACACCGGCGAAGCTTGCGGCACAGTTGATGGTGGCGTCCGGCTTCGAGATCGCGCCGACGAGCGGTTCCGGCAGCAGCGGGCTGGCCGGATTGAGCGATGCGGCTTGGGACCGGTGGAAGCCGTATCCAGGGGCGGAGCGGACTGAACCAGCTGCACAGATTCAAGCCCTGGCCCACTACACGTGCGACCTGATCGGACAGGTCCGCCTGGCCGGGATCGCAGGCGATCAGTGGCAGCTGGCCCTTGCCGCGCATCACTCCGGGGTGGCAACGGTAAATGCGGCGAGGGGCGTGCCGGAGTCGGCGCGCCGGTACGTATCGACCGTCGTGGCCTACGCTGCCTGGTATGCCACGCTCGAGGGGACCGGTACGGCCGGTCCGGGGATGGCTCGTGTGACAGCCGACCCCTCGAGCAGCGGCGATCGGCCGCCACTGCCGGTGCCCGACGGCTACCTCGCGGCGGTGGTGTCCGCGGGTTCGATCTGCCCGCTGGTCTCGCCGGTGCGGGTCGCGGCGCAGCTGATGGCCTCCTCCGGGTTCAACCCGAACCTGATGGGGGCCGACGGCGCGGAGGGTATCGCACAGTTCACCCCGAACGTGTGGGCCAAGTACGCACAGGCCGGTGCTGTCACCGGACCATGGGATCCCAGCGCGGCGATTCCCGTCCTCGGCCGGGCTATGTGCGGGCTCCTCAGCGAGCTGTCCGGGTTGGGCAGAGATCCCTACGCAGCTGCACTCGCCGCGTTCCGGTCGGACGTGGAGACAGTCAAGCATGCTGGTGGAGTACCTGACTCGGCGAGCCTGTCGCAGTACGTGGCACTGGTGCAGCAGTACGTGAACTACTACGCGCGGGATTCGAGACTCATGATCCACGGCAAGAGTCCCACGCCGGCACCATCTGCCCGTCCCGTGACACAGACGGCGAAGCCGCAGACGTCGACGAGTCCCGCCGCGCCCCCGTCGCCGACGCTGAACTGGCAGACCCTGACCGTCGAAGCCACCCAGGTGTTGAGCCTCGGCCAGGCATGGAGCACCAACCGGCTCAGTCTGATGCTCGGCCTCGACGGGGATATCGTCCTGTACGACCAGGGCAACGTTGTCTGGCGGGCGCATACTGCCGGCAAGGGCGGCTGCTGCCTCGTGTTCCAATCTGATGGTCATCTTGTGCTCTACGACGGCGGCAGTGTGGGCGTCTGGGGCACGCAAACGGCCGGCAACGCCGGCGCCGTGCTCGTGCTGCACAGCGACGGCAACGTGAGCATCTCACTGCACGGCCAGACGCTCTGGGAGACCGGCACCGGTAGGTAACCGTTCGAGGGTGCCGACCGGCCACGCTGATCGCACCGGAGGCACCGACGTCGCCCGGTTTCCACCGATACGCCTCCGCTCATACCCTGAACGGGCCGGGCACCGACCGAACCGTGGACAGCAGGGTGATCACGCCGCGCCCTTCGACACGGACGACCTGGAAACCGCGCGAGGTGCGGGCCTGGCCGGTGACGCCGAGCAGCTGCGCGGCCCGCAGCAGTAGACGTGCCGACGATCGGTCGCGCGCCCGTAGCTGCAGCCCGGTCGATGACACGCGTGGCGCCGCCGTCAGCATCGCCACACGCCACACCGCCGCCGCCCGCGCCCGCAGCGCACGCTCGTCGGAGGCGCCGTTGCCCAGCAGTAGCTCGAGATTCTGTATCCAGGCGCTGTGCAGCCGACCGACCACGGTCGACGGTTCGGCGCCGTCGACATGGACGACAAAGGTCTCGTACTGTCGGCGGATGCCCGCCACCCGCCGACGTATCGAGCATCTAGCGTCCGGCATGGCCTGCATCACGTCGGCGAACCAGGTCGCCGACGACTCGGCCTCGAACTCGACCCGCAGCTGGGTGACCGCGTGGGCGTCGACCACGGCCCACGGGTCGACGGTCCGCCCGGTGCTCGCGCGGTACAGCACCGATGTGCCCGCCAGCAACATGAGACTCGCCTCGAACAGTTCGGCGCCGCAGTCATCGGACATCTGCACTACCCCGGCGCCGCTTCGGTGGCAGGATGCGGAACCAGTACGAGCCATAGCCCGGTAGCGTCAACTGGTACGGTCGTAACCCGATGCTGGGCCACCGGGTGTCGCCGGTCAGCTCGTCGGTCAGGTCACCCACGGCGAACGCGACGTGCTGCTTGCGGATGACCCGGATGCCGCGGGCGTGCGCCTCGTCGAACAGGGTCACGAAATCATCGATCGTGCCGAATTCCGCGCAGATCGTGTAGAAGTCGCGGATGTTGTAGCCGCCGTCGCGGCGCGGCGAGTCGTAGAACGGCGGCAGCCAGATGCAGTCGATGCCGAGCCACTGCAGGTAGTCCAGTTTGGACACCAGTCCCAGCAGGTCGACGAAGTCGTCGTCGTTGGAGTCGAAACAGGCCTGTGTGACGGCTTCGTCGAACACCGCGCGCTGGTACCAGTCGTTCTCGACCGGCATGCGCCGGGCCCGGGCCGTCGCGGGCTTCGTCGGGGGTTGCGTCATCAAGGGTTGTGTCATCGGGGTCCGGTCTGAAGGGTGGCGGGGCCGCCGCACAGCCGACTGATCATCATCGACAGGCGGTCGCGAGGGCGGGATGGTGGTACGGCCTACCGGACGGAGCCGGCAAGCATGCTCTGCAGGAAGAAGCGTTGGAACACGAAGAAGACCAGCAGCGGCACCGCCATCGACACGAATGCGCCGGGGGCGATGACGTCGATGTTGGACGGGAATGAACGCATCTGCTCCTGCAGCGCCGAGGTGATCGGCGCGTTGTCCGAGTCGGCGAAGACGAGGGCGACGATGAGGTCGTTCCACACCCACACGAACTGGAACACTGCCAGCGATGCCAGCGCCGGTCGGCCGAGCGGCAGCACGACACGGCGAAAGATCGCGAACTCACTGCCGCCATCCGTCCGCGCGGCCTCGATCAGATCAGGCGGGATCGCGACATAGAAATTGCGGAGCAGAAAGATCGCGAACGGCAGGCCGAACGCGACATGGAACGCCACGACCGCGGGAACGGTGCCGTAGAGGCCGAGCACCCGGAACAACCGTGTGTCGGGGATGATCGCTACCTGCACCGGTACGGCGATGAGCCCGACGAGGGTCAGCATGATGGTGTGCTGGCCGCGGAAATCCAGCCACGCCAACGGGTATGCGGCGGCGGCACCGACCGCCACCACGAGCACTGTCGACGGGATCGAGATCAGCACCGTGTTCCACAGAGCGTGGGTGAGCCGGCCGTCGGCGAGCAGGTCACGGTAGTTGCGTAGCGTCAGCTGGGCCGGCTCCCCGAGGACTGTCCACCAGCCGGTGCCGCTGTTGTCGGCGGGGCTGCGCAGGCTGGCGATGGCGAGGCCGAGGGTCGGCGCCAGCCACCACAGGCCGGTCGCGACGATGGCGACCTGGGCAGCGCCGCGGCCGAGCCGCCGCATGGCGCGTATGGTCGGGCTCGGCCGCGGCGGGCCGGTCGGCTCGGTGCCGGCAGGCTGCAGCTCCGGCACACCGACCGGGGCGAAGATGGTCACCGTTCGCCCCTTCGCAGGCGATGCACGTTGTACAGGACGCCCGGTAGGGTGAGCACGAGCAGCAGCACGCCCAGGGCGCTGCTGCGCCCGATGTTGTCGAATGACGAGCGCCACATCTCCAGCGCGACGACCGACGCCGGGCCCTGCGCCGATTCCGGTGCGACGACCAGCACCAGGTCGAACACCTTGAGCACGTTGACGGTCATGGTCACCAGGATGACCACGACAACGGGGCGCAGCAGCGGCACCGTGACCTGTCGCAGGACCTGCCATTCGCTGGCGCCGTCGACCCGGGCGGCATCGAGGGTCTCCCTCGGGATCGCCGCCAGCCCGGCCGTCACCAACACCATCGCGAAACCGGCCCAGATCCAGATGTACGCGCCGATGATCGCCGGAGTGACGAGGGAGGGACCCAGCCAGGTGAGGCCCACGAACGGCTCGGTGAAGTTGTCGGCGGCGAGCCGCACGACGTAACCCTGCCCGGTCAGTTCCGGCACGACGAAGGTGCCGTCTGCGGCAGTGCGGGTCCGCGCGACAACCGTGCCGTCGCGCAGCACCTCCACTGCCACGTCCGGCAGGCCGCGTTCACCAGCGTCGACGGTGCCGGGCCGACCGCCTGTCGCGGTGAAGTCGGACCAGACCACGCCATGGACCCCGGACTCCATGATGCTGGTGTCGCTGCCGGCCTGCGTCGCGGACTTCGGCAACTGTCGGGGTGCCAGCCCGACCAGCGGCAGCAGGACCGTTTCGTCGGCGGCAACGGTTCGGCTCGTTTGCAGGCCGCCGTTATACGACACGACGGCCTGCCCGTCGCGGGCCTGCGCGCCGTGGTACCGCGACGGCGGCTTGAACGTGTCGTGGATGCCGACGACGACCGCGTTGAGCACGCCCCGGTCCGGACTCTCGTCGTACACGAGCCGGAACGTGACCCCGGCGGAGACCAACGAGATCGCCATCGGCATGAACAGCACGACCCGAAACGCAGTGGAGCGGCGAACCTTCTGGGCGAGGACCGCCACCAGCAGCCCGGTCGCGGTGACGAGGTTCGGCGCGACGACAATCCAGACGGCGTTGTTGAGCAGCGCCCGGCGGATCTGCGCCGCGGTGAGGACGTCGACGTAATTGGCCAGCCCGACGCTGTCGCGACCGGCCGCGTCATGAACGCTCAGCCACAGCGTGTGCCCGACCGGGAAAGCGATCAGAGCAACCACGAGCAGCACGGCAGGCGCGAGGAACCACGCCGCGGTGGAGAACCTGGCTGAGCGGGCCATCACATGACCCCGTACGCCTTGCCGGCGGCGTCCTCGAGCCGCCCCGCAACCACCGCCGGATCGGTGTCCGGCGCGGCGAGGTACGCCTGCAGCAACCGCCACATGCTCGCCCCGTTGCCGCCGCCGAAACTGCGCGGCGTCATATCCGACAGATCGAAGCGCAACGTCTCCGCCTGCAGCAGGGTCTCAGCCAGCGCCCGGGTGGTCGAGTTGGGATAAACGCCGGTATCCAGGTCGCGGTTGACCGACAGGAAGCCGCCGCGTCTTGCCATGATCGCGGCAGCCTCCGGCGACGCCAGGTACGCCATGAGCGCCATCGTCACCGGTCGGCCGGTGAATGCCACCGCGGCGTCACCGCCGGCCACGACCGCGCTGCCAGTACCGTCGACGGACGGCCACGCGAAGTACCGGGCACCGTCACCGACACGATATGCGCCGAGTTTGGCGATCTCGGTGGTGACGAAATCCGCCTCGTACAGCATTGCCGAGTTGGGCTTCGGCCCGAAGACGTCGGCGACCGAGCGGGTGAACGTGGTCTGCAGCGCACCGTTCGGGCCGCCCTGCAGGAACCGTGGCGACCCCCAGTACCGGCCCATCGTGCGCAGTGTCTGCACGACTGTCGGATCGGTCCAGCGCAGCTGGTGCGCGGCAAGCCGGTCGTACTTCTCGGCGCCGGCGAGCTGCAGGTAGACGTTTTCGAACCAGTCGGTGAGCGGCCAGCCGTCGGCGCCCGGCACCGTCATCGCCGCCGTGCCGGAGTCGACGAGCGTCTGCGACACCGCCGCCAGCTCGTCGAGCGTCACAGGCGGGTGGACTCCCGCCGCGGTGAACGCGTCGGTGCGGTACCAGATGACCGACTTGTTCGCGGCCTTGAAGTACACCCCGTAAAGCTGGCCGCCAATGGTACCGAGCTGCTGCCATTGCGGCGAGAAGTGGGCTCGGACCGCCTGGGCAGCGGCGCCGGTGATCGGCTTCGCTGCACCGGTGGCCGCGTATTGGGCGACAACTCCGGGCTGCGGAATCATGGCGATGTCGGGTGGCTTTCCTCGTCCGATGCGCGAGGAAACCAACACATCGAGGTCGCTGCCGCCGGAGGTGTACCGCACCCGTGCACCCGTCTGCTTGGCGAACTCGCGCAGGACGCGCTCGAAGTTCGCCTGCTCGGCGCCGGTCCAGCTGCCCGCGACCTCGACGGGCTGTCCGGTGTACGGCTTGGTCGGCGCCGTTTCGGCGCCGCAGCCGGCCACCAGCAGGACGACGCACGACAGCCCGGCGGCAGCGGCGCGACGCGGCAACCTCACCACAGCCGCCTCACCACAGACTCCGCCCGTTGTCGGCGTCGAATGCCAACAGGTGCCGGGTGTCGACAGCGAGCATGATCGCCCCACCCACGTCGACGCTCGATCGGCGGCTCACCCTCGCCACCAACGTCGGCGCGGGTTGCCGGCCACCGGCCGCGTCGGCGAGCTCCAGGTGGACGACCCGGTCCTGGCCGGCCTGACGGACCAACCGCACCCGGCCATGCAGCACCACCGCCGCCGGTCCCGCGGTGGCGGGCAGCCCGACAACGGCATCCTGCAGATGCTCGGGCCGGACTCCGATGACGATGTGCCGGCCGAGGTACCGGCGCAGCGCCGGGCGTAGCCGCACCAGTGCCGGCACCGGCACCTGCTGGTCACCGACGACAAGGACGGGACTGATGAGGCGCTCGATGAGCATCGCCGGGACCAGGTTGATCGGCGGCTCTGCCACGACCAGTGGGTCGGCGTCTCGAGCAAGCACGCTGATGTTGCTCATCGGCCTCTCCCTGTTGCATGCGTGTCGTGTCAGACGAGTGTCGGTGCTCGCCGATGCCGCGCACCAGGGGCGGCCGCCACGTGTGATCGTTCCGCAAAGCGCCTCACAAGATCATCGCATCGCCCACTTCGTTGCGCAGCGCGCCGTCCGAGCCCGGACCACTCGCCGTGACCTGCGTGGCGGAGCCTGCGGGATCGCATGCGATGCACACTCCAGCGGCCGACGCCGGGCCGAAAGTTGCCAATCGGTGATCTACCGGCGCGCCCTCGGCGCCACCGACTGGACATACGATCCGGACCCGACCCACCGCCCTCGCCCGGTCGGGAAAGGAGACCCGTGGTGCGGAAACGGGCGGGCACCGACGGCGCCGAGGACGATGCCGTCGATCCGGCACTGCTGGGTGGCTTCACCATCGCCGTGATCAGCCATCGTCGCCGGCACCGCCTCGCCGATCTGCTCGAGCAGCACGGCGCCCGGGTTGTGTCGGTACAGGGCGTCCGGGCAGTGCCGCAGCCGGACCTGAACGCAATACGCCGGGCCACCACGGTGTGTCTCGACGCACCCCTCGACGACGTCGTGGTCTCATCCGCCACCGGTGTGCGGGCGTTGGTGCAGGCGGTACCTGATCCGGATCGGCTGCTGGCGGCATTTCGCTCGGCGCGCCTGCTGGCCGCCGACGCCCGCACCGCGGACGCCTTGCGGGGCAACGGCCTGCGCGACATCATGTCGACCGCGGCCGGGTCCACCGACGAGCTGTACCGGTACCTGCTGACCCACCAACCGGCCGGGCGGCGCATTGCCGCCCTACTCGACGCACCGAACCAGGCCGAAGCTTGCCGATCGCTGCGCACTCTTGGCGCTGACGTGATCGAAGTACCTACATATGTGACTGAGCCGCCGAACGACGTGCTCGGAGTGCGGCGCGTCGTCGAGCTGGTGAGCCGCCGCCAGATCAACGCGGTCGCCTGGCTCGACCCAGTCGCAGCCGGCCACGTACTACGCTTCGCCGCCGACCACGGCCGGCTGCCGGCCGTAGCCGCCCAGCTCGGCACACACATCCCGACCGTCTGCCGCGGTCCGCTCGCCGCCGCCACGCTTCGCAGCCACGGCGTGCAGGCGGCGGTACCGCCGATGCCGTTCGACGAGGAGACAGCCGCACTGGTGGCCAGGTCGGTCCTCGATCGGACGGTGCACGTCGCCGTCGGCGCCCGGGCACTGGAGGTGCGGGGACACGCGGCGGTACTCGACGGGCGGCTGTACCCGATCCAGCAAGGCCCTGTCGACGTGCTGCGGGCCCTCGCCCGGGAGCCGGGAAAGGTGTTCTCCAACGCAGACATTCGGCGACTGGTACCCAGCCTGACCGACGTCGACGACCACGCGATCGAGATGGCGGTGTCCCGGTTGCGCCGCGCGGTGCCGGGCCTCGACCTCGTGCAGACGGTGATCAAACACGGGTACCGCCTCGCCGTCTGATGTAGTTCGCGGGCATCAGGAGGGCCGCGGCCCAGGTCGAGGAAGCCTGCCGGTGGAGATCGATGTGTTGGCGTAGCTGGTCCAGTCCCCAGCGGGGTAGCCGCAAAGCATTGGGATTCGAACTCACCGGCAACGCGGCGAAGGTCGGGTCCTGGATCGGCGCGATCGTATGGTGCTGGGTCTGGGTTGATCATCTGGCGGGTGGTGGCGGGAAGCTGGTCAAGCCGCCGGTCGGTGGTGGTGGGCGGCCGATCCGGTTGGATCCGGGGTGGCCAAGCGCGGCGGGGTCGACACGTCTAGCGGTAGTTTGTTGACTTCGGTGGATGGCTGGACGGTCGGGCTGACGGGACGCCGGTGCGGTCAACGGCCGGCGGTTGGAACTGCTGCAGGCCGATCCGGGCACCGCCTGGCACGCCGGGGGTGTGTTGGTCATCGACGATTCCGGTGACCGAAAGGCCGGACGGCGCACTGCTCATGTCGGGCGGCAGTGGCTGGGCCGCTACGGCAAGACCGACAACGGTGTGGTTACTGTGACCACGTTGTGGGCCGACGAGCGGGTCTACTATCCGTTGCACGCCCGGGCGTACACCCCGGCGTCGCACTTCCCGAAGAGCCGCACCGATCCCGATTTCCGGACCAAGCCGCGCATCGCCGGGCAGCTGGTGGCCGAGGCGCGCACGGCCGGTGTTGCCTGCCGGGCGGTGGTGGCCGACTGCGGTTACGGCGACCACGACGAGCTGCGCGGGGAACTGCAGCAGGCCGGCTGGGGGTTCGTGCTGGCACTCAAACCGTCGCGCGGCGCGTGGCAGTACGGCGCCGAGGCGTACACCCCGAAAGACGCCGCCCGGGCTGTGCCGTGGAACGGCCTGACGATCCCGGCAGGTGGAGCCGGGTACGGCGCCGGTTCCGTGACGGGCACACCGAGACCTGGTGGGCGGCTGACGCGTCGCTGGGCTGGTGGGGACCGGACGGGCAGACCCGCCTCGTCGTGGCTACCACCGACCCAGCCACGTTGCCGGACAAGGCAACCTGGTACCTGGCGACCAACCTGCCCCGCCCCGGCGGCCCCCATGCCACCCCCGACAGCCGGCACGAAGCCGCGGGTCTGGTCGAGGTGGTGCGGTTGTACGGGATGCGGAACTGGATCGAACAGAGTTACAAGCAGGTCAAGGACGAGCTCGGCTGGGCCGACTTCCAGGTCCGCTCCGCCGTCGCGATCGAGCGTCACCAGAACCTCGTCCACTGCGCGTTCGCGTTCTGCTGGAAGGCCTGGTTCGACCACCATCCCGATCAACCGTCCACACTGGACACTCCCAGCGAACCGAGTGCGGACCCGTCACCCGACGGGCCCGCAGAGAGGGGGCCCTGCACCGCCCCAGCCGGTGACACACCCGTGCTGGCCCAAGACCCTCCGCGCGGTCCGCGCCTGGTTGACCCCCTGGCTGCGGCTGCAACGCTGGTGGAGCGCCTGGTCCGACAAGCCCCCACCCACTGAACTCCAACAACTCCTCGACGCCCTCGCCCGCGGCCACGGCATCGACCTCTACCTACCACCCTGAAGTCAACAAACTACCGCTAAATTTAATGGGTCCTACCGAGAGCTGGACGGCGTTGCCTCCGGAGGGCTGTCGCTGCGGAAGACTCTCGGGCGGTAGCCGCCGATGGGTGAGCACTCTTGGACCCTGGACGTCAAAAAGTGTCTGCACTGAGACCGTGCCCCCGCTGGCGTCCCGGGGAGGTTGACCGTTGATGGGGTGTCGTGCCGTTCGGGCGCTGATTGCTGCCGAGATGAGCACTGATCCATTAGGGCGCGTGCTGTTCTCCCTTGGCTACTGGTCGATGTGATCGAGCTGAGGAAGGGAGGAACGTTGCTGTTCATCGGTGATGACTGGGCCGAGGACCATCATGATGTTGAGCTCCAGGACGACGCCGGACGGGTTGTGGCGCGCCGCCGGCTCCCGGAAGGGATCTTGGGCATCTCGGGGCTGCATGCGTTGGTCGCTGAACACGTCGGTGGGTTGGATGCTGTTAGCGGTGGACGCGGCGAGGCTGGTGTGGTCGTTGGGATCGAGACGGATCGGGGGCCGTGGGTTGAGGCCTTGATCGCGGCGGGCTACCAGGTCTATGCCGTCAATCCGAAGCAGGCGAGCCGGTTCAAGGAACGCTATGGCGCTTCAGGTGCCAAGAGCGACAAGGGCGACGCGCACGCGTTGGCTGACATGGTTCGTATCGACCGGGCCCAGCTGCGGGCGGTGGCTGGCGACACGTCATCAGCGCAAGCGATCAAGGTTGTCGCGCGGGCGCATCAGACGATGGTCTGGGAACGGACTCGCACCATGCTGCGGCTGCGGTCGGCGCTGCGGGAGTACTTCCCGGCCGCGTTGATCGCCTACGAGCGGCTGGGATTGGCCGGCGCGGACACCCTCGAGCTGCTGCAGACCGCTCCCTCTCCAGCTGCGGCAGCCGCCTTGGACATCGAGGTGATCGTCGCTGCGCTTCGCAGGGTCCACCGTCACAACGTCCGCGCCAAAGCCGCGGACGTCGTCGCCGCGCTGCACAGCGAGCATCTTGGCCGTTCAACAGCGGTGACGGAAGCCTACGCAGCGACCGTCGCCGCGCTGAGTGCTGTGATCGCTGCGTTCAACATCCAGGTCAAGCAGCTGGAACGGCAGGTCGAAGCCCAGTTCAACGACCATCCGCACGCCGAAATCTACCGCTCCCAGCCTGGCGTCGGTGTGGTCACCGGAGCCCGGATACTGGCTGAGTTCGGCGACGACCCCGACCGCTACCGCGACGCCAAAGCACGCAAGAACTACGCCGCGACCAGCCCAGTCACCCGAGCTTCGGGCCGCAGCCGAGTCGTCCTGGCCCGCTTCGTGCACAACGACCGACTCGTCGATGCCCTACACGCCCAGGCGTTCTCCGCCATCAACGGCTCGCCGGGCGCCCGGGCCTACTACGACAAACAACGCGCCCGGGAAGTCGACCACGGTCGAGCCCTGCGCCAGGTCGCCAACCGTCTGGTCGGCATCTTGCACGGCTGCCTCAAGACCGGCACGACCTACGACGAGGACACCGTCTGGTCCCACCACAACTTCACGGCCTCTGCTTGACACCGAACCGGCATGGGGTGTCTCAGTGGGCGGGTGGCCGTCCCCGCCGGATCAGTGAAGACGACGAAGCGTTCATCGTCGCGACGGCCACCACACGACCGCGGACACTCGGGCAGCCGTTCACCCGGTGGAGCCTGCGGAAACTCGCTGACTACCTCGCTCACAACACCGGCGCACGGCGGGTGCGGGTGGGTCGGGAGCGGCTGCGGGAGTTGCTGCACAAGCACGAGATCACCTTCCAGCGGACGAAGACGTGGAAGGAGACCAACGACCCGGACGCCGAAGCCAAGCTCGCCCGGATCGAGGAAGTGACCACTCTGTTCCCGGATCGGGTGTTCGCGTTCGACGAGTTCGGGCCGCTGACCATCCGACTGCACGCCGGCGCATCGTGGACCGCGGCCGGGCATCCGGATCGACTGCCGGGCAACTATCACAAGCTGCACGGCGTCCGGCAGTTCCACGCCTGCTACAGCGTCGGTGACGACACCATGTGGGGTGTCGTGCGTAGGCGAAAGTCGGCAGGCAACACCCTGGCCGCGCTCAAATCGATCCGCGCGGCACGGCCCGACAGCGCACCGGTCTACGTCATTCTGGACAACCTGTCCGCCCACAAGGGCAAGCAGATCCGGGCCTGGGCCGGCCGCAACCGGGTGGAGCTGTGTTTCACCCCGACCTACTCGTCATGGGCAAACCCGATCGTGCGACACGATGCCGCTTGAGAGCAGTGGTGCTTCACCGGAGGAGGTTCGGCTGATGTCGAAGGTGTAGTGCTCGGTCCAGTGCGCAAGGACCGTCCCCGCCTCGGCGTGCGTCGCGGGTAACCGTGGGGTGCGAAGCCCGGGGTTGCGGCCCAAGGGTTCCTGTTCCATCCAGGGGCCACAGGCTGGGGAAGGCCGGACGGGTGAATGACGTGAACCCTCGATGACGCCTCGACATTGCCGCTCTCGCTCGATGGGATGTTTCAGCGGGAGACAGGGACCGGCCGTTGTAAGGCGGCGGGTGCCATCCGGAGGGATTGGGCCGGGTGGGAGCGCACCACCGTCCCCGGGGTTCAGAGGGCACCCAACCCGGTCGCGTCTGTCTCATGTGGAACGTGACAACCCCGACGGGGTCCAGGCTGTGTCGCCTGGTAGGTCGTCCGTGAGGACGGCCGATGCCCCGGCGGGCGCAGGACGACCCGAGAAGCGAATGCCGGCTGTCGAAAGGCAACGGGAACCCGGTGACGGTAACGCTGGCACTCCGCCGGTGGTCATCGCATAACCGGCCGGATAGGGGCTGCTGCCCTGGCCTGAAAGGGCGCTGACGCGGGTCGGGTGAGCCTGTGAAGTTCGAGCTGTGCTGGGCACCGGAACCGAAGGGCAAGTTAGACACGATGACGGCGATGGCTTTCGCGGTGGCGATGGCGGCTCTCGGAGTGAACGGACCGGAGGGCGAGGTCCCCGGCTGGGACGCCATCATCTGGCGCGCCCAGGAGGACCACGTACGGCGGCTGCGGCAGCGGATCTTCGCGGCGTCGCGGGATGGGGACCTGAAGAAGGTCCGGAACTTGCAGAAGTTGATGTTGCGTTCCCGCAGCAACGCCCTCGTGGCGGTGCGGCGGGTGACGGAGCTCAACGCTGGCCGCAAGACCGCCGGGGTGGACCGGCAGGTCGTGGTGACCGCGTCGCAGAAGGCCGAACTGGCTGACTGGATGCAACACCACGCCAAGCCGTGGTCACCCCGACCGGTCAGGCGAGCGTATGTGCCCAAGAGCAACGGGCGCCGCCGCGGGCTCGGGATTCCGGTGATCGCCGACCGGGCGTTGCAAGCTCTGACGGTCAACGCGTTGGAGCCCGAGTGGGAGGCCCGGTTCGAACCGAAGAGCTACGGCTTCCGGCCAGGTCGTGGATGCCACGACGCGATCGTGGCCATCCACACGACGTCCAGCCGCACCGACGCGAAGCGTCTGTGGGTGCTCGACGCCGACCTGGCGGCGGCATTCGACCGCCTCGACCACGAGCACATCTATCAGTCGCTGGGTGCCTTCCCTGGTCGGGGACTGGTGCGGCAGTGGCTGAAAGCCGGCGTGGTCGAGGACGGCCGGTTCACCACTACCGAGGAGGGTGCTCCTCAGGGTGGGGTGATCAGCCCGTTGCTCATGAACGTCGCGCTGCACGGCATGGAGACCGCCGCCGGGGTCCGGTACTACGACACCGGCACGAACGCCGGCAAGACAGTACCGAATTGCCCTGTGGTGGTCCGCTACGCCGACGACCTGGTCGCCCTGTGTCACTCCCGTGAGCAGGCCGAACAGGTCAAGGCGCGGCTCGACGCGTGGTTGACGCCCAGGGGTCTGGTCTTCAACGAGGACAAGACCCGGATCACGCACCTGGATCAGGGGATGGACTTCCTGGGGTTCGCCATTCGCCGCTATCCCAACGGGAAGTTGTTGACCAAGCCGAGCAACGATGCATTGCGGCGGATCCGCAGGCGGCTGACCGTTGAAGTGAAGGCCCTGCGCGGGGCCAACGCCGACGCGGTGATCGCCAAGCTCAACCCGATCATCACCGGGTGGGCCGCCTACTACCGGATCGGGGTGTCCAAACGCATGTTCAACGCATTGGACGCGCACCTGTGGAAATTGGTCTACAAGTGGGCCAGGCTCTCCCACCCGAACAAGCCGACGCGCTGGATCATCGCCCGGCACTTCGGCATGTTCAACCCCGCCAGGCAGGACAAGTGGATATTCGGCAGCCGGGAGACCGGTTTCTATCTCCGCAAGTTCGTCTGGACACCGATCGTCCGGCACCGGATGGTGGCAGGAACGGCGTCCCCGGACGACCCGACCCTGACCGACTACTGGGTCCAGCGACGTCGCCGCAGCCCGCCTCCGATGAGCCCGGCAACGCTGAAGCTACTCAAGCTCCAGCACGGCCGATGCCCGCTCTGCCGAGGACTGCTGCTGCACGCCAACCACGAGCCACAAAGTCCACACGAGTGGGAACAGTGGCTCACCGCTGTCCGCAGGGCGCTGCGCAAACACGCGGTCGCAGTGTGGGGTGCTGGCACGCCGGACGAACGCGCCGCAACCCGTCTCATACACACCCACTGCCGTCTACGCGCCATCAACGGCGGCAACCAACCAGCACCTCTGCCAACCCGCGAGCCTGCAGGGCTTGCTTGAGCCGGTTGCCTGGAAATCGGGCACGGCCGGTTCTGAAGGGGCCCCGGCGCAGCAATGCGCCGGGGCTACCTGACGAGGCGCACTTCGGACCGCTACGAATGTTCGTCGTCGCCGGTTCCAACCATCCCAACCATCCGGTCGCGACCCAGGCGTTGCACGACTACCTACGCTGGCGCAACGCCAACGCCCGCCACCCCGACGTCCTGGCCGCGCAACGCCGCGAACGGGCCCGGGTCCGCAGCGAACGCCAACGCCGATGGGGCCACACCGCACGCGCCGCAGCATGACCCCCGACCCGGCCAACGTTTCCGGTCAGAGCACTAGCCGGATCCGACCGGCGGAGTTATCCTATTCATCAGGTAGGTATAGTCTTGTTTTTGTCTACTCCGGCCGGGCTCGGATCGGGAGGTCAGCGCGAGATGTCGCAGCCACTGACGCTGCACGATCTTGGCGATTTGGGTGTCTTGCCGGATCTTGCTGGGGATTCGGCCGCAGTGCGGATCAACGCGCAGGCGTGGCGCCAACTTGGCGCGGGATTGCGTGAGCACAGTGACCGAGCCCTGAAAGCTATTCACAATTCGTGGGACCGTTGGCAGGGAGCGGCGGGCAACGAGTTCCGCAACGCCGCTAGGCGCGTGGCCGAATTCGCGTCCCAGCTCAGCGAGGTTAGCTTCGCGGTAGCTGAGCGCCAGGACCGCCATGCGGATGACCAGAAACGGGTGGCGGATGTCCTCAAGGAGTTGGCCATCCAGATCGCTGCGACGTTGACCATGTGGACGGTCGCTGCGTTCTTTCCTGCGCTGCTTGCTGCGGTCGAGGCCTATCTGAACCTGCTTATCGTCCAGGTGGGTCGGATACTCGCGGTCCTAGCCCGGATGTTGCGCGAACTCGTGAGTTTCTTGATCCGGGTACGCACCTGGATCGTCCAGATGACCAAGCTGACATGGCAGACTGAGAAGTTCATGATCGGCTACGGGCGCATCCTCTACGAGGGTGTCCGTGACGGGGTCGGCGACCTGCTGTCCAATGTCATTGCCACGAAGATCAGCAAACAACCATTGGACCCCGCGCTACTTTTCGTCAGCGCGGGGGCGAGCGCGGTCACCGGCGGGTTGGTCGGGCTGGTTGAGGGGGCTGGTGTCAAGAAGGTTGTCGACGAGGCTGGCCGCGTCAGACGGGCCAGTAATGGACTGCCGACGTTCTCCTCAAATGTCGAACGTTTCCGCAGGGCAGTCCGCGATTTGGGCGGGCACCGCGAGCAGACGGCAGCAAACGCAGCGCCGGTCCCGGCCCGCGTCACGGCCGAAACAGCGCGAAATTTACGCGCGGTCGACCGAGTTTTAGTGACTCATGCGGAGGCTCGCGCTCTTGGAGTCGACCTGACCGCTAAGGGCGGGCGGCGACTGGAAGAACGGCTCACCATCGCGCGTAATGTTCAGCGTCGCGTCCTCGAAGGATATCTCGCGGCCGCCGAATGGGAGCGCAGCCTTCGCAGCCGGCTGGGCACCTTGCGGACCGAATATGACAACGCCCTGGCGGACGTGCAGAAGACCCGTTCAGATCTGGCAGTACAGCGTGAACGGGTCGAGGCGGCCAGGCTTACGGGTGATAAAACGTTACTCCGGAACGAGCATCGGGGCCTGGCGGCCGCAGCCACCAAGCACGAGACGACCTCAGCAGCGGCGCAGAGTCGCTGGCAACGACTCGCCCTCGCGCAGGAGACGCAGCACATGGCGCGCGCGGAAGCGGCGAGACTGGAAAAACAATTCGACGATGCAACGGAACACCTCAAAGACGTCACACAGAGGACTGAGGTCCGACACAGACTGGTATCCCGGATCGAAGACGCGGTCGCGGAAATCAAGAAAGGCACATCCTGGGCCGAGCGAATCGCCTACGTCAAGCAACACAGTAGCTGGCGGGAAGGGTATCCGACCGCATACGAAAGCATCCCGTCGGCTGACCGGACCGTGCTCAGGCCGGTCGAATGGCAACGACAGCACCTGCCCCTATTGGGCGAGCACCCGGTAAAAGGGTACGGAAAACCGAAGGAATGGCGAGAATTCATCATTCACAATGGAATCAAAGGAATCGCCAAGGGTGCCGTGTCCAATGTAGTCATCACGGCCTACGAGTATGCGGTCGGCGACCGCAGCGCTGAAGCCATCTGGAGGGAAATGCTCTTGGGTGCTGCGTTCGGAACAGTGCGTGGATTCGTGGACGGGGCGGGGATCAACCGCACATTCTTCCAAGGGTCGATGGAAGAAATCCTGTGGCGCGCCGCCAGCAAGTCCCTCGACCGGTTCATCCGGGGCCAGCTCTCACCGTACATCGAACATGACGAATCGGATTAGCCGTTGAGTAGAATAATATTATTTACCACTGACGTGCCAAGATCGATCGCCAACGAGTTCCTCGATATGGCCGAATCTATTCGCAGGCACATAGCCGAATTCGCGACGAACCCACAACAGATGGACAGAGCCTACGGCGGCCTGAAGGATTCCGCGACCACATCGAGACAATATCGGTCCACCTCGAGCGAACTGGTCAACCTCCTCTCCGACGCCGAAGATTACTACGAATCCTTCGCCAACAGACTTATGCGTACAATGTGGGACTCTGACGAGACCGAGGCGAGGGCTGTTGCCCTCGGCTCGACATTCCCGGATGACTAGCCCCGGTCCTTCAGTAGAGGCCGGCCTGCGCTCAGGATCAGAGATAAGGAAAGTGCCTCCCGGTCTGGGATGATCTGGCTTGTCTAGGGCCCTGATCAACCTGCCACGGAAGGCACTTACCGAGTGAAGGCTACCCGAACACGTCCGAAGATCATTGTGAGTGCTGACGGGCGGGGTGTGGTCGGTCATGCCGGCGCCCGGCTCCTGGCGGATGTGGCCGAGGTGACCGGTCTGAGCCGGGCGTTCACCGACGCTCTGGCCGGGTTGCGGCAGCGGCGGAGCCGGCATGACCCTGGGCGGGTTGCGGTTGATCTGGCGGTGATGCTCGCCGACGGCGGTGAGGCCATCGCCGATCTGGCGATGCTGCGGGACCAGGCTGCGCTGTTCGGGCCGGTCGCGTCCGACCCACCGCGTGGCGACTGTTGTCCAAGATGGACAGTCGGCTCCTCGGCGGTCTGGCTGCGGCCCGGGCGCAGGCACGGGAACTCACGTGGATGCAACGGATCGAGACCCACGGCGCGCTGCCGGTGACTTCGCTGCCCGTGGCCTCGAGGATTTCTCCTTGGACGTGGCGATGGCGTGGGTTGACACGGCGTGCGTTATGCGCAGCGCTCGATCCCCAGCCTCGCGCTCACCAGCACCAAGAGGTCAACACTGTGCATTACCCAGCACTGTTCATTAGGTGGGTTATGTTCAGCTGAACATAATCCGCCTTGCGGTGTGCCGCGGTCCCGCATCAGTAGGGTGCCATCTGGCTGCTGCAGGGGCGCGACGAGCCACCGCCGGACATAGAGCAGCACCCATGGTTGGTCGGTGTGCGCCGCGACCGCTTTGACGACGAGCTCATGATCGACGCTGTCGAAGAACTTCTGGATGTCCAAGTCGATTACCCAGCTGCGCTTCCAGCAGCGCCTGCGGCATGCCGCCACCGCGTCCAGCGCCGAGCGTCCTGGCCGGTAGCCGTAGGAGTCCGGGTGGAAGATCGGTTCGACCTTCGCTTCCAGCCTCCCTGCCGCCACCGTCTGCGCGATCCTGTCCGCGACGGTCGGGACGGTGGCTTCATACTGCCTCTTCTGCTGTGATGTTTGGGGTTGTGGTGGTGGGTTTGAGGTGGACGGATCGGGCGATGCGGTGTCGGCAGGCGGCTTCGACCTGGTCGTTCCAGGGCACGCAGATCCGGCCGGCGGGTGTGCGGCGGATTTCGAGGTGGGTGTTGGCGATCCAGCTGTAGACGGCGTCGGCGCTGATACCGAGGCGGGCGGCGACCTGCTTGACGCTGAGTTCGCCGTCGTTTTGTGGTTGGGGGACGGGAACCTTGTGGGCGTGGCGTAACTGTTCAGCTGGTTCCTGGTTCGCGCAGGTCTTGATCTTGCTGGGTGGTCTGGTGCATCCTGGGCGGAGTGTCCGGTTCGCCGTTCCTCGCGCAGTTGCTGGAGCGGCTCGCCCGGCTGGATGCGGTGCTGGCGGAGCGGGACGCGGAGATCGCGGAGCGCGACGCCCGGATCGAGGCGCTGACCCGGCGGGTCG
>NZ_BAABAT010000072.1:0-38369 GCF_039537565.1 Dactylosporangium darangshiense
GCGGGCAGCAACGGGCGCAGCAGGTCCCACTCGGCGTCCGTGAGTTCGAATCGGGCAGTCATGGCGTGCGGGTAACAATCCGGATGGTATGGATCATCCCACCAAGATCCAGGAGACATGCCCTAGCACGCAAAGGCCCGCTCAGAATCGTGCGAATTGAATCGCGAACAGCACCAGGCCCGCGGCGAGTACGACCCCGACCGCAACGAACTTCTCGCGCTGGTACCGCTTCGGTGTCGGCAGCGCCGCCACGACCAGCGGCAGCGCGGCCGGCGCATACACGAACAGACCGAAGAACACCCCGAACAGCGCCATCGGCACCAGCACGACGGCGACCAGCAGGCACACGGCGCGGAAGTCCAGATGGTCCCGGAACGCCAGTGGCACCGCCGTCAGCAGCGCACAGATGACGTACAGCGGCGTCAACCTGGGGTACCCGACCGCCAGCAGCACCGACACGAGCGTGGCGTAGCCGACCCCAGCCCCCACGGTGAGCCGATCCCAGATGACCGGCGCCAGCACAACTTGAACACGTTCAACCACAAGAACACCGTAGACCACGCCCGGGAGCACTTCAACGCGCGTGTGACCCACCCAGCAATCTCGGCGACCACGGCCGGGCCGACGCGCTGGGCCGGCTCGTACTCGGTCTGTGTCGACGGGCCCACACCCGGGAAGAACAGGTGGTTGTCGGCCTCGTGACTCCACGCCTGTCCTAGTGGGAGGTCCTGAGACCGGACACGAGCAGATCACGTGTGTCGTACTCCGCAGATCCGTTACACGGTGACTTCAGTTGATGGGTTACACCTGCCTTGAGCATGCCGGACACGGACCGTGACGCCGGCCGTCCACGACGCTAGTGCTCCAGGGCATCCGCTTCTGCCGATGAGCGGATGTGTGGTCATCCCGGATGCGCCCCAAGCGTGGGCACCATCCGTTCAGGCACTCCACCGGAGCCCGGAAGCCGGGCAGCCCGGGGCCGGTTCGAGTGG
The DNA here is from genome assembly GCF_039537565.1 of Dactylosporangium darangshiense. Lineage (NCBI taxonomy): Bacteria > Bacillati > Actinomycetota > Actinomycetes > Micromonosporales > Micromonosporaceae > Dactylosporangium > Dactylosporangium darangshiense. The sequence goes on from NZ_BAABAT010000072.1 coordinate 993, forward strand.
CAGAATGCCGCCCGGGTGGAAGGGGATCATGATGGCAGTGCGGCAGTGGCCGATGGCGGCGAAGCTGGGGGCGGTTCTGCTCACTCCCCTCGCCGCAGTTGTGCTGTCAGTCGCATTGCGGCCGTCGGAGCCGGACCGACCCGGCCGCCCGGCCGAACCCGTGATCGGTGAATGCTGGCAAGGGCAAGGGCTGCACGTCGTGCTGGTGGCCGAGATGACACCGTCCGAGCAGGTGGACTGCGACGTCCCGCACCAGCTGGAAACCGTCGCGGTCGGCCGGCTTCGCAACGACCTTGCCCGGCGCGGCGCATCGCCACAGCGGTCCGAGCTGACCAGCGAGTTCGCTGGATGCGGGCGGACCGCCGAGGAATACCTCGGCGCGGACTGGCGCACCCAGCACACGTCGCTGCTGCTGTTCGCCCCCTCGGCCGAGCAGTGGCGGACCGGGGCGCGATGGTATCGCTGCGACGTCCTTGTCCTGGGCGGGGACATCGACAGCGTCCACGTCCGCCAGGGGTCGGTGCACGGCGACCTGGCAGGGCACGGGCCGTCCAGCGACTTGGTGCTGGGCTGCGCCGTGGAGTTCGTCGCGGATGGGGTGTGGGCAGGGGTGCAGCGGGTGTCGTGCAACGAACCGCACGACATGGAGTTCGTCGGAGTGGCCGAGTCGGCGGCGCCTGGTTTCCCGGATACGGCTGCGGCGCTGGACGCGGCGTTCGGCGGCGGGTGCCGGGACCGGGCCCGCGTGTACATGGCCATGTCCGTGGACCTGATGCGCCAGCGCGACGTCACGGTCGGCGTCTTGCCGACCGGCGAACCGTCGACCTGGGCAGGCGGGGATCGCAGCGCCCGGTGCTGGGTGTTCCTCCGCCACAAGGTGAACAGCTCCGTCCGCGGCCTCGGCGACGTACCCGCCTGAGAACCCCCAGGTCACAAGCCGCGACGGCGTCAATTCCCGGATCCTTCGTCGGTCGTGTAAGAGGAGCGCGAACCTTGCCGACGGAGTCGGCGCACTGTTCTGCAGCCGACCGCGAGCGCAAGGTCGGCGAACTCCGTCACGCCGCGTGGCGAGCGCCCGGCGCTGGCCGGTGCGCTGAAATGCCGATGTGCGGATGCCTCACGAGTGCGACACTTCCGGTCGTGGTGCAGACCGACGCAGCGAACGCTGCCGTCGTGCCCGACGGGGTGGACAGGACGCGAGCTGCCCGTCCGGCCGGCATCACTCGGGGGCTGCCGTGATCGTCAGCATGGGCGGCGCCCCGGTCGAGGTGTCGAAGGCCATTGCGGCGGACTTCACCGCCTGGCACGACCAGCAGTTCGCCGCGATGACATACGCCGACCGGTTGCTGCACTTCCCGGATCCGCGTTGGCGCTGCGTGTACCTCGGCAAAGGCGAAGAGAAGGCTGCCTTCTGTGTCTGCGACCACCGGCAGCGGGTCTTCGTCCTCGAGGTGATCGACGAACGAACCTATCTGAACGGCACGTTCGTCACCGGGACCTACTTTCTCGAGCGCCGCGTGACGGGTCTGTCCGGCGTCGACTTCGATCACAGGGCGTTGATCGGACTGCGATTTACCGGGCTGGTGAAGGTCCGCGAGTTCGTCGACGGCTACGAATGGGCGCGCTTCCAGTGGCGTCACGACCGCCGAAGCTGGCTCGACCGCCCGTTGACCGCTTTCCTGCAGTTCGTCCTCGGTGCGCGGTATGAGGCTTACCAGAGGCGATACCGTGACGTTCACGAGCGCAACGTGCTGTTCGAGGTCCGTACCCTCCGCCAGTCAGGCGTTCCTGGACTTGCCAGAGACGCCGCCGGACGGGTTCGTCTGGTCAGGATCGGACTGCAACCGATCGACCTCCGCTGAACAACCATCGAACCCGCTCGAGGCGCAGCCAGCCACCGCATCCGGGCGTCCGGAGGCGTTCGACTCCGACGGTCCGGGCACTGTGCAGGTCAAGGTGGAGCAGCTCCGCGTCCTCGGGACCGGTCCGTAACCGCAGCCGGACGAGCTCGTATCCCGGCTCGATGTACATCTCGATGTCGTAGGCGGCTCGACTGGTCCGGAACGTCACCGCTGTGTAGGGCCACAGCTCCCGTCAGTCGAACTGATAGCCGGCCTCACACTCGTCGGCCGTGTACCGATAGATCGACTCGGTCTCGAACAGCCAGATCAAGTCCTCGTAGCTGGGAACCGGCTCCATGACCACCGGGAGATCCTGACACAGCCGCCCGAGCGTCTGAACGGCATCCGGATTTGCCGCGACCCGGGCACCGCGGAGCAATGGTCCAGCGGCGCAGCGGTCAGCGTTCGGTTGCACCGTGGTCACCGGAGGGGGCCCGTCGCCGGCGATCCTGGATGAGCAGACCGGCCAGTACCGCCACGGCACCCCCGGCCAGGCAGGGCCCGACCGGCAGATCAACGAGCCGGCTCCCGCCGTAACAAACTCCCGCTCCAGCCAGACACAGCACCGCGATTCGCCGACCAGCCGACCAGGTTCAGTTGCACGCGGCGCCATGGCGTCACCGACTGATATTCGGCGTATCGACGTTCCACGACATCCCCGGTGCGCCACGTAACGGCAATCGACCCGACTGACCCGAGCTTCGCACCATCCTGTCATGCCGCGATTGGGCACCAGCACCCAGCGGCAGCCACGCCGTCGGCGTCCTGAGTGTGCCGTTGTAACACATCGCGCGGTGGAGGATGTCGCGGGGTACAAGCTCACCCAGCCGATCAGCGCGAGACTGTCCGGTTGCCGAAGACCGCTCCGACGTTCACGACGTGCGGACCCTTCGACACGGGAGACACGAATGACGACCAACTCCACCGTGGACGCCCCGCCGTTCGCGGTCGTGGCGGCCAGGACCTCCGCGGCGGCGATCGTCGCGTACCAGGTGCTGTTGCTGGTGACGATCTTCATCCGGCCGGAGCTCGACCCGGTCCACCAACCGGTCAGTGAGTACGCCATCGGGCGTCATGGCTGGGTCATGATGCTGGCGTTTCTCACAGCTGCTGTCAGCTACGCCAGCCTGCTGGTGGCGCTCCGGCCCGTAGTGCACGGACGGGCGGGCCGGGCCGGCCTCGGCGTGCTAGGGGCCTGCGCCCTGGGCACGGCCGGGGTCGGCGTGTTCATCGCCGATCCACTGGCGACGCCGCTGAGCGAACTGACGACGATCGGCACGTTGCACGTGATCAGCGGATTGAGCGCGCTGCTGCTGCTACCCCTCGCTGCGGTCCTGCTCGGCACAGGACTAGCCCGCGGTGCCACCACGGCATCTGCTGTGTTGCGATGGACGGCCTGGCTTCCGGTCGCCGGGCTGGTGCTGCATTGGATCCTGTCGGCAATGATCCCGCCGGAGGGTTGGCCGCCCCGCGTCCTGTTCATGACGTACGCGGCGTGGCTGCTCGCCCTATCCGCCCATATCCGCACGCCAACCCGCCAGACGACGCCATCGCAGGGCTGACGGTTACCTCGATCGGCTGCGCTCTCATGCCGCAGTTGGTGCGCGGCGGCCCGTCAGCCTTCGTTACTGCCGGTAGCAGGCTCGGCGAAGGTGAGGCTTCCTGTTCTGCCGATGAGCGCACACCCGATCATGAGACGTCTGCCGTGTCCGCACCCGATGGGCCGGGGCGGCATGGCAGGATCGCGGCATGGCGATCATGGATCAGGACGAGTTCTGGGCAATCGTCGACCGCGCCCGTGAAGGCATCGATGACACCCGAACCGCCGAGGGTGCCAAGCAGGTGGCCGAGAATGTCGGGCAACGCCTCGCCGAGCTCGGCCGCGGGGCGGCCGTCGCGTTCGACCTGCGCTACGCCGCGCTCGATGCGGAGTCCTACGACTGGAACCTATGGGGCGCCGCCTACCTCATGAGAGGTGGCTGCTCCGACGATGCCTTCGACTACTTCCGCGGCTGGCTCGTCACGCAGGGCCGCAGCATCTGGGAGTGCGCCCTGCGGGACCCGGACACGCTCGCCGAACTGGGCATCGACCCGGACGACGACTTCCTGCTGTGCGAGAGCATACTCAGCGTCGGGCGTGCGGCGTTCGACGAGGACGCCGACTTCTACGCCGCCGTCGCCGCGGCCCGGGCCGAGCTGCCCGCCGACACGTTCAACGGACCGTTGCTCGGCGACGACTTCGACCACGAAGACGACGACGCGGTGCACGCCCGGTACCCCCGCCTGGCCGAGATCTACCTGTAGTCCGAAGACGTACCGGGCTTACCGGCATCAATGCCGAACACGCAGCCCTGCCAGCGAGCGCACGGATGCACGCTCATGCCGCTGTGCGTGCGCTTCAGCTCGCGCCGATCCGAGACCATCCCGGCCAGGCCGCGGCTCAGTCCTCAGGGGCGGCTGTCCCGAGCTCTGGCCTGGACTGCGTCAGCCATCCGTGGTCGTAGCCGACCTGATCCCAGCAGGAGCGCAGCCAGCGTCGCTTGGCGGCGTTGGACGTCCTCCACAGGTACCGCAAGCCATCCGCCAGGTGACGCCGTCGCTGCGGCGCAAGCAACCCAGGCAGTCCGTGACAGATGTCGGCGATGGCGTTGACCTGCTTGCGTCGCGCGGCGACGACCTGGGGCGATGCCTCATCGTGGAGTTCCTCGCTCAGAAATCTGATCTCGATGAACGCCAGCCGGAGAAGATCCGCAGTCGCCGCCTCCATCATCTCCAGACTCGGTACGTCCGGCCGCATGGCCACCTCCTAAGCCGAAGTGCTACGACGTCACGCCCGAGTGTCCGCATCTGCCGCCGATCGCGCTCGCCGGCACTCGATCCATCGTGACAGCGAGTAGTCGAGCTTCCCGCGGCAGGGCATCCGACTCTGCCGATGAGTGAGCGTCTGATCATGATCGACCTTCGCCCGGAAGATTTGCACAAATAGGTCATCGTTGCCCCACTACTTGTTCCGGATGGCCAAATGCCATCGACATCAGAGTTAGAGGCCACGACCTGTCCGACTGTGACACCGCACCGGCGACTTGCTTGCGACAGTCTCGATCTTTGTCGGCAGGGCCGCCCGACCACCCGCACGCCGCCGACGGCCCGCCCTGCGCTTGCAACAATGTCCGGGCAGTTCAGGCGCAGGTTGGCACCGCATCGTGAAACTTGTCTACGACAAGCGCACGGTCGGGTACTCCCTACAGTGGTCGATCGCGGCGGCAACACCGGCCACGCCACCCGGATTGTCGCGGGACGTCCAGCGTCGTCGGCGATGACAGAGACCAGCGGGTGTGACGATCTCGGGCCCTGTCCCGCTCTTAGGAATGCGTCATTGTCGACCGGTCAGGCGACCGTCGTGTCCCTGATCCCGGAACCGGCCGCGGTGTCGTTCCGATCACACCATGCCTCCGGGAGGTTGCATGAACCATCATCACCGTCGACTCCTGAGCTGCGCTACGAGCGCGAGCCTGGTGTTCGCCGGCCTCAGCGCGGCTGCGTCGGCAAACCCGGCGGGGGTCGCGGTCTTCCACCCGACGGTCGCCGACTTCGTCCAGGTCACGACCTCCGAGACGCCACCCACGCAGGCGCAGTGTGCCTCCACCGGTCGGCGTTGCTTCAGCCCACAGGCGATCCGAGCGGCCTACAACCTGCAGCCGCTCTACGACGCCGGCTGGAACGGTCGCGGCCAGACCATCGCGATCGTCGACAGCTTCGGCAGCGACACCATGGCCCACGACCTACACGTCTTCGACACCGCCTTCGGCCTCCAGCCGATGTGTGGCGAAGAGGACGTGACCTGCGCACCCGGCATGCCGACGTTCAGTGAGCTGAATGTGCAGGGGTCGCCCGCCACCAAGGCGCCGCCGGCGCAGAACCACAGCCCGGGCCAGGAGGACCGCAGCGCCTGGGCGCTCGAGGTCGCCCTGGACGTCGAGACCGCCCACGCGATCGCGCCGATGGCGAACATCCTGCTCGTCACGACGCCGACGGCGGAGACCCTGGGTGTCCAGGGCTTCCCGACGATGATGAACGCGGAGAAGTACGTCGTCGACCACCACCTGGCGAATGTCATCTCGCAGTCGTTCGCCTCGGCGGAGGACGCGTTCGGCAGCACTGCCTCGATAGAGCAGCTGCGCGACGCGTTCAAGGCCGCGGCGGCCAACGGCGTGACCGTCCTCGGTTCGTCGGGTGACGGTGGCTCAGCCAACGGCGGCAAGAAGCCGGTCGGGAAGGGCGGCTCAACGTTCCCGTACCCGACTGTCGAGTGGCCGGCGTCCGACCCGCTGGTGACCGGTGTCGGCGGCACGTACCTGTGCACCGACCCCAACAACACCACCACGCGAGTGGCCGACAGCAACGACCCGCCCACCCGCTGCCAGGCCAACCCCGGCGTGGCCGAGGTCGGCTGGGTCGCCTCCGGCGGTGGCTTCAGCCACGTGTTCGGTAAGCCGCAGTACCAGAACCAGCTGCCGGCCGGCAGCACGCCGATCGGTTCGATGCGGGGCGTCCCGGACATCGCGCTGCAGGCCAGTTCGACCACGGGAGCCCTCGTATACGTCTCCCTCCCGCCGGACGGCCAGCGTGGCCTCATGTGCGGCGCGACGCCGTGCAGCACCGGCTGGTACGACATCGGCGGCACGTCGCTGTCCTGCCCGCAGTGGGCCGGCCTGGTGGCGATCGCCGATCAGATCAACGGCGGCGGCCTGGGGCTCATCAACCCGGCGCTGTACCGCATCGGTGCGGACCCCGCCCGCTACGCCGCCGCGTTCTACGACGTGACGACGGGCAACAACCAGGCGGACCCGACAATCCCCGGTTACCCCGCCACCACCGGCTGGGATCCGGTGACCGGTCTCGGAACGCCAAACGCCGCGGTCCTGCTGCCGGACCTGGTCCTCGCAGCGCACCAGAGCTGAACGACGGGCAGGAACCGGGGCCGGCGGCGGTGCCGCCGGCCCCGGCCGTCGTCAACAGGCGTCAGGTAGTTGCTGGACAATCCCAACGTGGTCGCCCACACATCGGCTGGCGGCCACGAAGACCTACATCCGGATCCGTCGAGACGAGACACTACGGTGGGTTGCGGCCTGGCCGGTAGGAGTGCTTGATCAATTCACTCATGTGCCGATGAGCGCGCACCGCATGGTGGCGTCGGTGCCGCTCAGTTTTGTTCGCGGAATGGAAGCGCGTCGCACGTCACGCTACGGGCGGGCGCGTAGGCCGTTGTGGGCGATGGTGATCATGCGCTGTCGGGCGGCTTGATCGGCTTGATGGCGTTCACGGGCCAGACAGCCGGCGATAAGGGCTTTGACGTCTGCGGTGTCGACGTCAGCGCGTATCGATCCGGCTTGTTGGGCGGCGGTGAGCAATTGGTGCAGGGCGCCCATGATGTCGTGTTCGGAGCGGGCCGCGGCGGCTTCGATGTCGAAACCACCGCCGACTAGTGCGTCGGCTAGGGCGTGGTCGGCGGCGCCCTCGTTCACCATAAAGGCGAAGTAGGCGAAGAACGCCCCGCCGGGATCCTGGGTCTCGGCCAGTGTGCGAGCGGTCGTCACGCACCTCTCGATGCGGTCCAGCACGATCGCCTGAAACAGCGCTTCCTTGGTAGGGAAGTGGCGGCTCACGGTACCGGTGCCCACGCCCGCCCGACGGGCGATCTCGTGTACCGACACCCCGAGTCCCTCGGTGGTGAACGCGGCGGCGGCCACCTCCAGGACACGCTGCCGGTTACGCCGAGCGTCGGCACGCAACGGCCGCTCCCCCTCAACGGAGGCGGCGGACGGCACGGCGGTATCGGGTTGGTCCCTCATCGGTGGATCCACGCTCCAGAGCTCGAATAGACAACCGGGACGGCTGTCCCGTATAGTTCCGACCGACCGGGACGACCGTTCCGATTGTAGACCGGACGCCGATAGTGCAGCTGCGAGCGGTCTGGAGCCTTGTCAGAGGGGTTTGCCATGAACAGGCGCGGCGCTACGAACGAGCGATGGACTACCGCCGACTTGCCCGACCAGCAGGGAAAGACCGCGCTGGTCACCGGCGCCAACACCGGCATCGGCTTCGAGGCGGCCAAGGTGCTCGCGGCACGTGGTGCCACCGTGGTTCTGGCCTGCCGCGACCTTGCCAAAGCCGAGGCAGCCGCCAGCCAGATCAGCGCCGCCGCGCCCCGGGCAAGAGTCGAGACGCTACGTCTGGACCTGGCCTCACTCGCCTCGGTACACCAAGCCGCCGAGCAGTTCCACGCCAACCACCGATGCCTGAACCTGCTGATCAACAACGCCGGGGTGATACACCCTGCCTACGCTCGTACCGAAGACGGCTTCGAGCTGCATTTCGGCACTAACCACCTGGGCCACTTCGCCTTCACCGGACTCATGCTGGATCGGTTGCTGGCGGTGCCCGGTTCCCGCATCGTCACTGTCAGCAGTAGCGGCCACAGGCGCGGGGACATCCACCTTGACGACCTCGCGCTCCAACACGGATACGGTCTCAACGCCGCCTACGGGCAATCCAAGCTGGCGAACCTGATGTTCACCTACGAACTGCAACGGCAGTTGGCCGCGATCGGCGCACGCACGATCGCCGTTGCCGCGCACCCCGGCAACGCGTACACCGAGGTCGGCCGTCACATGCCCGGCTGGGTTCGTGTCGCATTGAGTCCCCGCCTGCGCCTGCTCAACTCGTGGCTCCTGCAAAGCGCGCAGATGGGCGCCCTCCCGACACTGCGCGCGGCGGTCGACCCCGTCGCAACCGGCGGCGACTACTACGGACCCGCAGGCCCGGGCGAGTTCACCGGACACCCGACCCGCGTCAAGTCCAGCGCCCGCTCCCACAACGCCGACCTCCAGCGGCGCCTATGGGAAGAGTCCGAGCGACTCACCGGGGTCAACTACCGGCTCGCCGAGCAAACCGCCCCACACACCGACTGAAGCCAGGAGAAGGACAGACCGCGCGTTCACAAGCGCATGCGGAAGGACACGGCCGCACGCTACGCGGCGCACTCATCTGCCGCTGTGCGTGCGCTTCAGCTCGCGCCGATCCGAGACCATCCCGGCCAGGCCGCGGCTCAGTCCTCAGGGGCGGCTGTCCCGAGCTCTGGCCTGGACTGCGTCAGCCATCCGTGGTCGTAGCCGACCTGATCCCAGCAGGAGCGCAGCCAGCGTCGCTTGGCGGCGTTGGACGTCCTCCACAGGTACCGCAAGCCATCCGCCAGGTGACGCCGTCGCTGCGGCGCAAGCAACCCAGGCAGTCCGTGACAGATGTGGGCGATGGCGTTGACCGGCTTGCGTCGCGCGGCGACGACCTGGGGCGATGCCTCATCGTGGAGTTCCTCGCTCAGGAATCTGATCTCGATGAACGCCAGCCGGAGAAGATCCGCAGTCGCCGCCTCCATCATCTCCAGACTCGGTACGTCCGGCCGCATGGCCACCTCCTGAGCCGAAGTGCTACGACGTCACGCCCGAGTGTCCGCATCTGCCGCGGACAACGCGCGTTCGTCCGATCTCGGCCACGAGGGGCTACCGGCAACCGCATCCACGAGCCCGCATATCCGTAAAGCACGGCCTGCTCAGCGCCAGTTGCCGTGTCTCACAACCAGACCGCACCGCGGTAATACCACACAGAATTGGCCTGCGCCGGATGACACCGGCTTACGCGCTTTCGAACCAGAAGAAGAGGTCGAGGTCGAAGGGCAACATCCGTCCGTCGGTCCAGATCCGCAGCCTTACCGACTCGCCAGGTGCGACGAGTCGGTATCGCAATGATGCAGGACCGACCGGCTCGCCGATCCCGTTGTGGACCTTGTTGTAGGTACATTCCAATGTAGACAGTCACTCCTGAAGAGACACACCCTATGACGGAGGAGCCCAGATGACCGCGGTGGCCGATACCTCGGCGCCATGCCGCAGCACCCCTCCGACAGAAGACCACGCCGAGCCGGGCCGACTGCGACGCTGGTTCAGCCCCCTGTTCCCCGACGCCCGGTCCACCCCGGTCACGTTGCGTGGCCTCGGGCTGGCCGCGTCCGCGGTGGTCGCTGGGACGGCCGTGGGACTGGCACGGGTAGGGGGACATGGGCCGTTCGACTCGATCTGGGCCGAGGACGGGATGATCTTCGTCACCGATGCCCTGAACATGTCCTTTGTGGACGCCGTGACGACCTCGATGAACGGCTATTTCCACCTGATCCCGCGGGTGTTCGCCGAGGTCACCACGTTCTTGCCGGTGAGCTGGGCGGCCGCCGTGATGACCATCGAGGCGGCGCTCACCTCCGCGCTGCTGTCCGTCCTGGTGTACGTGGCCAGCGGCAGTCACGTCAACTCGACGGTAATCCGCCTGTTGGCGGCAGCGCCACTGGTGGTGGCCCCGGTCGGGCAGGGCGGTATGGGGCACGACGGCGGGTCGGTCATCGACAACCTGGCGACGTTGCAGTTCGAGCTCATGTACGCGTTGTTCTGGCTCATGCTCTGGGTTCCGGCCGGACGGGTGGGCCGGATCATCGCACCCACGGTGGTGTTGCTCGTCGCACTAAGTACGCCACTCTCGGCGATTGGCCTGCCGCTGCTGGCCATCCGGCTGCTGGTTCGCCGCGACGGCACCGGGCTGCTGATGATGGTCGGGCTCGTGATCGGCGCCGCGGTGCAGTACGGCGGACTCGCGTTGGGCTATTCGTCGCGTGGCGACATCGGTCATACTCGGGTGGACCCGGTGTGGGTGGCGAAAGAGTACGTCGGGTGGTCCATCCCCAATGCGTTGCTGGGTGAGACGTGGTGGCGCCAGACGGTGCGGCATACCACCGAGCACCGGGCGTTGGTGGCGGCAGCCTGGCTGCTGGTGCTGGCGATCGTAGCGGCGGCGCTGTTGAAGGTGACCCGGCCGAGGTGGCATGTGGCCATCGCGGCGTTCGGTTACAGTCTCCTGCTGACCGGCATCGAGTTGGCGTCGTTGGGCGCCACGGCCGATCGGTACCTGTACACGCCCGGCTTGCTGGCCATTGCCGGACTGGCCGCGCTGCTCCCGCCAGCCGGGCCGGCTTGGCGTGGGCCCGGCAACGTGCCCGTAGTTGTACTCGCCACGGTGCTCGTCGTGGTGTGTGGCGCCAACTTCCGGGTGGACAACCACCGGGCCTTCGCCCGGTCGTGGACGACGGCCGTGGATCAGGCCCGTGAGCAGTGTGCGGACGGCGCCAAGTCCGAGGTCACCATCTCCACGCACACGAAAAGCCGTTACTGGACCGCAACAATTCCCTGCCGCAAGCTCAACGTGTCAATCCCCTGGGCTCCTCGAGCAAGGCGGTAGGCGGTAGGCGGCATACACGCCGCCGGCACCGGCGACAAAGTCCCGCAGCCGATCCTCCTGGCCGTGGCGAGCCAGGATGGCGGCGATCTGCTCGATGTGGTTGACGTACGTGCTATCGCCCACCCCGAAATCCTCGCCGCGTTGAGCGAGTGGACCGGCGACGACCTATCCACCCTCGCCGACCTCGGCTACGAAGGCGAACCCGCCACATTCACCCTGCCGGTCAAGAAACCCAAGAACGCCACCCTTACCGACGAGCACAAGCAACTCAACTGGCTCCAAGCCCACGCCCGGGCCCGCACCGAACAGGCAACGCGGTGCTCAAGGCCCTACGCCACGTCAGCCTCGACCCAGGCATGATCGGTCTGACCGTCGCCGCAGCACTGGTACTCCTCGACGGACCACCTGAAACGCGCAGCGCCACCAATCCGTTACTGACAAGGGCTGGGTCTGCTGCACCTATAGGTGAAATCTGAGATGGCTTGCCGTGATGGCGGGCTGGAAGGATGTTGCTGTGCCCAAGCCCTACCCCCGTGAGTTCCGCGATGATGTCGTGCGGGTCGCCCGTGACCGTGATCCGGGTGTGACGGTTGAGCAGATCGCCAAGGACTTCGGGTCCACCCGATGACGTTGTCAAGTGGCTGCGTCAGGCCGACATCGACGAAGGCGCCGCGCCCGGGGTGAGCAGGACTGAGTCTGTCGAGTTGCGTGAGGCCCGTAGGCGGATCGCATGAAATCGAGGCTGGCCGTCAACGCGGTGCACAACGCCGTCGCCCGGCGGGGTGACGTGGCCGGCTGCGTGCTGCACACCGACCGCGGGTCGCAATTTCGCAGCCGGAAGTTCATCCGCGCACTGCACCAGCATCACATGATCGGATCGATGGGCACGGTCGGCGCCGCTGGCGACAACGCCGCCATGGAATCGTTCTTCGGCCTGCTGCAGAACAACGTCCTCGACCTGTCGGTCTTGAGCGCGGCCCAGAACCGGTCGTCGTGGAACGGGCACCCCAGTTCCCTGTCAAGTCCCAGCGTGTTGCGGCGGCGATCCGGCCGATCGAGCCAGCCGACGGGTTCTGGCGTGCGCTACTGCTTCAGCGCCGTCGACGACGAGCGGCCAGGGGGCACCCTTGCCCTCCTACTCGGCCAACAGCACGTGGAGGACAACTAGGTGTTGCTGGTCAGGACGTTGGTGACGGCGCATAGTGGTGGGCAAGGTTTGTGGCGAGAGCGCGGAGGTGAGCCCTGGCTTCGGTGGGGCCGTGCACAGTGATGGCACTCCCGAACGGCAGCAATGCTCGCACGTCCTCCAGATGCAGGAAGCGAATTGTTACCTTGTGGCCGGTGGCGGACTCTTCATGGTCGTCCCGGACGAGTCGCAGGCCAAAAATCCGTTGCGCTCGCTCGATCTGGGTCTGGTCGACGGTGGCGCTGACCTCTATCGCGTGGTTATGTTCCCACTGATCAATGAGCGCAGCAGCGACGGTGGCCAGGGTCTGGTTCTCGCGGATCCGTCGTGGCTGGTCGACTTCTTTCCACGTAATGATCCGTTCGAGTCGGTACATCCGTGGCACTCGGGCACAGTCGGCGACGAGATACCAGATGCCGGCCTTGGCGAACAGCCCGTAGGGATCCACGACCACGTCGCGTGGGCATGACTCGCGTGGGCTGTCGTACACGATCCGTAGCTGGCGACCTCGCCGCACTGCGCCGATCAGCGAAGCCGGAGTCGTGCCGGAAGCTCGTGTCTGGAGCCAGGGACGGCTGTCCACGTGCACTACGTCGGTGAGCGGCAGGAGCTCATCAACTCGAGGTGACTGTGTAGCGGCGATCTTGGCGAGCGCGCGCCGGCTCTCGACCGATGCGTCAAGCTCCGCGCGTTGCTTTTCATCCAGCCCAATGAGCGAGAGATGATCACGCTCGCCAGGCGTAAGTCGCGTGAGGTCGAGCCCGGACCCGGGCAGCATGGTCACGCCGCCGAGGCGGCCCCGGTGTGCGGTCACCGGCAGACCGGCGTCGCGGAGCCAGTTCAGGTCCCGGGTGATGGTTCGAAGGGAAACCCCGAGCGCCGAGGCAAGCTCCTGTGTGGTCGCGCCATCCCGCGATTCGAGAAGCAGCATCAGGGCGAAGAAACGGTCCGGGGTCACCCACCAAGTTTCTCAAGAAATTGCGACATGATGCGGCGCATATTCCGGCCAGGCTGGTGGATGCGTACCTACGACCAGCGAGAAGGAACAACCATGACCACATCCGTCGTGTCCATCGTCTACGTGAACGACGCGCCCGCCGCAGCTCGTTTCTACGGCGACCTCCTCGGCATGAGCCCTTCGTTCGAGACTCCGGGATACATCACCTTCGACCTCGGGCCAGGCGCTGAGCTCGCTCTGTGGTCCGGCCAGTTCGAGGATCTGTCGCCGGACGTCCCGCGTACCAGTGAGGTTTGCCTGGCCATCGGCGGTGGACGACCTGACGAGGTCAGCGCGATCTTCAAGCAGTGGCAGTCCAAGGGCGTCACGATCCTGCACGAGCCTCACGATGCGGGGTTCGGGCTGACCTTCCTCGCAGCCGATCCTGACGGGAACCGTATCCGGGTCGCACCGAAGGACTGAATGGCCACAATACGGCAGGCGCGCACGTCAGGTGCCGCGCCTGCCGTTGTCCGACTTCGAGAGGACAACGACGAGTGCCCCACGCGAATGCGCCCCTGACCGTCGAGGGCCGCAGGCAGCTCGTGAAGCGGTGCCAGACACGTCCCATCGCCCACGTCGCCGCTGAAATGGGCATCTTGAGTCCCGGCGCCGTAAGTACAAGTGTCTGCCTCCTAGACATTGAACCCCGGCACTCCGGTCACGAGTTCAGTCGGGGAGATGGTTGCTGGCAGAAGGTAGGGCGACCAAGCGGCCCGATTTGGCGGTGCCGGTACGCAGTCAAAACTCGCGAGCCGCTGGTGTCACAACTCGCGAGCAGAGCCACGCGTGGTGGTGGTTCGGCCAGGGCGGCGGTCAGCGGCGCGACGTCCCTGCTGCCGTTGACTTTGATGTACGTCTCGTCAACGTGCCACCTGCCGCCGGGTGAGTGCCGACAGAACCGGGCAGCGTCGGCCAGCAGCGGCGTGAACCGCTGCACCCACCGGCAGACGGTGACGTGGTCAACCTCCATGCCGCGCTCGACCAGCAACTCCTCGCCGTCGCGGTAGGAGAGGTTGTACCGCAGATATCCGCGCACCGCGACGACGATGACCTCCGCCGTGAACCGGAACCCGGCGGACGCCGACTTCGCAGGCTGCCACGGATCGGGTCTGGTCGATAACTTCGCCGCTCAAGTCTGCCTCGATCTTGCCAACGCTCAATGCAACGGCGCCCAGCCGTGTACCCCGCTCCTGCAGTCGGTCCCGAAACCAACGGTGCGACCCGGCGCGTGACGAAGCGGGCGGTGCCCTTCCCCTGTTGAGCGGGAAGGGCACCGCACGGATCACGGAACGATGCGGGGGACGCCGGCCGCCGGTGTGGTCACGGCCGGGAACGCCGTCCCCGGCAGCGGATCGAAGGTCCCCGCCAGGTCCACCACCACGTGCGTCGAGCCGCCGGCGTTGTACACGCTGCACCGGTTGCCGGTGCCGAGCCCGGTGATCGCCGCGTTGGAGCGGATCTCGCCAGGGTTGAGATTGAGCGTGCTGGACGTCGGGCGGGTCTCGCCGGCCGGCCACACGGTCAGGTACGTGCTCGTCGTCGGCTGCACGCCGGTGATGTTGAGGGCCAGGGCGTGCGCGGCGGGGCCGGTCACCGTGACGGAGCTGTCCGGGCCGACCGCCCCGCTCTGGCGGGTGTCGATGAGCCTGGTCGGCAGCGCCGGCCGGAAGTGCAGACCGCCCGCCTTGAGACCGTCGTCGTAGTAGCCGACCACGTCGACCACGATGTCGACGGCGGCCGACGACCGGTTCGCGATGCTGATCGTCGGCAGACCGGCGGACATGATGGTCGGGACGACCGCCATGTTCGGCACCGCGGCGCCGGCGGTGTAGTTGAGCAGCGACGTCCCCTGGTGCAACGCGTCACTGGACGCGCCATTGACGGTGAGGAAGCCGGCCGCCCGCCCGTTGACCGCGGACACGTTGACGGCGAGCGCGCGGACGTGCGGGTTCGCCTGCACCCCGTAGCCCACCGGCAGCACCATCTCGCTGTTGCCCGGCACCTGGCCGAGGCCGTTGCGGGTGTCGAGCACGCGGGTGGGCGTGTGCGGGAAGAACTGACCGCCAGTGGTGTTCGAGTTGTCGGACCCGCTGGCATCGGCGTAGTAGCCGACCAGGTCGACGATCACGTCGACGCGGCCGGCCCGGTTGTAGACGGCGACGCCCCCGCCGGTGCCCGTGGCGACGGTGACCGAGTTGGCCAGCACCGCACCCTTCGGAAAGTTGATGCTCGACGCCGTGGGCGGGGCCGCGTTGCCGGCGGGGTAGAGCGTCAGGAAGCTGTCGGCCGTGGCGTTCACGACCGTGACGTTGAGGACCAGGGCCGACGCGTGCACGTTCGGCGCCAGGTACAGGCGGCTGTCGGGGCCGAGCGTGGGGTACCCGCCGAGCGCCGATCGGGTGTCGACGATGCGGACCGGGCCGATCGGGTAGAAGTTGCCCGCCGATGTCACGGTGCCCGTGACGCTGACTGGGATCTCCCGGGAGCGACCGGTCGTGTCGCCGACGTACAGGCCAAAGGTATACGTAGTGACGGCCGGCACTGCCTTCGCGGCCAGCTGCACGGTGCAGGTCTGCCCGTACGCGAGCGTGACGCCGACCGCGCAGGTGCCGCCGGTGACGCTGAGCACGCTGGACGCGTCGTCGCCCAGCCCGATCGACCCGATCGTGGTCGGCTCGGTGCCGTTGGCGGTCACCGTGACGGCCCCGGTCACGGGGGTGGTGGCGTGCACGTCGATCGTGCCGAGGTCGGCCTCCGGCGTGACGTCCCAGGCGGTGTACCCGGTGGGCGAGCGGTACCGCAGCTCGCCGCGCAGGCCGCAGCTCGTGTTGTGCACGCTCACTGCGATCGAGGTGATGGCGTCCTGCGCGTCGCGGGTCAGGTCGTGCACGGTGAGGGTGCCGGCGCCCACCTGGCAGCTCGGTTCCTCGGTGGTGACGATCGCCGTCCAGACGCCGGTGCCGGTCCCGCTCGTGTACGTCGCGCCCGCCGACAGTCGTTGACCAACGGCCGAGAAGATCTTTGCGGCGTATGCGGTGGTACCCCCGCGGTCGTTGCTCACGTTGGCGGACCAGATGAGTGCCTCACGGTTGCCGGTGCCGGCGCCGGGCTGCGAGTAGGTGACCTGGAACGTGCTGTTGGTACCGTCAGCGACCACGGTGGGCCTGGTCGGCACCTGGATCGCCATGACGCTGTACGGAGTGGCCGGGGCGGCCTGCGCCGCACCCGGAAGGAGGGCGACCAGCACAGCGGCCACGCCGCCGATGACACCCCATGTGCGCGCGATGCGCATGTCATCCCCATCGGGCAGGAGGAGCGGAAAAGGAACATGACTGTAGCGGATCTGCGTCGGCGCCGATGCCCGTCGAGGCCCGGCCGACGACGGGCGGAAACCGGGGAGCAGTAGGCAACAGTAGGGGGCTATTCGGCGCGGTACAGCGCTGTTGAGCGCACCGGGCTGCTCCCACATTGCTCCCCGCATTCGCGTGCTGTTCGCCGGTGGGCCCGAGCGGGTGGCTCTCGGCTCTGGCGCTGTTGCGGGGGCGGCGAGGACTTGGGCGTGGCGTGCATCCGCCGGTCGGCGATCGGCTCAGCCCGGGCTGCGCCGGTCGCCGTCCAGCGACAAACGCCCACAGCGGGCTTGATCAGCTGCGCACATCTGCCGAGATGAGTGCGTCGCTGGGGTGTCCGGTATCGGGTGTGGCCGTGTCCCGTGTCCCTTATTGCTCACGGCTGTGTGCGGCAGCTCATGCCCTTCTGGCTACGCAGGGTGCAAGGGCCCTCCATGAGGCACCCCGCTGGCTTGGTCGATTCGGCAGAGCCGCGGGTACGCTCTTGCAGGCCCCGGTAGGAAGAATCAACTGCTCACGGCCGCTTCGGTCGCAGAACATGGAGATCGTCGCGCGGTGACCATTGCAGACGCTTCCTGGCTGATCCATCAGAGTCATTCCGACAAACATCATCAGACTGGGCAGCCGACGAGATTACGGTCTGTAGCCAATCTCGTGGGACGCACGGATGAGCTGGGCGTCATCGACTCGCTGCTCGACGGGCACGGCCGGATCGGCCCTGGCCTACTGCTGCGCGGCGACCCGGGGATGGGAAAGACCGCGCTGCTTGACGCGGCGGCCATCCGCGCCGAGGCGGCCGGGATGCGGGTGCTACGCGCCTCCGGGGTGGAATTCGAGGCCGAGATCGACTTCTCGGCGATGCACCAACTGCTCTACCCGCTGCGTGAGCGCGCCGACCGGCTCGCTGGCCACCATCGCGACGCCCTCAACCAGGTCTTCGACCTCACGCCGGGACCGTCGCCGGGCCCGCTGGTCATCACGGCCGTGCTGGCCCTGCTCAGCGAGGCCGCCACCGAACGCCCCCTGCTGATGATCGTCGACGACATGCCGTGGATCGACCGCGCCAGCGCAACCGTGCTGGGGTTCGCAGCCCGCCGCATCGCCGACGCCCCCATAGTCTTCCTGGCCGCCGCCCGCACCGGTGCTGGCGGCTTCTTCGACCAGGTCCGGCTCGCCGAACGGGAGATCGGGCCGCTGGGCGCGAAGCAGGCGGCCACCCTGCTGGACGCACATTGGCCGGAACTAGCGCCGACGGTACGGCGGCGGCTGCTCGACGGGGCCGCCGGTAACCCACTCGCGCTGCAAGACCTGCCCGGGTTGTTGACCGAGCGGCAGCGCTCCGGCCATGACCCGCTGCCCGCGTTCCTGTCCCTTTCCGGGCGGCTGGGGGCCGCCTTCACCGCCGAGGTACGGGCGCTGCCCGCATCGACTCGGCAGGTGCTGCTGCTGGCCGCGTTGGAAGCCGACGCCAGGCTGACCACGATCCACGCAGCCGTCCTGGCGGGTGCTCAGCATGGTGCCGACATCGACGACCTCGAACCGGCGCGACAGGCCGGCCTCGTCCGCCCAGATGCGGCCGACGGCCGCATGTTGTTTCGCCATCCGTTGATCCGCTCGGCCATCGTGCAGATGACACCGCCGGGTGAGCGCCGGGCCGCGCACCGGGCCCTGGCCGCCGCCCTGACCGGCGACCCGGAGCGGCGGGCGTGGCATCTGGCCGAGGCCGCGACCCGACCGGACGAGGCGGTGGCCCGGGCGCTGGACGAGGCAGCCCTTTCCGCCTGGCGCCGCGGCGACCCGTCCACCGCCGCGGCCCGGGCGTTGGACGAGGCAGCCGTCTCCGACCGGCGGCACCTCGGTGCTTCCGCCGCGGTGGCCGCGCTGGTACGCGCCGGCGAACTCAGCCCGCACCCGGCCGGCCGGTCCCGCCGACTGGTCGAGGCCGCCTACCTGGCCAACATCACCGGTCAACTCGACCAGGTGCCCCGGCTGTTGGCCGACGCCGGGCAGGCACCGGGCACACCGACCGGGCTGGTTTTCGCGGCCACGGCCTACCTGCTCACATGTGGTGAGGGCGAAATCGATGCCGCCCACCGGCTGCTGGCCCGGGCGCTCGACGACGTGGCCGAAACGGCCAAGACCGACAACAACAGCTGGGATAGCCACGGGATCCTGTACACGCTGCTGCTCATCAGCCTCTACAGCGCCCGACCCGAGCCGTGGGAACTCCTCAACACTGCGCTGGCCCGGTTCGACCCGGAGGCGGTAACCCCATTTCTGCTGTGCTACGACGCGTACGTCGACCCCACCCGCACCTCCGGCACGGTGCGGGAGGGCCTCGCCCACGCCTTCGCGGCACTGCCCGCCCACGCGGCACCCTGGCAGATCGTCCCCTTGGCATACGCGGCCGTCTGGGTGCACGCCCTGTCCGACTACCGGTACCTGATCCGCCGCATGATCGAACGGGAACGCGACGGCGGTGCGGTCGTCATGGTCATTGTCGGGTTGCTGCTGCTCTGTGCCGACTCCTATGCCCATGGGCAATGGGACGAGGCCGAGAACCTGGCCCGTGAGGGGCTGGACCTGACAGCGGCCTACGGCTACCAGCTTCTTGAGGGTCAGATTCGGACCCAACTGGCATGCATCGCGGCCGCCCGCGGCAACGTGGACCTCGCGAAGGTCCTGGCCGACGAGATCACCACCTGGGCGGCGGCCCGCAGTATCGGGCTGACCCAGTCGTTCGCCCGGCAGGCACGCGCACTCGCGGCCCTCGGCCAGGGCGACTACGAGGAAGCCTACGTACAGGCGGCACGGGCCACCCCGCCCGGCGCGCCCAGTCCCGGCGTCCCGGGCCGGTGGATGGTCCTGGACCTGGTCGAGGCGGCCGTCCGCACCGGACGGATCGAGGAGGCCCGCGCGCACGTCGATGCCGCCCAGCAGGCCGGCATCCCCCGCATCTCCACCCGCACGGCGCTCACCACCGCCGGTGCCGCAGCCCTGGTCGCCGATGACGACCAGGCCGGCCCACTGTTCGAGGCAGCACTGTCACTGCCCGAGGCCGACCGGTGGCCGTTCCCACACGCCCGCATCCAACTCGCCTACGGACAATGGCTGCGCCGCACCCGCGACACCACCCGAGCACGCCTGCATCTGCGCGCCGCCATCGACACCTTCGACCGGCTCGGTGCCCAACCGTGGGCACAGCGGGCCCGCAACGAACTCCGCGCCACCGGCGTGGCCACCACTGCCCGGCCCGACACACCAACGGCCACCCTGACCGCGCAGGAACGACAGATCGCCACGCTGGCCGCCACCGGCCTGACCAACAAACAGATCGGCCAACAGCTGTTCCTGTCCCACCGCACCGTCGGCGCCCACCTGCACCGGATCTTCCCCAAGCTCGGCATCACCTCACGCGCCGCCCTGCGCGACGCGTTGGAGACGATCACCCCCGATGGCGACGAGCACACCCCATAGCCACCGTGATGATCGTCGGCGTGCTGTCGCTGCCTCAACCCGACGATCTGAGTTCGCTCGTCCTGCGAACCGACTTCACGGATGACGCCGCCTGGGCCGAGCTCCAGACCGTCGTAGGTACCGAGAGCAGGCTGCCACAGTCGGCATCGGAACCCTGTACATCGCGCGATGCTCACAACGCCTACAGGTGCAACGTCACCAAGATCGGATGCGCGCCTGCCGCCGATGGAGCATGCCACTGCCGACGCGCAGTGCGATGCGTGGTTCGGGCGGAGTGCGCGGACCGACCGGTAGTGTTCCTCGACGTGGAGGCGCGCAACAGGCAAATCGCCCGCCCGGTGCGGCGCGTCGAGCGGGATCCGGGCGCCGAGTGGGACCCAGACGCGTGGTGGGCCCGCATCCCCGCCGTCCGCACGGTGCTGGACGCGGGGCTTGACCTTCCGGCAGGCGTGACGTTCCTCGTCGGCGAGAACGGTTCGGGAAAGTCCACGCTGATCGAGGCGCTGGCGCAGGCGTACGGACTGAATCCGGAGGGCGGCTCGCGGGACGCGATGCACCGCACCCGGCACACCGAGTCCCCGTTGGGCGCAGTGCTGCGGCTGGTGCGCACTACAGGAGGGCGAGGCGACGCATACTTCCTGCGCGCGGAGACCACGCACGGCCTGTACACGTACCTGGAAGCGCTGCCGGGCTCGCCCGACTGGGACCTGCACGAGCGCAGCCACGGTGAGGGATTCCTGGCTCTGCTGGAACGCAAGTTCACCCGGCCAGGCTTCTACCTGCTCGACGAGCCGGAGGCGGCCCTGTCGTTCACCTCCACCCTGAGCCTCATGTCCCGCTTGGCGGCCTTGGCCGAAGCCGGGGCGCAGATCGTGGTGGCCACCCACTCTCCGGTGCTGACCGCACTGCCGGCAGCGTCCGTGCTGGAACTCGGCGAGCACGGCATCCGAACGACGGCGTGGTCCGAACTCGCCGTCGTGGACCACTTCCGAGCGTTCCTCGACCAGCCCGACCGCTATCTGCGCCACCTGCTCCGCTAACCACGACGAACCTTGTCGCCCGTCAGTGCCCGCCCGCGAGCCTCCAACTGACCACCGCGCATCCTGATTTGCCGCTCTGGGCAGCGTGACCGTCGGCGTGATCGTCACTGTCCGTACCGGCCGGGCGTAGACCGAATGCGCGACTCTGCCGATGTGAGTACGTGGCGGAGGGCTGTCCTGGAAAGGGAACCAGATGGGGTACTCGCGGGTGTGAGGGGTGTGAAAGTTCAGGCCGACGACGTCTTCCCGGACCCTCGGGCGCTGTACACCGCGTGCTATGGACGGCTCGTCGGTGTGTTGACCTTGGCGGCCCGGAGTCAGGCAGAAGCCGAGGATGTGGTCCAGGAGGCATTCATTCGGCTGCTGCCGCGCTGGGAGCGCGTCTGCCGCTACGACGACCCTGAAGCATGGGTCCGCCGAGTGGCGTTCCGGTTGCTGTGGAACCGGTTCCGGCGCGCCCGCAACGCGCTGGCTGCCCTGCGTCGTAGCGGGCCCGGCCAGAACGCGACAGCACCGTCGGTTGAGCCGGTCGACGTTGGCCGAGCGCTGGCGACGCTGTCGCTGCCGCAGCGCCAGGTCGTCGTGCTACATCACCTACTCGACCTGTCAGTCGAGCAGATCGCCACCGAGTTGGGCATTCCCGTCGGCACCGTCAAGTCCCGACTGGGACGGGCACGGGCCACGTTGGCCCCACTGCTGCGAGAGGACGCCGGTGACCATGCGTAACCTACATGATCTACTCGCCGATGAGGCCGACCGGCGACGCCCGGCAGCCATCCCGCCGTTCGAGGCCCTTATCAGTCGAAGCGCCCGCCGCCGCACTCGACGGAGCGCAGGTATCGCATTGGCGGCAGTGGCCGCGGTTATCGCCGTCTTGGCCGCCACGGCGCCGCTGCGTGGCCACACCGCCGACCCGGCTGTGTCCCGGTCGCCGGCCGCGCTCGATGGACCGACAACGGTGTTCGCGGGGGGCGCGATCACCTTCCGACACCCGGTCTCCTGGCGTCCCCAGCAATTTCCGGCTCAGTCGACCGCGGCCTTTTTCGTTGTCATCACGTACCTGAGTACTGACCAGCTGCACGACACGTGCAGCACACCGGCCGCGGGGGAGGTCGTATGTGCTGGGATGCCGCTGGCGGCCCTGTCACCGGGCGGTGTATTGATCACCTGGACCCGACGGAGCGCCCCCGGTGATCACAGACTGTCCGACCAAGCAGGCAGGCAGACCACCCTGGACGGGCATCCCGCCTCGATCAACGCCACCTCGGCAACGGACGAGTGCGCCGCCGTCGGCGCAACCCGGGAGGTCCACGCCATCATCGTGCTCGATCCCGTCATGCCGTACCAGCACTGGCTGGACATGTCCGCATGCCTCGCGGCACCCGACGCAGCACGCGCCGAAATGCAGGTCAATGAGATGCTCGCCAGTCTTCGGGTGACTAGCGGCCCATGACAACAGCCCGGATCCTCGACGGAATCGACAAGGCCGTATCCGGTGGCATTACTTCCTGTCCATCCTCATCTGGCTCCCCTGTCGTACTCCGCTTGATCCTGCCCACATCGGTATCAGGACCTGGGTGACACTCCGCCAGCACTGGATTGCTGCCGGCGACGCGTCCCAGCGGCAGAAGCCGTTGTCGATCGTGCTGACCGCCAGTTTCCGATGAATGAAGCCCGCCCTCGACCGGGCTGGCTGTGAGGGTCACACCTGGCTGAACCTGCACGTGTCGTTGTTGTCGGGATCGCCGAACGTCTGCACGAGCGTGAGCTTCTTGCTCTTGACCGCGAAGTCGATGCTTTCGATCGAAGGCGAGTCGTCAAGAGTGACCGCGAGGTGGAAGGCCGGGCCGTCTGAGGTGCCCTTCGCGATTTGCCACTTGCCCGGACCGGAAATCTTATGGCGCTCCAGGTCGCTAAAGTCGCGTGCTTGCAGCGTGCCGCCCTCCGACAGCACCAGCTCGGCACCGCAGTCACCGTGCCATGTCCCGACCAGGTCCGCGGATTTGACCTGCTCGCTCGTGTCGGTTATCGAGTCACAGGCGGCCAGGGCCACCACGACCGCCAGCGCGAGCCATCTCGCCCCGGTCTTTTGTCTAGCCATAGCCTTCCTCTCGCCACCCGGAGGGTTCAGTGGGCCGACATCTGGAGGGTCCGTGGGCCGAACCGATGATCCGGCCCACGGTTCATCATCTAGTTCATCTGCGTGGATCACCCAAAGGCGATCACCCGATACTCAGCACCCGGAGCTCAGTGTGGTCGAGATCGTAATCCCGTCCCTGGCGCGGCTGGAAGACCGCGGCCAGCTGCTTGCCGTCCGGTGACACGGTCACGCCCACCGACCGGCCCAGCGCCAGCTGGGTCACCGAGCCGGACTCGGCATCGATCCTCCACACGCCATACTGCGATTCCCGGCGCGTGGCCACGATGAGACTGCGGTCGTCCGGGGCGAGCCACGCCCCGAGCGGATCGCCGAATCCCTTCGCCACCGGTGCCGGCTGGCCGACGCCGGGCGTCCACTGGTAAAGATTCCACGGCTGGTCCATCCGGGAGTCGCCCTCCTAGCCCTGGGACGTGGGCGACGCGAAGAGCAGCAGACTCTTGCCATCCTTGCGCAGGACCGGGCGCTCGACCCGGCCATCGGCCGTGCACACGGCCCCGGCCTGCCGGAACCAAGTGAAGTCGACCACCCAGGTGTGCCCGTCGAAGGTGACCGGCTCGGCCATCCGCCCAGCACCGTCCCGGCTCAGCCGGGCGATGCCCGCGCAGATGCCGGTGCCATGGGAGACGTAGCCCTCCCGCAGCCCCGGCGCCCAGGCGACATCGCTCGCCGGGGTGCCGCCCAGCACCGCCAAAGGCTCCATGCGCGCGGTCGCCGGGTCATAAGCCACCAGATCGAAGTAGTCCTGCTTGGGATCCTCCATCGAGCACCAGCGCCCGAGGCCGAGCCGCCCGTCCGGCAGGGCCTGTAGGTTCCGGACCGTCGTACGCCGGCAGCCGGACTGGTCGGGCAGGGTCACCCGCTCGGCCCTCCCGCCGGTCTTGGTCCGCCAGACCTCGTTGTCCGGCCCGAACTTCGGGTCGTCCAGCACCACATAAGTCCAGCCGTCCGCGAGCCAGACCGTGTGGGTGCCGAAAACTCGGCCGAGCCTGTGACCGGACCCGCGTCGAATAGGGGCCGACCGGATACCGGAAGAACCTGAGCGAATGTCACGCGCGTGTTGACGGTCGATGTCTGCGGGATTACCTTGACCTCACCACCGATCGATCGATCGATCGGCCGGGATGCTGGAGGTCCGATGTTTTCTGTGGGGATCGACATCGGCGGGACGTTCACCGACTGCGTGCTCATCGAGGACCGCCCGGACGGCGGTGCAACCACGTATGCCACGGCGAAGGTGCTGTCGACCAAGGAGAATCCGGCAGACGGGGTGCTGACGGGGCTGGCCGACCTCGCCGGCGGCGTCGGCCTGTCGCTTCGGCAGCTGCTGGGCATGACGCGCCGGTTCGGGCACGGCACCACCATCGGAACGAACGCCGTCCTGGAACGCACCGGCGCCCGCGTCGGGGTGATCACGACGGCCGGGCACGGCGACGCTCTGGCGATCATGCGCGGGCACGGACGGGTGGCGGGTCGCGGCGTCGAGGACGTTTTCCGGGTGCGGGGCACGCGGCTGCCTGCCCCGCTCATCGTGCCCGGTGCGGTCCTTGAGGTGCACGAACGGGTGGACGCCCGGGGCCGGGTGGTCGTGGCGCTGGACGAGGGCCGCACGGCGGACGCGGTCGCCGCGTTCATCGCCGAGTACCGGCTGGACAGCGTGGCCGTGGCGTTCCTCTGGTCGTTCGCGAACCAGGTGCACGAGCTTGCGGTGGAGAAGATGGTGCAGACCACGGCCCCGGACGTGTTCGTCTCGCTGTCGTCGCGGGTGTCGCCCCGGCTCGGCGAGTTCGAGCGCACCGTCGCCACCGTGCTCAACGGGTACGTGGGACCGGCCTGTACCAGCTATCTCACCTCATTGGGCGAACGGCTGGTCGCCGACGGCCTCCAGGTGCCGCTGCTGGTGATGCAGTCCAGCGGCGGGGTGGTACCGGCGTCGGGGGCCGCCGAGATTGCGCTGGGCACCCTGGACTCGGGGCCGACCGCCGGACTGACGGGTTCGGCCGCGCTGGCCGCCGCCAACGGTCACCGCAATGTGGTGGCCACCGACATGGGCGGCACGTCCTTCGACATCGGCCTGATCATCGAGGGCCAACCGGTTCTCGCCGACGAGTCGGTCATCGACCAGTACACCTACCGGCTGCCGCACGTCGACGTGCGGACCACCGCGTGCGGCGGCGGCACGATCGCCCGCCGCGACCCCCGGACCGGAGCGCTGCGGGTCGGTCCGGACAGCGCCGGGGCCGAGCCGGGTCCGGCGTGCTACGGCCGCGGAGGAGACTTGGCGACGGTCACCGACGCGGACCTCGTGCTCGGGTTGCTGCGCCCGGACAGCTTCCTGGACGGCCGGATGCCACTGGACCGCGACGCCGCCAATGCCGCGGTCGGTCGGCTGGCCGAGGCCCTCGGGCTGTCCGTCGAGCAGGCCGCGGCCGGCATCGTCAACGTGAACAACCTCCACGCGGCGACGCTGATCCGCCAGCAGACGCTGGAGCGCGGTCTGGACCCGCGCGACTTCGTCCTCTACTCCTACGGCGGCGCCGGGCCGGTGCACGCGTTCGGGTACGCGGCCGAGATCGGCGTGCGTGAGGTACTGATCCCACTCGGCAACGGCGCCTCCACGCTGTCGGCGTACGGCATCGCGGCCGGCGACGTCACGCGGTTCGTGGAGGTCGAGACGGCGCTGCGCGCGCCCTTCGACGACGCGGCGCTGTCCGCCGCCGTGGCCGGGGCCGTGGACCGGGCCCGGCAAGCCGTGCTGGCCACCGGGGTGACGGACGAGCCACAGATCGACGTCTGGGCGTTGATGCGGTTCCAGGAGCAGCTCATGCACTCGCTCGAGGTGCCGGTCGCGCCGGACGGGGAACGGCCGGCCGCCCGGCTGGTCGCGGGGTTCACCGGCGAGTACGCCCAGCGATACGGGGCGTCGGCCGCGTCGGCCTTCCAAGCGGCCGAGGTCTTCGCCCTGCGGGTGCGGGCCCGCGTGCCGGGTTCGACCGGTCCGGTGACCGGCGTACCGGCCGGTTCGCGCGGTGCCGCCCGGAGTGCGTCGGTGTTCTGGCCCGACGGCGGCGGTTACCTGAGCACGGCGATCCACGACGGCACCGGGTTCGCCGACGGCGACTCGATCACCGGGCCGGCCCTGGTCGAGCTGCCGCACACCACGATCGCCGTGCCCCGCGGCGGGTCGCTGACCGCCGAACGCGGCCACTTCCGCCTCGTGCTGCCGGACCTCGAGGCGACTACCAAGGAGGGCAACGCATGACCGCCGACACCGCGGTGGCCTGGGACGGCGTGGTCCGCGGCTATGTGCCGCGGGAGCCGCTGGACATCGACCCCGGGCTCGCCCTGCACGAGACCGACACAGCAGCCGTCGACCCGGTCACCTTCGAGGTGATCCGGTATGCGCTGCTCAACGCCAACGTCGAGCACGGCCAGACGCTGCAGCGGCTGTGCGTCTCGCCGGTCACCATGCTGACCCGGGACTTCCAGCCGTCGATCCTGACGCAGCGGGGCGAGCTGGTGTTCCTCGGACCGTACCTGCAGTATTTCTCCAACGCCCAGTCGCTGACCGTCAAATGGATCCTGGAGCACCGCAGCGCAGATCCCGGCATCGCGCCCGGTGACATGTTCCTGTCCAACGATCCATATGTGGGCACACCGCACCAGCCCGACACCATTGTCGCCGCTCCCGTCTTCTTCGCCGGTCAGCTGTTCTGCTGGGTGGCGAACGTGCTGCACCACTCCGACATCGGAGGTTCGGTGGTCGGCAGCTTCTGCGTGGATGCCGCGGACATCTTCACCGACCCGCCGGCGTTCCCGCCGTTCAAGATCGTGGAGGGTGGCCGGCTGCGGCCCGACATGGAACAGGTGTTCCTGAGGCAGTCGCGGCTGCCCGGCGTGGTGCAGATGGACCTGCGCGCCGCCGTGTCGGCGAACACCGCGGCCGTACGCAAGATCGAGGCGCTGATCGCCCGGTACGGCGCGGACGCGGTCAAGACCGTGATGACCAAGGTCCTGGACGCCGGCGAGGCGGTGTTCCGCGAGCGGCTGCGGCAGATCCCGGACGGCACGTGGTCCCATCGGCTCTACGCCGAGGCGTCGCACACCGGTGACACCGGGCTGTACCGCTACCAGCTGACGGTGCACAAGCGCGGCGACGAGCTGTTCGTGGACAACGCCGGCACCGACCCGCAGGCCGGCTCGATCAACGTCACCTATGCCGGGCTGGTCGGCGCGTTCCTGTCGGCGCTCACCGCGTCGCTGACCCCGGACCTGGCCGGCGCCTACGGCGGCGTCTACCGGCGGGTGCACTTCGACCCGGTCCCGGGCACGCTGTCCTGCGCGGACTTCCCGGCTGCGGTCAGCCCGTCCGGGGTGTTCACGATGGAGCTGCTGATCAGCCTGTCCGGCTCGGTGATCGCGAAAATGGTCGCCGCCGGACCGACCGAGCTACGTGACCAGGCGCTCGGGCCGGCGCAGCCGCACTGGTACGGCACGATCATCGCCGGCCAGTTCGCGTCGGGCGCGCCGTACATCGCGGTCAACGCCAACAACATGATCGGCGCGCTGCCGGCGAGCAGCGACGCCGACGGGTCCGACTTCGGCGGTCACTTCTGGATTCCCGAAGGCATCGCCAGCAACATCGAGGAGACCGAGCAGCTGTACCCCATGCTGTGCCTGTACCGGCGCGCGCTGCGCTGCGGTGCGGACGGGGCCGGCGCGCACCGCGGCGGACGCAGCATCACCGAGGCCTACGTGCCTTGGGGCACACCGGGGATGGCAGCCGCGCTCTACATCGACGACTCCTTCCCCAAGGCGGTCGGACCGTTCGGCGCCAACCCGAGCAGCATGGGCCGAGTCCTGGTCAAGCACGGGGTAGGCCTGGCGCAGCAGTTCGCGGCGGGCGTGGTACCGCAGGACCTCGACGGTTTGCCGGGACAGGAGCAGCCCGTCGACCACAAGGGCCCCCCGGTCATGCTCGGCGCCGACTCGGTCATCGCCTGGACCGGCGCGAACAACCCCGGCTACGGCGACCCGCTGACTCGCGAACCGCACGCCGTCGACGAAGACGTCCGGCACGGGCGGCTCGGCCACGCCGACGCGACCCGCGTCTACGGCGTCGTCTGGACGGCGGGCGGCCAGGTGGACCCGGCCGCGACGGGCCGGCTGCGCGAGCGCCGGCTGCGCGAGCGGCTGGACACCGCCAGGCGGCCGGCCGGTGGCCTCCCGCGGATCGCCGAGCCGGGCATACGGCTCCGCCCGGTCGGCGGCGACCTGGGGGTGACGCTGCCGGACGACCGCGCGGCACAGTGGGTGTCGCTGTCCGGCCGGGCCCTGCTCGGCCCGGTCACCGCCGACTATCGCACGGCGTGCGCGGTGCGTGAGACCCCGGTGAACGATCTCGAGCCCGAGTTCGCCACCCACCCGGGCCGGCCCGGCGCGGAGATCCTGCTGCGGGAGTACCTGTGCCCGGTCAGCGGCCTGCGCCTGACGACCGAGCTGATCCGCGCCGGCGACGAGCCGGTGCCGGACATGACCCTCGCCGGGGACGCGCCGTGACCCCCGGCTCGGCGACGGTCGGCGGGCTTCTCGTGCGTGCGGCGCAGCGGTGGCCGGACGCCGAGGCGCTCGTCGAGGGGACCACGGTGCTCAGCCACGCCGAGGCCGCGGCGCGGGCCGCCGCCGTCGCCCGCCGGCTGCTCGAGCGCGGCGTGCGTCCGGGCGACCGGGTCGCGCTGGCGCTGCCCAACGGCTGGCGCTACGCGGCCGCCTACGGCGGGGTCCAGCTCGCCGGCGCGGTCGCGGTGCCGGTCAACACGCGGTTCACCGCCCGCGAGACGGAGTACGTGCTGGACGACTGCGCCGCGCGCTACACGGTGGTCGACGCCGAGCTGGCCGGACGGGTGCCGGAGGTGTGTCCGCACTGGGACGTTGACGAGCTGACGGCGCCCGGCCCGGACCTGGGCGAGCTGCCCGGTCTGGCGCTCGCCGCCACCGACGTGGCGAACATCCTCTACACGTCCGGCACCACGGGGCAGCCCAAGGGCGCCATGCAGACCCACGGCAACCTGGTCTTCAACGCCGGTACCGTCGGCTCGGTCTTCGGCATCGAACCGGCCGACCGCACCCTCGTCGTCGCCCCGATGTTCCACGCCACCGGAGTGGTGTCCCAGCTCGTCGGGTTCGGCGCGCACGGCGCGGCGCGGGTCTTCCAGCCGCGCTTCACGGCGAGCGACATGCGCGCCGCGCTCGCCGAGCACCGCATCACCTTCTTCGCCGGCGTCACCGCGATGATCCAGCTAATGCTGGCCGACCCGGGCTTCGACCCAGCCGACCTGCCGGCCCTGCGCACCGTCTGCTTCGGCGGCGCCCCGGTTGCCGAGGCGTTCCTGGCGAGCGCGGCAGAGCGGCTGCCGGCCGTGACGTTCGCGAACGTCTGGGGGCTGACGGAGGCGACCTCGATCGTCACGTGCGCAGCCGGCCAGCAGTGGCGGGACCGGCCGTGGACCGTGGGGCGGCCGGTCCCCGGCGTCGAGGTCGCCGTCAACGGCGACCTCGACGCCGATCCGGACACCGTCGGCGAGCTGTGGGTGCGCGGGCCGGTCGTGGTCGCGGGGTACTGGAACCGGTCGGAGGCGACCGGGGAGACCTTCGGCGCCGACGGGTGGCTGCGCACCGGCGACGTCGGCCGGGTCGCCGCCGACGGGTACGTGCAGGTGCTGGACCGGCTGAAGGACATGATCATCCGGGGCGGCGAGAACATCTACAGCCTGGAGGTCGAGGGCGTGCTGGCCCGTCATCCGGCGGTCGCGGACGTGGCCGTCGTCGGCGTAGCGGACGAGCTGTTCGGCGAGCGGGTGCGAGCCGTTGTGGTTCCGCGCGCCGGCCAGGAGGTGTCGCTCGAGGAGCTGCGCGCCTGGGCGGCCACCGGGCTGGCCGACTACAAGCTGCCGGTCGAGCTGGTCAGCGTCGCAGAGCTGCCCCGCAACGCCGCGGGCAAGGTCCGCAAGAAGGCCCTGGCCGCAGCCGCGCCGGCAGCGAGCGCACCGTCGTGAGCCCTGTGCTGCAGACTGACCGGATGCCGCAGTCCAACGACGCCGCCAAGCCGGTGGCCGACAGCATCCTGACGTCCGCCGCCGCGCTGTTCTCCCGCCGGGGCTATGACGCCGTGGGCATTCGGGACCTGGCCGAGGCGGTCGGACTGTCCACCTCGACGCTGTATCACTACTACGCGACCAAGCAGGACATCCTGTTCGCGATCGTCAACCGGTTCCTCACCGAGTTCAGCGGCCGGCTCGTCGCCGGGCTGCGCGATCATGCGGTACCGCCGCGGGACAGGCTGCTGCGGGCGGTCGACGACCACATCGCGATGACGGTGACCCGCCGGGAGGAGCTGCTGGTCGGCAGCCCGATCCTCAACGCGCTGAGCGACGAGCAGCGCAGCCGCATCGCCGCGCTGCGCCGCGAGTACCGCGACGCGGTGCGAGACGTCATCGCCGAGGCGGCGGCGGCCGGACAGTTCCGCGTCGCCGATCCGCTGCTCACCGCGATGGCGATGCTGGACATGCTCGACGGCATTCGCAGCTGGTACCACCCGGAAGCGCCGCTGTCGCTCGAGGCGCTGAGCGTGCACTACCGCGCCTACGCCCTCGCACTGTGCCAATCAGGAGGTGACGGAGGATGACCGAGGGCATCACCAGCGCGGCGGGGATCCCGCTGCGCCCGTTCTACGGACCGGCGGACGGCGTGCGCGACTACGACAACCTGGCCGATCCGGGGACGTATCCGTTCACCCGCGGGCGACTGACGCGCACACACGGCGGGCCGGCCGGCTGGATCCAGCGGGAGCTGTCCGGGGAGGGTTCGCCACGCCGGTCCAACCAGCAGCTGCGGGCGCTGCTGGCGCACGGCGCCCGCGGCGTCGACGTGATCGGCGACAACCCGACGGTCTCAGCGCTCGATCCCGACCATCCCATGTGCGAACCCGCCGTCGGTACCACCGGCGTGTCGCTGTGCCGCGCGCAGGACTTCGTGGAGCTGCTGGAGGGCATCCCCCTCGACCGCATCACGCTGAGCCACTCGCTGCCGCCGGCCTTCGCGCTCGCCGGCCAGTATCTCGCCGGCCCGCACCACGGCATCGACCCGGCGGTGCTGCGCGGCTCGGCGATCCAGGCACCGATATACGCCGAGGACTGCTCGTACTCGACGTTCCTGCCGTTCGCCATCCGGATGCGGCTGTCGCTGGACTCGATCGTGTTCTCGCTGCGGGAGATGCCGCGGTTCCACGCCTTCCTCGAGGACACGTACTTCATCTCCGACGGAGGGCTGGACGTCGTCGAGGAGATGAGCCTGGGGCTGCTGGAGATCCGGGAGATCTGCCGCCGGCTGATCGCCCGCGGCCTTCCCGTCGACGCGTTCGCCCCCCGCATCGCCATCCTCGTCAACTGCCGGATGGACCTGTTCGAGGAGATCGCCAAGATCCGGGCCACGCGGCGGCTGTTCGCCCGGATGATGCGCGAGGAGTTCGGCGCAACGGATCCGCGGTCGTGGTCGGTGAACATCGCCGTGCACACATCCGGTCTCACGCTGACCGCGGCCCAGCCGGCCAACAACATCGTCCGGGGAGCCCTGCAGGCCATGGCCATGGCCATGGCCGGCGTCCAGGGGCTGGAGATCTCCACGTTCGACGAGCCGTTCCGGACGCCGTCGGACATCGCGCACCAGCTCGCCATCCGCACCCAGCAGGTGATCGCGACCGAGACCAACATCGGCGCGGTGGCCGACCCGCTCGGCGGCTCGTACTACCTGGAGTCCTTCACCGACGAGCTGGAGCAGCGCATCGACGCCGCGATCCGCCACATGGAGCAGCTCGGCGACGTGGACACGCTCGTCGAGAACGGCTTCTTCCGCGGCATCTTCACGGCCGCCATGGACCGGCACTCCTCGGCCGTGCAAAGCGGGACGCTGCGGATAGTCGGCGTCAACGAGCACGTGGTACCGCCCGAGGCCGACCGGTTCCTGCGCGACGTGGCCGAGGAGCGGTTCGCGCCTGACCGCGCGCACGTCGAGCGGATCCGTGCCTGGCGGCCGACCCGCAGCAGCGCGCCGCTGGCCGCCGCGCTGGAACGGGTGCGCTCCGCGTCGGCCGACCCGGATGCTGATCTCATGGGCCCGATCGTCGCCGCGCTCGGAGCGGACGCCACCATCGGCGAGATCACCGGATGCCTACGCGAGGGGCAGGGGCTCAACGCCGACCCGTTCGCGTTCCTCGCCTCCCGGCCGGTCCACCAGAGGCAGCCGTGACCGGGGCGCGCGGCGACCGGCCGGGTCGCATCGTCATCGGAACCCTCGGCCTGGACCAGCACGAGGTCGGCGCGATGGCGATCAGCCGGGCGCTGGTGCGGCACGGGTACGAGGTGGTGTACCTCGGCCGGTTCAACACGCCGGAACGCCTGGCGGCGGTGGCCGAGCAGGAGGACGCCGACATCGTCGGTGTGTCGGTGCACTCCTGGGAGTTCATCGCATACGCCGACGAGCTGCTCGGCCGCTGCCGGGAACTGGGCGTCGGGTTGGTGTTCGGCGGCAGCGTCCTCACCGAACGCGACCGCAACGACCTGCTCGCGCGCGGTGCGGACGCCGTGTTCGGCCCGTACGCCTCCGAGGCCGACATGCTCGCCCAGATCGCCGCCCTGGTGCGGCGGGTGCGCACCGAACCGGATGGCCGGCGCGCCCCGGAGGCCCAGCCGGCCGCCGACGCGCCCGGGCCACTCGCCGGCCGGGTCGTCGTGGTCACCGGCGCGGCGCGCGGCCTGGGCCGTGCGTACACGCTCGAACTGTGCCGGCAGGGCGCCGCGGTCGTGGCGAACGACATCGACGAGGCGGCGCTCAAGGAGACCACCGGCGCCGTTCAGAACACACCCGGCAGCGTCCACCCCCTCGCCGGCGACATCACCGAACCGCGCTGCCCGCGCGCCCTGCTCGACGCCGCGCTGGACCGCTACGGCCAGCTCCACGGCGTGGTATCCAACGCCGGCGTGCTGCGCTCCGGCCCGCTGACCCAGCTCACCGACGACGAGCTGCGGCTGCTCCTCGACGTGCACGTCACGGCGACGTTCCGGTTGCTCCGGGTGGCCGGCGGCTACTGGCGCGCCGAGGCGAAGGCCGGCCGCACCGTCCCCGCCGCCGCGGTACTGACCACCTCGGCGGCGGGCCTGTACGGGTTCCGCGCGGAGGCGGCGTACACGGCCGCCAAGGCCGCGGTCGCCGCGCTCGCCCCCGTCGCCGCCGACGAGTTGGGTCGCTACGGCGTCACCGTGAACGCTGTGGCGCCGGCCGCCCGGACCCGTCTCACCGGCTGGCTGGGCGAGGCCCCACCGGATCCGGCCGCCGACCCGTGGGCGCCGGAGCACGTCGCTCCCGTGGTGGCGTGGCTGCTCGGGCCGGAAGCCCGCGAGATCACCGGCCGGGTCATTGAGGCCGGCAACGGCGAGATCTCTGTACCGGTGGGCTGGCACCCGGGTCCGCCGGCACCGCTGCCGCCGCGCCTCTCTCCCGCCGACGCCGGGGCGCTGCTGACCCGGCTCGTCGCCGCCGCGGCCCCGCCTCCGGCGCTGCTCACTGCGGGCCCTGTGGGGTTCCAGAAATCCGGTCACCCGGGTTGAACCGGCCTTGGTGTCGCGGCGCCGCGACCGGCTGGACGGTCCGGCGTCAGTGATGCGTGGCGATGGCGTCCAGCGCTTGCGCCAGGTCCGCGATGATGTCTTGCGTCTCTTCCAACCTGTAGGGCTCGCAAATCCGGTTCGGCGACTCTGACGTGCGGTTTTGTGCGCGGTCCGGGAACGTGAGCGGTGACGATTCAAAGCATGTCGGCCTCGTTGGTGTACCTGCTCCTGCGCCAGATTCTGCAGATGCTGGCCCAGCTCGCCCGCGACTGCGGTGCGAAGGACGTCGAACTGCTCGTGTTGCGGCATCAGGTGGCAGTGCTGCGCCGGCAGGTACACCGCCCCGACCTGCAACCGGCCGACCGGGTGGTGCTGGCAGCGCTCTCGCGCCTACTGCCCCGACCGCATTGGTCGGCGTTCTTCGTCACCCCGGCCACGCTGCTGCGCTGGCACCGGCAACTGATCGCCCGGCACTGGAATTATCCACACGCCCGCCCCGGCCGGCCACCGATCGACCAAGGACTGCGCGAGTTGGTCCTGCCCCTGGCCGCGGAGAACCCGACCTGGGGCCATCGCCGCGTGCAGGGTGAACTGGCTCGTCTGGGCCACCGGATCGCGGCGAGTACGGTCTGGAAGATCCTGCGCCAGGCCGGCGTCGACCCGGCACCCCGCAGGACCGGACCAACCTGGAAGCAGTTCCTGACTACGCAGGCGCACACGATCCTGGCCTGCGACTTCTTCACCGTCGACACCGTCCTACTAAAACGGATCTACGTGCTGTTCTTTATCGAGCTGGCCACCCGACAGGTCCACATCATGGGCGTGACCACTCACCCGACCGGCGCCTGGGTGGCGCAACAGGCGCGGAACCTGCTCATGAGCCTCGACCAGCGCGCCGCAGGGCTCCGGTTCCTGCTGCGTGACCGGGATACGAAGTTCACGGCTGCCTTCGACACGATCTTCACCGCCGCCGGTATCGACGTGCTCAAAACACCGCCACAAGCACCACGGGCGAACGCGTTCGCGGAGTGTTGGGTCGGTACGGTACGACGCGAGTGCACCGACCGCATGCTCATCGTCGACGAACGACACCTGACAAGCGTCTTGGCCGAGTACACCGAGCACTACAACCGCCACCGGCCTCACCGGTCACTCGGCCAGCGACCACCAAAACCACCACCGCAGGTCATCGACCTCACCGCCGCACGGGTCCAACGGCGCCCGATTCTCGGCGGACTGATCAACGAGTATGCGCAGGCAGCGTAGCTGAACTGGATTTACGAGCCCGACAGGTCCTAAGGATCGCCTCGCTTTCCTGCTGGCGCAACGTGTCCAGCGCGCGGCGGGCGGCCGCCAGCCGGGCGTCGTGGACGCCGGGACAGCCGGGGTGGCTTCAGCGTCAGCCGTGGAGCGATCTTGCGGGATGCGCGGGCCTCGTCATAGTGTTGTCTCGCCAGTTAACACTCTGTGGTTACATCGGGGGAGCGCATGAGCGAGGCGATCGAGCCGCTGCCACCGTCGGTGGCGCGTACCTGGCGCGCGACCGGCCTGGTCGTATTGAGCTATCTGCTGGCGACGGTGGTCGCGTCGGTGGTGTCCCGGCCGTCCCATCCGAAGGTGCTGGCGCCGCTGCCGCTGCTGCTCGCGGTCGCGGCCGGCGCGGTCGGCGCGTTGTCGATCGGGCCGTTGGCCCAGCGGCTGCGGCTGGCCACGGTGCCCCGCTTCGTCGTGATCGCCCTGCTGGCGTACCTGCTGGGAACGGTCACCAACGAGGTCGAGGCGATCCTGTTCATCAAGAACAGCTCCCCGATGGTGCTGCTGACCGGGGCAATCCTGGCGCTCGGGCTGGCCATCCCGGTCACGCTGTTCTGGCCGCCGAAGGACACCGACGACACGGTCGGCTCCGCGTTGCGCAGCTCGCTCGCGAGCCGGCACTGGTGGTCGTGGGTCTGGCGGATCGCAGTGGCGACGCTACTGTGGGTGCCTGTCTACTTCGTATTCGCCGCGGCCGACGCGCCGTTCGTCCATCGCTACTACCACGAGACCGGCACCACGTTCACCATCCCCAGCAATGGCGTGCTCGCTTCGGCGGAACTCAGCCGTGGGCTGCTGCACGCGTTGGTGCTCGGGGCCCTCGCGGCGCTGCTGCGCGCCAACCGCCGGGTCACCTGGTGGTGGCTGGCGGTCGCGTTCGCCGCGTTGAACGCCTGGCTGCCGCTGGTGCAGCGCGCCGACTGGCCGTACTACCTGCGTACCGCCAATATCGTCGAGATCACCTGCGACGCTGTGGCGTACGGCGGCCTCGTCGCCCTGCTGCTCACGCGTGGTCACCGTTCCCGGAGCATGGCGCGGGCCGAAAAGGCATCATAGGAGCCGATGACCGACCAGCCGCCGCGCCGCCGCCTGCTGCCTGCCCCACAGCGGGCGGCGAGCATCCTGCGCGCGGCGGCCCGGGTCTTCGCCCGCAACGGCTACGCCGCGACGACGATCGAACAGGTCGCGGCTGAGGCCGGGGTGAGCAAGCTGATCGTGTACCGGCACTTCAACTCCAAGCGCGAGTTGTACCGGGCCATCCTCGACCAGGTGCGCGACAGGCTGGCCGCGGTCGGCCAGCCGACCCGACCGGTGCACGAGTCCGATGGCGATCCCGCGATCCAGGCCGCCGCGGCGGCGCTGGCGGGCACCTTCGCCGTGGCCCGCGAGCTGCCCGATGGGTACCGACTGCTGTACCGCCACGCCGTCCGCGAGCCGGAATTCTCGGACTACGTCCGTGAGCTGGGCGACGCCGAGCGGGAACGCATTGAGACGCTGCTCGCCAACGTGGCCGATCCGTTGATACGCGCCTGGATGGCCGGGCTCGTGGCGAACGCGACGACCGAAGCGTTCCTGGTGTGGCTCGACATAGGCCACCTGGAACGCGACGACGAGATGGTCGAACGCGTCGCATACCTGCTGGCCGGCATGGTCGGCTCGCTGTGGGACCGGGCCATCGCACGCGGTGAGCCGGTCGGCCCCGCCGACGCGAGCCCCTGACGCATCAAACCAGCGTCGCCTTGCCAAAGCACGCCCGGGCCCTGACCCCAGCGCGTCCGAACGGCAGGCGGCAACTTTCACTCCACAGGGAGTGACGAGCACATCGCGGCATAGAAAGACGTTCTGCGTGTCGATGCAGGACGTGGGAACGTCCCCCTGATGCGCTTGTCGGGCTTGGTGTCCCATCGCAGGAGGAGGACGTTCATGGGTAACGGTAGCGGTGTGTCCCGTG
>NZ_BAABAT010000073.1:0-37105 GCF_039537565.1 Dactylosporangium darangshiense
GGGGATCAGCTCCAGCAGCAGGCGGTGGATCCGGCTGACCGTCTGGGTGCGGGCTCGGCCGAGTTCGTCGCGGCGGTCGACCAGCAGTCGCAGCGCGACCGTGGCGTCGTCCGCGGCCACTGCGCGCCGGCCGGGGCTCGGATTCGTGCGTGAAGGGACGTTGCGCGAAGACTGCGTCGTGAACGGCGAGGTCTCGAACTCGTGGATGTACGGGCTGATCAGGCGGGAGTGGCGGCCGTCGTCCGAGGCGGTTCCCGCCCGCTGAGTCCTCCTCGCTCGCGAGACGGCCCCGCCTCCGGCTGCTTCGTTCCGCTGAGTTGATGGGGCCGACGCAGGGCACTCGCATGCCCCTGACGGTGCGCGACGGACGGCTGGTGCTCCTCATGGACGGTCACTGGCTCGGCGAGATCTCGGCGTCCTGTCCTGCCGAAAGTAGTGCACTGTTGTGACCCAGCGATCGTTCATGCGGTCACGTTGAAGATCGCAGATCGTGGCCAGTTCGCCGAGCGCTCGCCCTACGCGCACAGTAGAGCAATATAGGAGTTCGAGGAGTAGCCGCTCTTATGTCGAGTCATTTCATGACGACGGTGCAGGATGAGTTCGGGGTAGTCGCCACGGAGTCTGACGCGGGGCTCGAGTCCCGATCGGGTGCTGGCGTCCGTGCCGTGCGCACGATCGACGGCCGGACCGCGTACCTCAAGGTCACACCCGCCACGCTAGGTCCGCAGGCACTGGCAGCTGCCCGGCGGGAACTGTGCTTCTACCAGGACATCGCGCCGGTCGCCCCGGTGCGCACACCGAGGCTTCTCGACTGCGTGGATGCCGAGGACGAGCCGTGTTGCTCGAGGCCGCAGGCGAACCCCTGGAGGCTGCGGCGTGGACTGCGGGCATGTGGGCGGACCTCGGTCGGGAGCTGGCCACCCTACACAGCATGCCGCTACCGACTGATGCGGACTGGAACCGACCCGATGCGCTACAAAAGGCTCTCGCCGACCCCGACCTCGAAGAGATCTACGCCTTCTGGGCCCCCACCCTCCCGCAGCTCGCCGACCTCGTCTCCCAACGCGTCGAGCTGGAGAATCAAATCAGGGCACTGCCGCCGGTCTTCACCCACGGTGACTGCCACACAGACAACATCGTGCACGCTGCTGACTCATTGGTGTTCTGCGACTGGCAGGCGGCCGGCATCGGTCGGCCCGGATCCGACCTGGCCTTCCTCAGCGTCCGCGTCACACCCGCCGGCGTGACCGTCCCCCCGGCACTGGTCGATGCCTACCTGCACAATCGGCCGTGTGAGCGCCATACGCTGCAGCGTGCGCTGCTTGCAGAAGAGCTCGCCATCCTCGTCTTCCTGTGGCCGCCCTTCGCCGCGTGCAACAGCCCGTCGGGAATCGCCCGCGTCCGCAGCAGAGCACGCAGACTCACGGGGTGGTGGTTCGAAACACCAGCTGACGAACAAGCTCACTGGAACGTTGACGAGATCTGACACCGCGAGCCATCCACATCAGCCTGCTGCGGCAGGATGACTCTGGTCGCGGCTGGCGGGTCAGCACTCTTCTCATCTGGCCTTCGAGGTCTTGCGGCAGACCGTGCGCCCGCTGGTCGTGAGGAGGCTGGGCTACCTGAAGGCTTGGAGGGCATGACCCGCCTCCATGCGCTGATCGCTCAGCACCTGTCAGCCGACTACGACGACCTCGATACAGCGGGTCACTGTCACACGAGCAGCGCCTCGAGCTGCGGAAGTCGGCCGAAAATGTCGGGGAGGCCGCGCACGCCGTTGCGCACGGACTCGTGCGACAGCGCGAGGTCAGGGCCGGTGCTCGCCTCGACACCGGCGAGGCAGCGCAGGATGTTCCACCTCGTGAACCCCAGCCAGCCGCCGATCATGAACACGAACCAGCTTGGACCCGACGGCGGCAGCGCTCCGCCCCCTGCGACGTACCCGTCGAGGACCGAGCGGAAGATGGTGGGCTCGATGTCGTCGAAGCCAGGTCCCTTCGCGAGGCTCAGTGCCGTCGAGCCGAGCTCACTGGACAGGTCGAGCATCCCCGAAAGCTCCCAGTCGAGCACCACCGGCCGACCGTCTCGAGCGAGCAGATTCCACGGTTGGATGTCCTTATGGGTCAGCACGACGGGGCCCGGCCGTTCGCAGGTGTCGACGAAGTGCGCAATCGCGAGGAACGTCTCGACGTTGGAGGCGAGCTCGTCGGCCCACGGCTGTCGGGTCGCCGCCGCCCGCTCGGCGAGCTCGGGCCAGTCCCGCGGCGTCGGGTCCTCGATCGACACGTGGGTCCACTCGACGTCGAGCGCGTGGATGCGCGCGAGAATCTCACCGATCTCGAACGCGTACGCCTCCGACACCGGCGCTTCGGGCACCTTCTCTCCCTCGACCCATCGGTGGACGAGCGTGTCTTGGCTGGCCGAGATCGGCTCTGGCATCGGGATGCCGGCGGCGAAGGCCGCCCGCTCCAACCTGAACACGTCCTCGACGTGGTAGGTCCAGCGGCGGTCGACGAGGTTCAACTCCTTCACCGCGAACGACCCCTGGTCGGTGTCGAGCCGGTACATGCGGTTGGCGAACCCGCCGTGGACGCGGATCATCGGCCCGATCGGCGCGCCGAGATGCGAAAGGTCGGAAGGCACGTCGTCGTCCGCGGTCACTCCACGCATTTTAGGGCTCGCATTTCGTCAATGCACCGAATTTCCCTGGGACCACCGAGGCCGTCAAGGTCACCATGGACGACAAGCTGATCGACGCGTGCGGCCTGACGCGTCCGGCGACACCGGGTCCTGTGCACCCCGGCCCGACCAGAAATGACGCACTTCTCAAAGAGGATGACCTTCCCGTGATCGCAGCCCGGTCAGGCGCCGGTGTAGGCGAACGCCGCCCAGTAGCGGGGATCCGCGTAGGGGTACTCGGCGTCGTCGCGCGGGCCGACGCCGGGTAGGAGCGCTTCCAGGTCGGCCCAGGTCGCGCCGCGCAGCCACCGCTGGGCGCGGCCGAGGGCAACGGCCGGCTCGGTGCCCTCGCGGCGCCAGTGCCGGTAGAAGGCCGCCATCAGGTAGGTGGTGGCGAGGTCGTCGACCGCCCACGCGCTCGCGATCACGCCCGCGAAACCGATCTGGATGAGCGCCGACGGCAGCCCGACCATCTCGTTGGGCAGTGCCGAGCCGATGATGTTGGTCTGGCACGCGGACAGCACCGCCAGCCGTCGCCGGCCCGGCCGCAGGGCGCGGCGAAGCTCCTGCAGGGTGATGTGGCGGTCGGCGAAGTACAGCCGAGTGTCCAGGATGGACCCGGGCTCCGCCGCGCCGTGGCAGGCGAGGTGCCACACGCTGTGCCGGTCGGCCGCCGCGCGGAACTCCGCCCATGTGCAGGCGTGCAGCGGCCGCGCTGGCGAGCCGGTCCAGAGCCGCGTGACCTCGGCCGTCTCGCGCGCCACGTGGTGCAGGTAGCCGCCGGGGCCCGCGCCGTGCCCGCCGGGCACGTCGACGGCGAGCAGCGTGTCGTCCCGGCCGGCCAGCTCCCGTGTCACGGCCCGGCAGCGGCCCAGGGCGCGCGCGTTCGGCACATACCGTACCGCCGGAAAGGGCACGACCACGTGGATCGGGAGCAAGCTGAGCAGCCCGACCGGGACCAGGGTGACGATGCGGCCCCCGGCGCCCGGAACGAGGTTCTTGAGCCCGTCCTCGAACAGCTTCCGCAACGCGACCGCCATCGGATCCGTCGGCCGCGACCGGCCCGGGACGATCTCCCGCATCCGCGCGATGCCGGTCGACGGCTGCTGCGCGGGCAGGACGTCGCCGACGAGCGCGGCGACGGTGGCCCGGTCGAGCCTCGGCAGGTTGATGTACTGCGGGTCGTGCCGGGCGGCGACGATGAGCGCGTATCCGCCGGCCTTTGCGGCGGCGAGGTACACGATCGCCCCATCGCCCGTCTCGGCGGTGATGTCCTCGTAGCGCGCTCCGTTGTCCGGCGGGTCCCCTTCGGAGACCGCGGCGAGGGCCTCGGTCAGGCCGACGGCACGGCCAGTCTCGAGC
Source organism: Dactylosporangium darangshiense (assembly GCF_039537565.1). NCBI lineage: Bacteria > Bacillati > Actinomycetota > Actinomycetes > Micromonosporales > Micromonosporaceae > Dactylosporangium > Dactylosporangium darangshiense. Next base: position 4,042 of record NZ_BAABAT010000073.1, read on the forward strand.
GCGAGCGCCGCCTCCCGGTGCCGCCCGGTGCGGGCCAGCCAGTAGCCGGCCTCCTCGGCGTACTCCTGGGCGGCTGCGAGCACCCGATCCCTCGCGCCGGCGCCGGAGCGCACCGCGGCGTCGCGGGCCGTCAGCGCGACAAGATGCTGATACGCCTCGGCGGCGAAGTCGGCGACGCCGGTGCCGACGGCCCATTCGGCCCACGCCACGGCGACTCGGGCTTTTCCTGCGGTACCCGAGGATGCCCCGACGGCCCCCCACCACGCCCGGTGCCGTTGCTGTGCCGTGCCTCGGCCGGTGAGCGCGTCGCGCGAGCATTCCGGACGAGCCGATCCACCAGCTGCCGGCCCGGCGCCACACCTCGGGCACGGCGCGGCGATACGCCTCCCAGGCGGCGTCCGCCGCCGGGCGGTCCTTGCGAAAACGCGCATCCTTGTACGCCCAGAGCTGCTGCTCCAGCCGGAAGTTCTCCCGCAGCGGCGAGTTCGGATCGTTCAGCCGATGCCGGATCCAGTACCCCCGGGCCTCGTGCGCCCACGGCTCCTCGAAGGCGGCGTCGGCCGGCCGGCCGCACTCACGGCACGGGTGCGGCCACGACCGCGGCGCAGGCGCGTCGCTGATCGAGCAGCCGTGGTTGCACTCCCAGCCCCGGGCCCTGGCGCCGGGCGGGGCGAGGTAGCCGTAGGAGGTGCGCGGCAGCCGTCGGCTCATGCCGTCCTCTGACGGACCGGTCCGTCAGAGGACGGCATGAGATTGTTCCGCGGTACTCGTCGGCCGCGATTCCCCGCCGACATCGCAAGCTGGCTGGAGAACTTCGGGCGGTACACGCTCGACATCCACCACAGCGGCGTCGACGGCATGGCCGTCGTGACGCGCTTCGACGCCTTGCGCGACTACGCGACCACCGACCCCGACGGGTTCCTGGTTGAGCTGCGGACCGTGGTCGCGGGCGACGACGGCGGCTTCGCCACGTTCGGCGCCGCCTGCCTCGTCTGGCAGATGCTCGACGACTGCCTGGAAATGCCCGCGGCGCTGCCGCTGATCGACGCCGGCCTCGACTTCAAGCTCGAGCGCGGCCTGCCGCCCGGGATGTTCAACGCCAACGAGATGCTGCGCCTCGCCCAACGTCGTGGGCAGCAGGGCTAGTTCCGCCGTCCGCCATCGTCAAGAAAGGGAAGTACCGTGGAAGGCTTCTTCTGTTTTGTCCTGGTCGCCGGCATCGTGGGCGTCCTCGTGTGGCAGTTCATCGAGACGCGCAAGGCCCTCGAGACGACGACGGTCCAGACCGCCTCCAGTCCCGCCCAGGTGGCCCAGATCGTCCGCGAGGCGTTCACGGGCCCCATCGCGCTGCTGTGGACCACTACGTCAGGCCCGGGCTCCATCAACATGCGCCGGCGCGGCGTCCGGGGCGGTATCACCATGTCCATCGACATCGAGCCGCGCCCGGGCGGCGGCTCCCAGGTGGAGATGTGGGCGTCGGAGACGGTCGTCTACCTCGGCGTCCTGGTCAATTTCGCCGGCGTGGTCAACCGACGCAAGAACGCGATCGAACGCCGGCTGACGAGTCCCGAGCTCAGTCCGCGTGCCCAGTAGGCATGGCGGCGGCGCCGCATAATGACGATGGCTTCGCAATCGCGCGGCCGGCGGTCAGGAGGCATCCATGATCGGTCCATCGTTCGTCGAGGACCGGCTTGTCCAGGCGCTACGCGACCTGCTGGCCGGGCACCCGATCGAGGCGCCGCCGATCATGGCGGACGAGCCGTACCGCGATGCGACGCGGCAGCTTGTCCAGCTGCTGACCCGGCCGCGGGACGAAGACGGGGACGGCTGGGTGCAGGCGGCCGGCGAGGCGGTCGAGGAGTGCGAACGGCTCGAATGGGTCGTCGGCGTCTGTGTGGGCATGGTGCTGCGTGGGCTGCCCTCGCTGGAGCGTGCCGAAGACCGCGTGCGCAACCGGCCGGAGGCGTTGCGGCGCGAAGCCACCGGCTGGCGGATGCTCAGCCGGGTCACACTGTCCGGGTCGGGCTCGTCACTGTTCTCCATGGCGCCGTTGTTCGCATTCGCCGAGGCGGAGCGGCTGGACGAGGAGGCCGGGGTCGTCGACGGCATCGACCTGTGTGCCGAGGCACCGGCCATCGAGGACCTGGTCGACGCTGCGTCGATGCTGCGGGTCGAGGAGGCGACCGCCCGCGCCGCCGGGCCGCTGTTGGAAGCGCTCGCCGAAGACGTGACCCGGGCGCTGCGCGCTGATCGATGGGACGAGGTGGCCGCCGGGCGCGCCCGATATTGGCAACGGTGGCACCAGTTCGCCCACACGGTGCCGATACCGCGCACGGAGGCTCTGGCCACGCGGCCATACCTCGCGACCTGCCGGCTGCTGGGCCAGAACGTCGGCCTCATGCATCACCGCGCCGGCATCACGTCGGGCGCGCTCATGCTGGAGAACTTCACCGAACACGGAGTCATGCGGACGTTCGAGTCCTCGGCGGGGCTCGGTGCGTCGCTCGAGCAGGTTGTCGCGGATCTGCTGCCGTTGCGGTTCCAGTTGTGGGGACCGCGCCTGCAGCAGTTCCACGAGGGATACCTCGAGGGATACGAGGACGACGGGGAGGCCGGGTACGTCGCGCTGGCAACCATGGACCGGATCGCTCAGGCCACGCGGGGCGACCCGGATCCGGAGGGCAAGTTCCCCGCCCGGCACCTGCAGCTGCCGCACTTCGTCATCCGCGCGACGGGCCACGTCCTGCGGACCGACGGTTCGCGACGCCCGCAGTTCGCGGAGCGGCTCGAAGCGCTTGCCGACGTGGAACCCCGCGATCGGATCGAGCAGGCGACGGCCGTGCTGGTCGAGGCCGCCGATGTCGACGAGAACGCGGCCGGTTGGGCGGCCGGCACGGTCTGCAACGCCGCCGTCGAGTTGGTCGACGCCGGGGATGCCGACCTCGCCCTGTCGATGCTCGAATGGTGCTTGCACGCGGCCGAGGACCTCGCGCCCGACCTTGTGCGGATGATGCGTGGGCTGGTCTGGATGCTGCGCGGCCAGCAGGACCCCGACACCGCAACGCAGGCCCTGCGCCGTGCCGCGACCTGGTTCCAGCGCGACGGGCAATGGGCCTGGGCCCGGAACAGTTTGCGGGAGGCGCTACGGGCCGCCGCCGAACCGCAGACCCGCGGCGAGGTGCTGGTCGAGCTGCTGCGCGCCTACATTGACGAGACGCTGGACACCAACGACGGCGGGCCGGCCGCGGAGGCCGCCGGCTTCGAGATCGACGACGAGGGGTTGCCTGAGCCGTTGCGCCGGCGGATCGAGGCGCACGTCCTGGCCGCCCGGTCGATGATTACCGCGGAACGGGACGAGCGGCACGGGCTCGCCCGGCGGGCGCTCGACCTCGTCGCGGACGCACCGGACGGCGACGGCTTCCGCGCGCTGGTCACCGACATGGTGCCGCCGTGGGAGCAGCGGGGGCCGGGCGAACGCGACCGGCTCGCGGCGCTGGTGCCGGTCGCGACGATGGACGCGCTGTACGGCCAGGACGAAGAGGCCGCGCTGGACCGGCTGCGGGCGGACCTCGACGCGATGACGGCGGCCGGCGCACCCGCGCAGGACTGGGTCACCGTGGCCGGCCGGCTGGCCCTCGTCGCGACGAACGCCGCCGACATGCTGCCGCACCGCAAGGGCGAGATCGCGGCGATGGTCCACGAGCTGACCGAGCGGTACCGCGCGCTGCTGCCCCCGGCAGGCGACAGCGACCCGGCGCTCGAACACGCGCTCAACAACGTCGGCTGGGCCGCCGCAAGCCTGCACGGACACCTGCCGGACCACGCGGCCGAGGACATGCTCGACGCCGGGATCGACCTCCTCGAGCGGGCGGTCGCGGCCAGGCCCGCCGACCAGGCGCCGACCGGGTTCTCCGCGGCGGCGAACAACCTCGCGATGGGCTACCGCGACCGGGCCCGCCGCCTCGACGGCGACGCTCGTATCGAGCAGCTGCGCCAGGCTCGGGAGCTGATGACGCGCGTCCTGGCCGTCGACGAGCGGCTGGCCGGCGACGGCGCCCCGCGCGGGACGCTCGGGATCGACCTCGATCACCTCAACCTCGGCCTGATCTGTGTGGACCTGGCCGAGGCCACCTACGAGGCGACGTGGATCCACCGCAAGTCCATGGACTCGGCCCGGTGGTACCGCCGCGCCGCGCAGCACTTCACCCAGTCCCGTCAGGAGGCGGAGGCGGCCGGCGCGCCCGCGCGCGCCGGCACCGCGGCCTCGATGGTGGCGCACGTGGCGACGGCGGTCTGCGGCTGGTACCTGCGGGAGCGCAGCGCCGCCGACGGCGACCTGCAGCGGGCGATGTACGACTGGACCTGCACCGTCGCCGGCGCCACCCATACATCGACCGCCGACTTCATCCACCTGTGCGCCGGCACCTCCATCGCCGCGGCCGCCGACGCCACGGCCGCCGGCAACGGCCGCAACCCGAGCCTGATGCTGGAATGCGCCCGCATGCTGCTCAATCTGTGGAACCTCGCGGAGCGGCGCGCCGGCCTGCCACCGGCGATCGCGCGGGACGCCCGGATGACCGCGCTGGAAAGCCTGCAGCAGATGGTCGATGCCGGGCTGGACCGCAACTACCCGGGCCTGACCGACGGACTGGCGGATCTGCTGGCGCTGCTGCAGGCCGCCCTGTGGGTCGACCTGCACGACCTGACCGGCGAGCCGCGGTACCTGTCCGGAGCGCACGAACGCTACCGGGCGCTGACCGGCAGCACGGACGCCGTGGTCCGCGCGCTCGCCCGGCCTCGGGCGCGGTGGCTGGACGCGGCCGTCTCCGCGGGGCAGACGGTGTGCGGCCTGTCGCTGCGCACCGGCCCGGACGGGCTCGCGCTGCGCATCTCGGCCCAGGCCCGCGACGTGCGGCTCGGCGGTCTTGTCGCCGACACCGTCGAGGCCGGCGTGATACCCACCGCGGACCTGCGCGACCTCGCCCGCTTCGCCTCCGGGCACCTACGCCCGATGATGGACTGGGACCCGCTGCCGACCGCGACGGCCCGAGCCCGCGTCGCCGGGCACCAGGACGGCACGCCGTTCGAGCTCGTCGCCGCCGCCCTGCCGGTGCCGACGTGGGACACGTGGATGCTGCAGTTGACCACCCAGGGACCCGAACCGCTGCGGCTGACGCCGGACCTGCCGTACCTCGGCGCGTTCGACACCACCGCCGGCCGGTTGGACCCGGCAACGTCGGCGGCGGCCGCCGACCACACGCGGGTGCTGCTGTTCGGCCGGCCCGGGCTGACCCTGCACGTCCTGCTGCCCGCGGACCTGCTCGACGGCGGCGACGAACGGCTGCGGGTGCACGGGCCCCCGGACCGGCCGGTGCTCGAGGTGGCAGCCCGGGAGGTCTTCCTGCTGCTGCAGGCCACGCCGCGGATCTCGGCGGCGCAGGTCGCCTTCCTCGTCAAGACCGGTGACCCGGTCGCCGGCGCGGTCTGCGCCGGGTCGTTTCTCGCCGATGCACCGGACCCCGGCATGCCCGCGACCGCCCTGCAGACCTTCGCACCACTGTTTCCATTCCAGGCGCGGGTTCCGACTGAGGCGCTGGACACCCTGGGCAGCCTGCCGGTCACGGTGCTGGTGATGGTCGGCCTCCCGGACGACCTCGACCATCTCGACGATCTCCTCAGCTCCCTGGTCGACCCGCGCCGGGAGCTCCTCCTCATCGTCGACCCCGACGAGTATCCGGTCGCTTGCGCCGCCGCCGAGTGGCTACGCGCACGGATCCAGTCCCGCATGAGCGCATGGCTACTGGAGAGCGCCGCCTCATTCGGCACCTACCACGAGGCGCTCAGCGGCGTCCAAGTGATCTGCGCCGACCGAGCGTCCGCCCCGGCCGCGGCACAGATGCTGCTCGACCTCGCCGCCCTGCGGCGGGTGAACCCCGACGACATCCCGGAACTCGTCGACGGCCGGCCGGTCTTCGTCAGCACCAAGGGCAACCCGACAGGCAACCGGCGGCTCCGGACACTGTTCCGGGAGCCGGCCGGGTTCGGTGAACTGCTGGACCGCTACCGGGACCTGTCCGACCACCCGCCGCGGCTCGTGCTCGGCGATGCCGTCTCGCCGGTGCGGCGGCAGCTGATGACCCTCACGCTCCCGCGCCGGCCCGTGCTCCTGCTCCTCCCCGGTGATCCGGCGCTCGTGGCGGCCATCCCGCTGGCCCGGCACCTCGGTGCAATCCTGCTGTTCGCCTCCGACGACGGCGTCCAGGCGTGCACACAGCTGGCCCCGCCGGTCGTGTACGCCACCGCGCCGGCCGCGGCCCGCCTGCCGGCCGGCGCGTGGACCGTGCACGAGCTGCCGGCCGACCCGGCCGATCTGGCCGCTGCCTTTCACGCCATCGCCGCACGGGCGCATGCAGATCTCCTCGCCGAACTGCCGTCGCGGCATCCGGAACTGCTGGCAAACCGCGGACTGCTCGCGGAGATGGCCCCGTCCGGCTACACCATGCTCGTCACCGACTCGCCCGAGGAGCGGCCGTGGGCGCTCCTCGCGGCGAACTATGCGGCCGCGCTCAATGCACCGGTACTCCTCGTCGACGGCGAGCTGCCGCGCCGCGACCCGCGCCTCGCCGCCGCGGCCGGGCTGCTCGACGCGGCCCGTTGGACGGCACGCGCCGACCCCGGCCGGGACCTCGCCACCGAGGACGAGCCGTCCCCGCCGGCACCGGTACCCATCGGGCTGGACGTGCTCGGCGCGGCCGGCGCGCGGCTGAGCGAGATGGCCCCCGCCTACCTGGGCTTCATGTCCTCGCGGGCGGACTTCCCGATCGAGCTCGTCGGTGATCCGCCGATCGCCACCCGCTACGCCGTCGGCCGGCTCGCCGGCCCGGACCTCGACTCCACCGCGTTGCTCGTGCTCCGGGCGGCACTCGCCGAGGACGTGCCACGGCCGCCGCGGATCGGCGCCGTCGTCGCCGACGCCGGCCTGGCTGTGCGGTCCCGGCCACTGCCCGGCGCTCGCGCCGAGGCCGGGGCGGTCCACGCGCGGCTCGACCAGCAGGCCGACGTCGCCACCACGTTCCTACAAGGCGAGGGCGACCTGTTCGACTTCATCGCCGGCCTGCCGGCCGCGGGCCTCGTGCACTTCGCCGGCCACGGCCGCTACGACGAGGCCCGCCCGGAACGGTCCGGCCTCGTCTTTGACAGCGGCATCCTCACCCCGCTCGGCCTGCCCCCGCTCGACGGCAGCCCCATCGTCTTCGGCAACGCCTGCCAGAGCGGGCTGCTCAACGGCGGCGGCCCGGCCGCTGCCGCGTGGACCGGCCTGGCCGCGAGCTTCCTGCTCAGCGGCGCCGCGAACTACCTGGGCAGTCTGTGGCCCATCTACGACGACAGCTCGCGCGCACTGGCCGAGGAGTTCTACGAGCTGCTGTGCGCCGGCGTGCCGGTGGGCGAGGCCCTGCGCCGGGCACGCTTGGCGATCCACGCCGCCGGTGATCCGACCTGGGCGGCGTTCGTGCTGTTCGGCTGCCCGCGCATCCGCGTCCGGCCGATGCGAACGGAGTGAGCGGCGTGCGGATCGAATGCGACGTGACGTACGAGGCCGGATCAGGCCGGCTCATCGGCGGCGACTTCCTCCGCTCCGTGGGGAGTGGCTGGGCCCGGTCGTTCCTGATGCCTGCCGGGCACGCCACCAGGCTGTGGAACGCCCTGCAGCGGCTGGACGACGCCTACCGCCGCGACAACGAGCTGCCCGCAGGAGCGCCGGGGCCGTACCCGGGCACCCTCGCGGTCATCACCCCCGGGGGCCTGCCCGGCGCGATCGACGGGCGCCCGCAGCTTGTCCCGCTCGAGCTCGCGTTCGGCGCGACGCAGCTGCGGGACGCACCGCCCGAATACCGTGACCCCGCCCAGCTGGTCTGCGCGGTCACCGGCCCCGACACGCTCGCCGACCGCGGGCCGGCCGGTTCGGCCGAGCGCCGTGCCCTTGCCACCAACCTGTTCGGCGCGCTCACGAGCGTCCACCGCCGCCTGTACGCGGCGCTGACCCGGCCGACCGGCTCCTCGGTCGACCGCTCGACCGTGTCGCCCGCCGGGCACTTGCACGACGTCTACTTCCTCACGCTGCCCGGTGACCGGCCCGGCGTCGAGCTGCGTCGCGGCCAGCGTCAGGACGTGACCCGGGCGCTGCGCCTGCTCCTGGACGCCGGCAGCACCCGAGACGACCTGCACGAGGCGGCGGCCGCCTACTGCGGTATCCGGCCGATCCCGGCGGACATCGTCGCCCTCGCCGACCGGGCCGTCGCCGGCCCGCCGGAAGCGGTCGCGGATCTGGCCGAGGCGATGCTGACCACCGGGTGGTGAGCGGCGCAGCCAATCATGCGTCACGCACGGTGCGCAACGTCACGAGCGTCGTGGTCCACTCGGGTACGTCGACCGCTTCGTCGCCCGCGTCCCGGTGCACCGCGCGGTTGGCGAGGCGGTCCAGCACTGTGCGCGGCCCGCGCCGGCGATCGCCGCCGCGGTACCCCACCGTGCCACCGAGAGTCGGCAGCTCGTACGCGTCCGCGGCGAACCGCTGCTCGGCGGCGATCAGCTTCAACCAGTCGTGCACCTCGGTCCCACCGGCCTCGAGGCGCTCCTTCGGGATCGACACGTCGATCGGCCGGCCCTCGAAGGCGACCACCGTCGTGCGGGCGGGAATGAGCGCGCCGGGAAACAGCCGGCTGTGGCAGCGAAACCGATCGGTCAGATCCAGCAGCGAGCAGTACAGGTCGCGGGCGCTGTCGTTGCGGAGGTACACGTAGATGTACGGGTGACGCAGGCCGGTCGGCGTGTGCTGGTACCGCAGAAGGATCCGCCCGTCGTCCGCCGGGACGATCGGCGGCAGCTCCCCGGCCCTCGGTGCCGGCTCGCCGGGCCGCGCGGCCACCACCTCGATGCTCAGCGATCCGGCGAGCACCGACACCGGGTTGTCGAGGCGCTTGATGAGGTGCCAGCGGGCGAGATGCTCCAGCTGCCGCCGAACGAGACGCGCACCGTCCGATGTGGACTGCACCGGCTCGGCCAGCGGGGTGGCGTCGGCGCGGGCGACGGTCAGCCGGCCGGCCTCGGCCAGCACCACGAACCGGTCCCCCGCCGTACCCGGGTCGCCCGTGCCCTCTTCGACGTGCGGCGACCCGACGAGCGCGGCCCGCACCAGCGCCACGCCGCCCGGGTCACCGCGCAGATCGACGCTTGCCGGCGGCAACGGCACGTCGGTCACCGCCACCGGATACCGCACGCCGCTGTCCGGCTGCCACCCGTCCGCAATCGTCACTCGAGACCTGGCCGGCTCCACCTCGACCACGCGCGCCGAACCGAGCGGCGGCGCGGCATCGGGCAGCGCTGAATCCGCCCGCCGTGGTGGCAGTACAGCGACCACCGTGGTCTCGGCGCCCTGCGGCGGCTGGATGCCGTGCACACTGCCGGCGTCGATCCACCAGGCGCCCCGGACGTGTTCGAGCGTGACCTGGGAGCGCGGCAGCCGGACAGCGCCGCCGAACACCGGCTCGTCCAGGTCTCCGGGCTCGGCGGCATACCCCACGGGGTGCTGGTCGAACACCCGATCACGCACCGCCGCGGTGGCGGCGCCCAGCAGCTCGCGGTAGGTGGCGGCGGGCCCGAGATCGGCCAGCGCGCGCAGCAGCATGGCCGAGAAGATCCCGTGGCGCCGGGCGCCGATCGGCATCTCGACGGCGAGCTGGCCGGATTCGCAGGCCGCCAGCGACACATGACGCGGAGCCGCCACGGCGGCGTCGGTGCCGCCGGCCTCGATCATGGCCCGGCCCACCCCGGGCAGGTAGGCATCCAGGGCACGGGGACGCTCGGCGGGTGGGGCAAACCGAGCCCGGACGTCGGCCGGTAGCGTGCCCGGATCGCGCGTACCACCGCCGGAATGACAACAGTCCAGCACGACGAGCACATGGGCCCCACCGGCGGCGACCCCGCCGATCAGCTCACTGAGCTCCTTGTCCGCGAGGTCCGGCACGCCAGGGCGACGGCTGTCGTAGCACACGATGGTCTGGTTGTGGCCGGTCGGCTCCAGGCGCCAGTACCGTTCCTCGACCGGCTCCTGCGATCCGTGCCCGGAGTAGTAGAACACGACCACGTCGCCCGCGCCCGCCCCGGACAGGTGGCCGGTGAACCCGTCGATGACCCGCTGCCGGGTGGCCTCGCCGTCGAACAGCGTCACGACGTGCAGACGCTCCTCGGGCACCCGTCCGACCAGGAACTCCGCAAAGCCGCGGATATCGTTGACGCAGCCGTTGAGCCCAGGGAGCCGCCCGCCGTAGTCGTCGATCCCGACGAGCAGAGCGTGGACGTCACCGACCATCGGCGCTCACCCTGGCCCGTTGTCGTCGGACGCCACCTCCAGCCTCGCCGGTGCGCAACTGCACCGGCCCGGCGTCGTCCTCGACCCACGGATAGATGGGCAGCAACTGGTACACCGGGATCGCCTCCGTTCTGCGACGTCGTGGAAAACGGAAGCGCGGAGCGTAGCGACATTATCACCGGATAGTCGTCCGAGCCATCGCGCCGCCGGCGTCGCGCATCAGAAGCTCGCTCGTTGCCGCAGCCGGGCCCTCCACGTCCAGACGGCGCCGGCCACGCCGGCCACGAACACCAGGAAGAAGGCGGCAATAGCGGGGTTCACCCACGACGGCACCAGGTCGTAGCCGGCGTTGCACTTCGTGCTCAGCGGAAAGAGAAACCCGTCGGGGTGTGCCTCGCGGTATGCGGCGTCGTACTGCTGGTGATGCTGATACGTACACGACTCGGCGATGTCGAGCGAGCCGCCGAACAGAACTCCGCAGAGCCACGCGACTGCCGTGCCGAGCAACGACAGCCATGGGACGTGGCCGAACCATCCTGGTCTCCGCCAGTCACCGGCGCGCACGCCGCCGATCAGCCGCCACAGGCTCCACACGCTCCAACAGGCGACGCCGGCCGGTATCAGCAGGCAGGCCAGCGTCGTCAGACCCCGCACCGCAGGGCTACGCGAACGTGTAGGGCGTGAGGTACTCGGGCACGATGATTCGGGTGCGCGGCGCGGCGTTGCGCACGGCCGAGACGAACAGGTCCAGCCGGGCCCGATCGCTTTTCGAGACCGTGGGTGGGTTGCGCAGCTCGACCTCGAAGTTGTCCCAGTGCACCGGGACCACGGTGCGCGGCCAGTCCAGCGCCTTCAGCAGGCGGGGCACGTAGTCGTGGGTGGCGTCGGTGGCCGGCACCGCGATCATCGCGACGTCGGGGGCGAGGCCGGCGAGGTTCCGCTCGACGAAGTCGCTCGCCCCCATGAAGAACACCGACGGTCCATTCTGGACGGTCACCTGGTAGGCGAGCGTGTCACCTTCCGGCAGGTCCCCGACCGTCGCCGGCCTCGCCGGGACGGCGAGGCGGACACCGGGAAAGGCCATCGAGTACGAGGCGTTGCGGCTGTGCAACGCCGAGACCACTTCGACCGTGTGGTCGCCGAAGTCCAGCACCTCGCCGCCCTTGACCGGGCTGAGCTGCGCGGCGGGCAGGCCGAGTGCTTGCCCGAGGTGATACGCGGTGAGCGTGCCGAACACCCGCGCGCCGGACTGGGTGGCGATGTACGGCACGTCGTTGAAGTGATCCCAGTGAGTGTGGGTGACCAGGATCGTCGCCGGGGTGCCGGGGTGGTCGGCGATCCGTGAGGTGTCGACGGTCAGTGCGGTGGCCGGATTGAACGCGCCGTCGAACAGCCCGGTGGGGAACCGGCTCAGGTACGGATCCACCAGTACGGTCTTCGCCCCGATGTCGATGCGCCAGCCGGAGGTGCCCAGCCAGCTGAAGGTGGCGGCGGAGCCGGTCGACTGCGCAGCGTGTGGTGCCGCGAACGCGGCGGACGGCATCGCGGGCGTGGCGGCGACGGTGGCCAGGGCCGCGCCGGCGGCGGTACCCAGGAACCGGCGGCGGCCGAGTCGTGAATCGGTCATGGCCCAGGAGCCAATCAGCGCCCGGCGGGACGTGTCCAAGACGATCCGGCGGTACCCGTGATATGCGCTCGCGTATCAGTCCTGCTCGCCGCGGCGTGTCGGGCCGGCGGCCGAGGCTTTGGTCACAGTGCTCGCAGTGCCTCGACCGCGGCACGGGCCGCCTCGCCCATCGCGAGGTCGATCGCGATCCGGCGAGTGTCCAACCGCTGGCTGCGGGCGAAGACGGCGATCGCGTATCGGCCCCCGTCGGGGTACTCCACTACGCCGGCCTCGATGTGCAGCCCCGGCAGGGTGCCGGTCTTGCCCACCACCCGCACCTCGGGCGGGAAGCCGGACGGCAACCGGGTCCAGAACAGCTGTCGTGCCATCAGGTCGCGAACCATGGCGCAGGCGGCCGGCGGGCCGGCCTCGTCCCGCCAGATGAGGCTCAGCAGCCGCGTGATCTCCCGTGGGGTACTGGAGGTGGTCTGGTCGGGGTCGAAGACCCCCAGCGCCCGCACCCGATCCGGGGACAGGGTGGCAAATGCCCGGGCGAACTCCGCCGGGTCCCCGACGCCCACGTCGGCGAACATCGACTCCAGGGTCTCCCTCGGTCCGCCGATCACCCGGGTCCGGGTCAGCCCCAGTTCCTTGGCGAGCAGCGGTACCACGTCCGGACCGACGCGGCGCATCAGCAGGTCGGCGGCCGTGTTGTCGCTGACCGACATGGCGAAATGGGCCAGATCGCGCAGCGACAACTCCACATCGTCGGCGCATCCGGCGGTACCCCAGCCGCCCAGCCGATCCTCCGCGCGGACGAGTACCCGCTCGGTGACGTCCAGTTGCCCGGCGACCGCCTGCCGCGCGAACTCCAGCACGAGGAGGATCTTGAACACGGACGCGATCACAACCTGGTCGTCCGCGCCGATCCCGATCTCCCGGCCCGTGGCCACGTCGACCGCATGCAGGTTCGCGTCGATGCCCGCCCTTTCGAAAACCTGCCTCGCCAGCATCCCGTCACAGTAGCCCGGGCAACGGATGGCTACTGTCGCGGTATGGACCTTTTCCGGCACCTGCGCTACTTCGTGGTGGTGGCGGAAGAGCTGCACTTCGGCCGCGCCGCCGAACTGCTCGGCATCGCGCAGCCACCTCTGAGCCAGTCGATCCAGCGGCTGGAGCGGGAACTGGGCGTCGAGCTCTTCGACCGGTCCCGGCGCCGGATCGAGCTCAGCCACGCCGGCCGGCTGCTGCTCAACGAGGCGGAGGGGCTGCTCGCCGCCGAGCAGCGCATGCGATCGCTCATGCGGATGGTGCGCGAGGGCAGGCTCGGCACACTCCGCGCGGGCGTACCGCCGGAGACGCCGGCGGTGACGCTTCAGGCGCTGCTGACGCAACTCGCGGACCAGGTACCGGGGCTCGACGTCGACCTCCAGGAGTTGACCACCGGCGAGCAGGTACGGATGCTCGCCGCCGGTCAACTCGACGTCGGGCTGGTCCACCACCCGGTCGACGGCGACGGCCTGCGGTTCGGTCCGGCCGTGCGGGTACGGCTGGGCGTGATCCTGCCGCGGGTGTCGCCGCTGGCCCGGCCACCGGAACTCGCGTTGGCCGACCTGGCCGGTCACGATCTCGTGCTGCCACCGCGCGCGACCGCGCCGGGCTGGTACGACCATCTCCTCGACGTATGCCGCCAGCACGGCTTCACACCGGCGCGGATCCGGCACGCCCACAACCCCGAGTTCATGCTGGGGTTGGTGCTCGCCGGGCGGGCCGTAGCGATCGAACCGGTGAGCACCTCCCGGCGGGAGCCCCGTGTGGTGTGGCGTCCCATCGCCGGCAAATCCCTGCGCAGGACCACATCCGCCGTGTGGCCGGCGCAGTCGTCCGCCCATCCCGCGGCCGAACGGTTCGCCGAGATCGTCGCGAAGACGCTGAACGAAAGCGCCCCGGCGCCGATGACCGTCCCGGCCCAGGACGCGCCACGCCCCTGGAACGTCGTCTTCGCCCGCCACGCCGCCGGCACCGGTCAGTGAGCTGGGAGGCGCACCACACCCGGCCCGGGGCGCGTCGTCAGGCCGTGCCGGAGGGGCTGTACGAGTCGTACTTGTGCTCGCCGCTGTTGGTCGCCCAGACGTGCACCCGGACCATGGTGCCCTCGGGCAGCGAGTAGTTGCATGTCGTGAAGCCGCCGCCGCTCGTGTCGCCGTGACTCGTGTCGTCCCAGCACGGCGTGCTGTGGTTGACCCAGTGCAGCACGCCGTCCGAGTCCGGCAGCAGCTTCTGGATCTGCGCCCACGTCCGCCAGCCGTCGGCGTGCCAGTCCTGCACCTGGACGATCTCGCCGTACGCGTGGAACACGCCGTACCCGCCCGACGTGGTGCTGCCAGGCTTCTGCCAGTACGCCCACAGGTAGTCGGTGCCCGAGGCCGCCGCGGAATCCGGCGTGGCGAGCAGGGCGAGCGGCACGACGGCGCAGGTGGCGAGCGCGGCGGCCTTGATGCGTCTTCCGATCATCGGTACCCCGTTCCGATCGATGGAGATGGAGATCATTGGCTACGCACGCTACGGTCGGCGCCCGCGCCCGGCGACCGCCGCGAACCAGCCTTGAACAGAAATTGACGAACGTGCCCAGCGGCTCAGGATTCACGCCGCTCAAGGTTTGCGCAAAAGGCGGTCGCCGCTCTCGGGCGGCGGCGGTGGCGGCTGACAGCATGTGGCTGGGCGGGTGGCGTCAAGGTTCTGGTTCGACAGCGAGTGATCCCGCCACGAGGACCGGCACCTCCCCGTCTCAGGCGGCTGCGACGGGGAAGTGCGGTTCCTCGTGCAGACCGGGCTGAGGAACCGGCCTGCTGCGGATGCGGTCAGGTCGTCAGGTAGAGGTCATGGCCACGGTCGACGAGGTTGCCGCCCGTGTAGCGTGCGCCGTTGATCACGATAGTGACGCCTTCGACGAAGTCTTTGTCGCAGACGCCCCAGTTGCCCGAGCCGAGGTTGTTGACGCAGGAGCCGTCCCGATAGGAGTCCACGGGGGCGTCGGCGGTCCACTCGACGACCGCGGCGTATCCGTCCGCCCGGATGTCTCTGACGTACAACAGGTCACCGAGGGGCTTGAAGCAGGCGGTGACGCCGGTGTGACTGACACAGGAGTAGTCCCCGGTGGGGCCGCTGGAAATCGCAACGTAGTTGGTCTCGCTGCCCCAGTAGGCGGCCTGCGCTGCGGTGGGGACCAGCAAGGTTGCCGCTACGCCGGCTGCGGCGGCGAGGGCGAGCATCTTTCCGCTCGGTTTGCGCACGGTGGACTCCTTCACGTCGGTTGGTTGTCGTCGGGAGGCTGCCCGGCGCTGATACGCCGTTCGCGGTGTTTCCGAACTGGTGCAGGACGCCGGGCGAGCCGGGCAGCAGCTTCATCTCGGAAGCGGTTGGGGGACGTTCCCGCTCATACGCCATTCACGAAATGATCTTGCGTATCGAGCTAGCTGAACCTATCGCGCCGCTGCGGCAAGGCAGTTCGCGACGCCGATGGTCTTGAGCGAAACTTGATCAATCGATGTCCCGCCACCATCAGCACCTTGAACCGAGCCCGACGAGGCGTGTATTAAGATTTACTCAAGTCACTGCCGTCCCGTGGCGCATTGTTGGCCCGTACCTCGTACTCTGCGGTCATTGCTCACCTATGGGGAAGGGCCGGATATGAAGCGTCGAATCATCGCCAGTATCACGACCGCGGTCGTGGCCGCCGCCGCAGCGGTGTTTGGCACCGGCTCAGCCGCGCACGCCGCGACAACTGTGTTCTGCTCCCAGCCGGCGAACCCTTCCGGTGACGCGTGTTTTTACTCCGACGGCGACAAGTTCGCGATTCAGGATATTCGTCCGGACGGGCTTCGGGCCGTGGTCATCTGGAACACGGACTACGGTCGCAGCGGGGAATGCCACGACGCAAACGGCGCCCAGAATGGATGGACGTGGTGTGACTACGACTTCAAGGAAGGTCACACACTTCGCTTCGTCGTAGTTGCGCGTGATGGAGCCAACGGCGCCAACCAATGGCCTTCGCCCGTGGCCACCGCCTGGATCTCAGGTCGCTGATCCCGATCCCACCGGGGGCCGAGCGGATCGGCCACGCTTCGCGAACCGTCACACCCATCAACTCAATTGTCGGATCTCCATGGACATACCCATCCCACCGCAATTCGACGAGCATGGAGGCGAAATGAGAATTCGACGCCCGGTAGCCGCCATCGGCACGATTTCCGTATCACTGGCAGCCGTGCTACTGCCGGGATCGTAACGGTGCCAACGGCGCCGACCAATTCCCGACCGTGGCGATCGTCGGTTGGATTTCTGGCCGTGGCTGACCTAGCGTCGGCTCGTCCACAATCAACCTTCGCGGGTATTTTCTCCCGGCGGCCGCCGCGGCTCGGCCAGGGCCCACTGCATCGTCGGTCAGATCCGAGGGATACAGAGCAGGTCGGGGCAGGAGTCTGATCAGCGCCCCGAGCATCGCCCGTGGCGGAGCGCCTCCCGCTCGGCAAGGATTGCCATGTCTCGCCGGTACTCTTCGGCCGACAGGTGACCGGCGAGCAACCACGTGGTGAGTACGGCCTCCACCCGCTCGCCGTGCGAGTCGGCTCGACTGATCGCCTCAGCGATAACCGCTGGGTCCGTCGGCCGCTGTACAGCCGGCTGTGGTCCGGTCTCATCCCGGCTTCGGTGCCTGGCAAACCACGCGCTGGCGGATGACACGACCGCGACTGCCGCCAGCACGATCACGAAGATGGTGAACACCATTTCCGATCACCTCGCCGACATCCGGGCTCATGTCCAACTCTTGCCCGGCCAGTCGGCGAGGGCAAGGGCTGAACGATGGCGCATGAGCTGCGATGGTCCGGGCGGTGACGATTGTGGAGGCGGTCGTTGGAGGCGCTGCCGCGAGGTATGCGTGCCGACCGGCAGCGCGATGGCCGGGTTGGCCCTTCAGCAGGTCACGTGAAACAGGCCGACCACCGTGCCCTTCGTATGGTTCCAGACGCTGATCACCTTGGGTGTTGGCAGCACCGTCACGCGGCATTTCTTGCGTTTCAGGTATGCGGCCGCTTCGGGCGAGAGTCTGACGTTGCCGTCCTGGCCGCTGCCCACGATCAAGCGGTCCGCCCCGGCTGCCTGCTTGTACACGTACTCAGCCTCCCGCCGGGAGACCGTGTGCGAGGTGCCGTAGATGGCGCTGGAGAGCTTCTTCTTCCGCTTCTTCACCCGGCCGTCGGGCCGGATGATGACGTCGTGCGCGTAGACCGTTCGTTTGATCGTGATCGAACCAAACGTCGTTCCGTCGATGTGAGGCTTCATCGTTCACCTCCAAGCCGCGGGCTCACTCTGCCCCGGGGGTGACCGGCCGGTCGGTCCATACGGCCGGCCGGCAGACGGCAAGTAGCGAGAGGTATCCCGCCGCAACCGACCGTTTCACGCGCTGCCCGCACCAGCGCCTGAAACTGAAGTGTCCTCCGTCGACCGCTCGCCGCGCATACCCAGCATGATCAACTGCGGCGGTTGACGCAAGATCAGATACCCCCTCTTGCAGTCGTATCCGCCTGTCCGGAAACTATGGCGGCCGGAACGTATCCGGCAAGGCGGATGCGATCATGCAGGGGGTTGGCGATGGCCGCACCGGTGGCGATCGAGTTGCTGCTCGTGCCGCAGTGCCCACACGCGGACGCCGCTCGCCGGCTGCTCGCGCAATGCTTGGCCGAGGCGCAGGTCGACGTGGCGGTGGTGGAGCGGGTGGGTGACTTCCCGTCCCCCA
Source organism: Dactylosporangium darangshiense (assembly GCF_039537565.1). Lineage (NCBI taxonomy): Bacteria > Bacillati > Actinomycetota > Actinomycetes > Micromonosporales > Micromonosporaceae > Dactylosporangium > Dactylosporangium darangshiense. Next base: position 21,814 of record NZ_BAABAT010000073.1, read on the forward strand.
CGATCCTGGTCGACGGTCGGGATGTGGTGACCGGCGACGAAGCGATGACTGGCGTGTCGGCGTGCCGGCTGGACCTGCCGACCGGGGCGCAGATACACCGCGCTCTGCGGCGCGCGACCCGACCAGTCGACGCCGCGCCGCATACCGACGTCGGCGACTCTCCGGCGCAGCCGGCGGCGGGCGTACCCGGGATCAGATCGCTGCCGTGACGCCGGCCGCTTGGTGCTGGCGGCGCGGAGCGCTGATCCGGGGTGATGAACTTCCTCACCGACGCTGACAGCGCCCGGCAGTGGCGGAACGCGGAGCTGTTCACCTTGCAGCCCAACGGCCACCACGACGCCACCGACGCGATCCTGCCCGCGCCGCCGCAACCCGAGAACGCCGCCCGATGACACCAGGAGCCACGCGCGATCAGCTGGTCACCGCGGCTCCGTCACCGCGATCCGTCGCTATCCACGGCGACGGCAACGGCTGCGCGGCGACCGTCAACGGGCCGATGTGGCGGTCAGGAGAGCCCGGCATGCCTCATGGTGGGTGAGCACTGGTGATGCCGGTAGTCGCGACCACCACGCACGGTACGGTCGCACCGGAAGGCAAGGAGGTGTGTCCGTGCCCAGGTATCCCGGCCGAGACATGCTCGCGTTGGCCGCCGCGGTCGTGGTGCCGCTCGCGGTCGCCGCTGCGCTGACCCCGTTTCGTGGGAGTCTGTCCGCGGCGAACGCGTCGCTCGTCATGGTCGTGGCCGTGGTGGCGGTGGCCGCTACCGGCAACCGCCCGGCTGGTGCGCTTGCGGCCCTGTCGGCCGCGGCGTGGTTCGATCTGTTCCTCACCGAGCCCTACGGGCGGTTCGCCATCGCCGCGTCGGCCGACATCACCACGGCGGCGTTGCTGCTCGTCGTGGGTCTGGCGGTCTCGCAGCTCGCGGCCCGGGCCCGGCGCCTGTACCTGGTCACGATCACCGAGGCCGACCACCTGGCGCAAATTCAGCGCACCACCGCACTGGTCCAGTCGGGCGCGCAGAGCCGCGCCGTCGTCGACCAGGTGCGAACGCAGCTGGTTGACCTGTTGCACCTGCGAGGATGCCGGTTCGAGTACGGGACCCTGCTCGGCCATCCGGCACGTCTGGAACGCGACGGCAGCATCACACACGGCCGCGTCCGCAGGAACCTCAACCAGGACGAGTTCCCGGACGAAGAGATCGAACTGCGGGCGTCCGCCGGTGGACGGTTCCATGGTCGGTTCATGCTCCAGCCAACCCGCGGGGCCGTCGTGCCTCTGCAGGCCCGCCTCGTCGCCGTCACGCTCGCCGACCAGACCGGTGCCGCCCTCGACGCCGCGAGGCCCGACGAGACCAGCGGGCCCGCGTAGTCCCTGCGCCGTGAACCTCGAGCGGTCCAGCCCCGTCCGACTGCAGCGTCGGCGGCACCGTCGGGGTTCTTCGTGGCGCACTCACAGCCAGCCGCGCCGTTTGAACACCATGTACAGCGCCACGCAGACCAGTGCCATCAGCGCGAGCGCGAACGGGTAGCCGCCGAGCCAGTGGAGTTCGGGCATGTGGTCGAAGTTCATGCCGTAGACGGTGCCGATGAGGGTCGGGGCGAAGAGGATGGCCGCCCATGAGGAGATGCGTTTGATCTCTTCGTTCTGGGCGTAGCTGGCCTCGGTGAGGCGCTTGACCTCCTCGTTCTGGGCCTGGGAGACGAGGGTGGCGTTGAGGGTGAGGATGTCGGCGAGGGTCTGGCGGAAGCCGTCGACGCGTTCGGCGACCGTGGTGGCGTGGTCCGCGACGTCGGCGAGGTAGCGGCGAAGTTCCTCATCGGTGCCGTACTTGTCGAATCCGGCGGACAGGCGGTTGAGGATGTTCAGCAGGGGCCGCGCCGCCCGCTGGAACTCGATGACCTCTTGGGACAGGTCGTAGATGCGTCGGGTGACCGTGGGGTCGCCGCGGAAGACCTCGGTCTCGATCTCGTCGATGTCGTGCTGCAAGCCGGCGACGACCGGGGCGTAGCCGTCCACGACGCTGTCGAGGATGGCGTAGAGGATCGCTTCGGGGCCGCGGCGCAGCAGTTCGGGGTCGTTCTCCATGCGCAGGCGGACGGCGGGCAGGTCGGGGGCGGGGCCGTGGCGGACGGTGAGGACGAAGTTCTTGCCGACGAACAGGTGCAGCTCACCGAAGTCGACCGATTCGATGTCGTCGAGGTAGCGGGCGGCGTGCAGGACCACGAAGAGGGTGTCTCCGTAGCGTTCCAGCTTGGGCCGTTGGTGCGCGACGATGGCGTCTTCGACGGCCAGTTCGTGCAGCCCGAACTCGTCGGCCACGGCCAGCAGCTGCGTCTCGGCGGGCCGGTACAGCCCGATCCAGGCCATCGTGTCCGACTGTTCGCGCAGCCGTCGGTAGGTCTCGGCCAGCGTGGGTGGGCTGTCGACACGCTTGCCGTCGCGGTAGATCGCCGAGGTGACGACGCTCTGCTCAACCGGCGGGACCGCCGCCGCGGCGCGCGGGTCCATCGACAGCTCCGGCGGCGCGGGCTGCGCCACCCGGTGGTCCGGGCGCGCCAGCACCCGTCGGGTCAGCCGAAGTGCACGCAGACGCTGATCGGACATGGCACGGCCTCCACAGAGAACGACGCGACGAGGACACAGAGTCCGCAGGAAGCGCACACGCCGATTGAGCCGGGCAGTACAGCATCAAGCTGTTGAGCGGCGGACAGCGTGGCGAGGGGTGCGCGGCGGTGGGCACGCGCTGAGTTGGAGCGTCAGCGCGAACTCGGAGGTTGGCTGCTGTGCATAGCTGCCCCACCTCCTTCGTGTCGACCTGTCCGACGCCGCGATCGTACGCGTTGTTTGCGTGCAGACGCAAAGAGCCCGAAACCGCTGAGAGATTGCGACCGCGGATGCGACAGGCGTCGTGCGGGATCGGCAGCTCAGTGCCGGTGGAGCCGCCGTTTGTGTAGATGCCAGACGCGCCCGTCACCGGGGTGGGCGAGCCGTGATGCCACGTACAGCGCCGTCGCGGCACAAACCAGCCACAGCGCCAAGAGGATCAGAACGCCGATGAGCGCCATCCCTGACCGCCCGTCCACAAGGCCACGCTTCACCATCCATCGTACGTTGGCCAGCACGCTGTGCCGACACACGTTCGGTTGTCGCCGTAGTGTGGGGGCGGCGGACGGTAAGCACCGCGGCTCAGGACTGGCTCCCGACCATGATGGACAGGGCCCGGCTGATCGCATTGTGCGATGTGTCGCGACGTATGGCAGGAGTTCAGGCCCCGGCGGTACGGGCTTGCGCCGCCCGCGGCCGGGCCGCCCGACCACGACCCTCCGCCGGCAACGCAGCCGCAAACGCCGGCGCCGACGGCAGCGGGAGGTCGAGCTCGCCGGTCACATGCCCGCCGACCACGACCACCTGCTCGAGCAGGGCCGCCAGATGCGGCGTGGCGGCACGGTAGAAGATCCGCGTGCCGTCTCGACGCGACGCAACCAGACCCGCGTCGCGTAACCGGGCCAGGTGCTGCGAAACCGCTGCGACGTTGGCGCCCACCAGCTCGGCCAGCTCACCCACGGAATGCTCCCGCTGCGCCAACGCCCACACCAACCGCAATCGGGTCGCCTCCGCGAGCGCCTTGAGCACGTCGACCACCGGCCCGAACTGTTCTTGCGCCTCCACGCAAGTAACCGTAGCGTCTGCGATGTGCCCGGGCCAGCCAACCACCCCAGTCGGCACGGCGTGCCCGGTGGCGCCTGGAAGACGGCAGGCCCGACGACGTCGGGCACAATCTCGCTCATGTCGACCAGGAAACGGTGGCTGCTCGCCGTGTCTGTGCTGGCCGCGCTCGCGCTGCTCGCCGGCGCGGCCGTCGGCGTGTGGCGGTGGCAGGCCAGCCGGGACCCGAAGGTCGACACCGCCCTGCCCGACATGGACCGCGCCCTCGCCGACGTGCTCGCCGCGGCCGGCGACGAACCCGCAGTCGCTGTCAACGGCCTCGTCCGGGCCGCGACCTGCCCACTGGGTGTGCTGCGCACCGGAGGCCGCTACAGCCGCACCGCCGAACTGTACGTGGCCGGCGGCGACGAGGACACACTGATCGGCCGGATCGCCCAACGACTCCCCGCCACCTACCAGGCCCACCGCGACACGGTGACGTCCGGGTCCGCACCACCCCTGACCGCCGACCTGGCCGGTGGAGTGCGGGTGTCCGTGCGCCAACTCGGCATAGGCTGGCTCGTCGCCGACGCGGCAACCGGCTGCGTCGCCGGGCCCGCCACAACCCCGGACAGCGCGCCGCCACCCGAAGACCCGGCCGTACCGGCGATCACCACACTCCTGGACTCACTCGGCACCGCCCCGGCAATCCTCACCACCACGACCCTGGACTGCCCGGCCGGACAGATCAGGACCGTCGCCGCGATCAGCCGCAGCACCGACAGCGGCCGGCTCGCCGACCGCCTCACGGTCCCGGCCGGGGCCCGCACCTACCTCGCCGCAGGCTCCAACCGGGTCGCCTACCGCGACGGCACTGCCAGCATCATCGTGGCCGCTTCAGACGACGGCACCGCGATCACCGTACGCCGGACGACACCGTGCCGATGACAGCCGAAGGAGACCACGCCATGACCCCGCGCAGGAGCCTCGGACGCCGCCTGCTGCCATGGATCCTCGTCATCGGCGTCGCCGCCTGGATCATCGTGATCGTCGTGCTCATCACGATGAACCCGGCCGGCAGCGCCGGCTGAGCCACCGTATCCGTCAACCCACCGACGTTCATCAGCGCAACCGGCGACGAGATACCAGCCGCACCGCACACGCGCCGACGTGACCCGAAAGGCAACATCACCATGGGACAGTTCAAGGGCTGGCGGATGCCGCTGACGGGCAGCCCGGCCGACGTCGTCGAAACCCCTCCTCAGCAGCCGGAGCGGCACCATGACGCAGTCGTCGACTGCGCCCTCTACATCGCCGGGGTCCGCCAACCCGAACAGCGCACGTTCGCCGAGATGTACGAGCAGGCCGGCGAGACGCCGGACGCGTTCGTCTGGATCGGACTGCACGAACCCGACGAGGCCGACTTCGCCGCCGTCGCATCGACATTCGGGCTCCACCCTCTCGCCGTGGAGGACGCGCTGTCCCCCGAGCAACGGCCGAAGATCGAACGCTACGAGGACATCACCTTCCTCGCGATCCGCGCCGCCTCCTACGTCGAACACGCCGAGCTCACCGAGACCAGCGAAGTCATCGACACCGGCTCCGTGCGGATCTTCGTCGCCGAGAAGTTCGTCATCACCGTGCGCCACGGCGCTATCGGCGAGCTGCGCTCCGTCCGTGCCGACCTCGAGGCCCACCGCAAACTGCTGGCCCAGGGACCCTGGGCCGTCGTCCACGCCGTCTATGACAGGGTCGTCGACGTCTACCTCACCATCGTCGCCGCTATCCAACGCGACCTCGACCACGTCGAAGCCAAGGTGTTCCAACGCACCGCCGGTATCGACATCGGCCACGTCTATCAGCTCAAACGCGAACTGGTCGAGTTCCGCTCCGCCGTCGTGCCCCTCCAGCAGCCCCTCGCCGCCATCCTGGAAGGCCACCTCGTCCAGCTTCCAAAGGAGATCCGCCGCTACTTCCGCGACGTCGCCGACCACCACAACCGCGTCGTCGACCGCGTCAACGCCTACGACGACCTGATCAACTCCGTCCTGCAGGCCCGCCTCACCCAGGTCACCGTCGACCAGAACAACGACATGCGCAAGATCGCCGCCTGGGCCGCCATTGCCGCACTGCAAACCGCCATCGCCGGCATCTACGGCATGAACTTCAAGTACATGCCTGAGCTGAACTGGCGCTACGGCTACCCCATCGTGCTCACCATCATGCTGATCAGCTCCATCATCCTCTATCGCTACCTGCGTCGCTCCGGCTGGCTCTGAATCAAGTTGATCTGTTCTCGGCCTTGTTGATCCCGAGTCCGCGGGCTCTTGGCGAAGATGATCTGGCCCGCGTGAATGAGGTAGGTGCGTAGCTGATCGAACGGCAGTGAGCCTGGGGTTGCACTCGGTACCCAGGTACAGGCTTACCGTCGAGGGACAGGCGCCGGTCCAGCGTCGAAAGTGCCAGCTCAAGGAGCCTGCGATGGCGTTTGATGTCCCCGATGCATGCACGTTGCCCACGGCCGCGCAGCCGCTGCGGCTAGCCGAGTTCGACGCGCTGTTCACCACCGCGGTCCGCGAAGTGGAGACGGTGAGTCCAACCCACGCGCGGATGCAGTTGACCGGGCCGGCCGGGCTCGAGGCGGCCGTACGCGACCTCGCCGCCCGCGAGACCGAATGCTGCTCGTTCTTCACCTTCACCATCACCACGCAGCCCACCGCCGGGGATGGGGCTGAGGCGCTCACCCTCGACGTCGAGGTGCCCGCCGCCTACACCGACGTGCTCGCCTCCCTCGCGGGGCGGGCGAGTGCGGTGGCCGCCGGGGCGACGCCGTGACCACCGCCCTGCTCCACGTGGCCGCCGAGTCCAGGGTGGCCGTCGAACGATCGCGCGCCTACGCCGAGCCGGGCTGCTGCCGCCGGCCCGCTGCGACAGCCCCACCAACTGCACCTGCGCCGACTGCCCCATCCCCTTTTCTGACCATCGGCACCGCCCACCGTGACGGAGACTCTGCATGAGCCTGCCCCTGACTCGCCACCACTACGACGCGACAACGCCGGTGGACAACAAGCCGCCGATGCGGTCCAAGGTCAGCGGCGCCCTCGCCGCGCTGGCCTGTGCCGCCTGCTGCGCGCTGCCGCTGCTCATCGCCGCCGGCGTCCTCACCGCCGCCAGCGCGGCGATCCTGGAGAAGACCCTCCTGGGCGTGTCGGCCGGGCTGGTCGTGGTCGCGCTGGGCACGTGGTGGCTGCACCGCCGCCGCAGCGCTCGGCGCGCCGCGGCTGCGGGGGCCGCCTGTGGCTGCGGCGGGAGCGGCTGCGGCTGCCAACCGCTGGTGCGGCGTTCTCGATCCCGCGCGGTCCATCGCTGGTTTTGAGCGCTGGTGATGGTCCCGCTTGGGCGTGGGTTTCGGGCCCAGGCCTCTATCGCCGATTTCCGTGGGCGTGCCTTTGGGACCCGCCCCTTGGCCAGCATCCTTGGTGTTAGCGCTGGGGATGGATTGCCTTGGATCACGTAAAGCAGACCGAGGGTGGTAGCGAGGGTTCCGCGGGGCAGCCGGTGTCCACTGTGCCGCGCCGCGCCGGTCAGGTCATGAAGCTCAAGTACCGTGACTTCCCGTGATTGAGTTCGAGGTTGAGGTCAGCGAGGATCTGGTCCGGGATTTGCTGCGGGAGCAGCATCCTGACCTGGCCGATTTGCCCATCCGCGAGGTAGCGGGTGGCTGGGGAAACCAGATGTGGCGCCTCGGGGACGACTTGGCCGTCCGAATGCAGCGGATGGACAACAGTCCCGATCTGCAGCTCAAGGAGCGCCGCTGGCTGCCACTGTTGGCCTCACGCCTGCCGCTTCCGATCCCGACTCCGGTGCGGAGCGGTACGCCGTCCGAGCGCTTCCCCAAGATATGGACGGTGATGACATGGGTCGAAGGCACGCCCCTGGACCACGGGACGATCGTGCGTGGCGACCACGCGGCCGACATGTTGGCGGCGTTCCTCAAAGCGCTGCACGTGCAGGCGCCCGCCGACGCGCCGGGCGCTTCGGACTTCGGCACCCACCCCAAGGACTCCTGGGGCGGGTTTGAGCACTTCCTGGGGGCCGTGGACCTCGACGGCTTCGGCTTCGCCGAGGATGACATCCGGGCCGTGTGGGACGATGCGGCGGCGACCCCCGAGTGGCCGGGACCACGGGTATGGGTGCACGGTGACCTGCATCCCGCGAACGTCGTTGTCGCCGACGGCACACTGGCGGGCATCGTCGATTTCGGCGCGCTCTTCGCCGGCGATCCGGCATGGGACCTCGGGGCTGCCTGGCTGCTGCTGCCAGAGGGAGGCGCCTCACGGTTTTTCGACAGCTACGCCCCGGCGGACGAGGCGACGGTCCGACGGGCGCGCGGGCTGGCCGCCATGAAGAGCCTGTTCCTGATGCTGATGGGCCAGAACGGGGACCGCGGCCTGCCCGGCGGCAAGCCGAACTGGGGGCCCGCAGGCCGGTCGGCACTTGATCGTGTTCTGAAGGGCCTTTGACGTGAGCCCGGCCCAGATGCTTGGTCCGCAGACCCGGCCCTGCACTTCGGCGTGCGGCGAGTCCCCGCGCACACATACGTAGGTCAGCGCCAGGCGCCGGCCTGACGTTAGGCATCGCCGACGACCGGATGTCACCCAGTCGCCGTCCAGTCGGCCCGCCAGGGGTCGTCGTCAGCGGTCGTGGCCTCGTCGCATTGCCCGGTGTACTTGGCGGCTGGCTGGTCCAGCACGCCCTCCACCCAGCGGCCGAGCCATTCCGTGAAGGTGAAGTCCTCCTGGAACAGGGCGTCGCTCGGGTTTCATTACGCGGGTGCGACCGGCGCGGTCGGTGAGCACCGCGGCCGCGCCGAGGTCCGCCTCCGCCCGCGGGCCGTCCGGGACGAGCGCCCAGCGACCACCCACGGCGGCGGTGATCGGCCGGCCGCACTCCTCGCAGTAGCGGTCGCCCGCCACAACGACGCCACCGCACGACGGGCAGCCGGTACGAGGCCTGGTCACCACAGCGACCACGGCCGCACCGCGTTCGCCCGGTCGATCAGCGCATGCCGGGCCGTCCGTTGGGGCTCCAGCACCGCCAGGGCTCGATAGCTGCGTTCCAGGCCCGTACGCAGCTCGCGTTCGGTGAGGCCGTGGCCGAGCACGCGGCCGCTTGCCTGGGTGGGCGGGGATGTGGCGGCGAGCCAGTGCAGCGCCGCGCTGAGCGTCTCGACCGCCAGCAGCGCCTGCCGGCGGGCGTCCAGCTGCATCCGCTCCAGCCGCGCCGACGCCTCGACGAGCTCGGTCGGGCTGAGCGGGCCGGTCGCTGTGTCGAGCACGGCGTGCACGGCTGCCACCTGGGCGGCGCCGTACATCCCGACGGTCGCGGGGACCTCGTCGAGGGCCCGCACGGCGCCGTTGCGGTCGCCGGCTGCGAGGCGGGCGCGGGCCAGGCCGAATGCGGCACTGACGAACGCGTGGTCGGTCCGCCAGACCCGCTCGTAGCGGCGGCCCGCGGCCGCGGCGTCGCCGGCCAGCTCGCACGCCGCGGCAAGGGCCAGGCGGGCCGCCGGTTCGCCGGGCAGCGCATCGTAGACAGCGTCGAAATGGGTGCGGGCCTCGCTCGATCGGCCCTGGAAGAGGGCGACGAGCCCCGCGTGCCAGTCGTGCCGCCAGTCGTCGTCGGCGAGGGTGGTGGCTTGCAGCTGCCGGATCGCGGCGGCCGGATCGCCGGCGGCGAGCAGGGCGCGGACCAGCTGCAGCCGGACCTCGACACTGGAGACCGGCGCCGCCTGCAGCGCCGCGACGGCGGCGCCCGGGTCCGCGGTGGTGAGGGCGGCGAGGAAGCCGGCCGCGGGGTCGGCCAGGTCGGCCAGCGGCACCGGCAGTGCGGCGGCCACGACGGCGCCGCCGGGCGGATTGATGCCGGTGCCGAACGGGGCGCGCTCGCCGGTGAAGCGGGCGGAGCCGGCCGGGCGGGGCGCGCCGTCGGCGGCGGCGAGGACCTCGCGGAGCACGCCGAGCAGCTGTTCGGCCATGTCGGCGGCGGTGGCGAACCGGCGGTAGGGTTCCAGGTGGGTGGCGCGGCGCAGCAGCCGGTGATACGACTCCTCGCGGGCCAGGAGCGGTACGTCGGCGGGGTCGGGCAGCCGGTCGGCGTAAGTGCTGGTGAAGCCTTCGAACGCGAAGCTGAGCACGGCCAGGGTGCGGCCCACGGTGTACAGGTCCGAGCCGATCGACGCGCCAACGGTGGCGAGCTCCGGCGCCTGGTAGCCGGGGGTGCCGTAAAGCGCAGAGACGTCGTCGCCGATCGCCCGCACCGCGCCGAGGTCGATGAGCTTGAGCTGCTCCTCAGCGTGGATGACGTTGTCGGGCTTGAAGTCGCAGTAGAGCAGACCGCGCTCGTGCAGGTAGCCCAGTGCGGGCAGCACCTCCAGGCCGTAGGCGAGCACCTGTGGCAGCGGCAGTACAACGCGGCGGCCGTCGGCGAGGGCCATCTCCTTCAGCGACCGCCCGCCGACGTACTCCATGACGATGTAGCCCGCCGCCTCGACCCGCGCGAAGTCGTAGATCTTGACGATGTTCGGGTGGTCGACGGTGACCAGGAAGCGCCGTTCGGCGACCGCAGCCGCGGCGGCGTCGGGGTCGCCGGTGTCGATGAGGCCCTTGAGGACCACCCACCGGTCGGCGCCGGCCTCGCTGATCTTGCGGTCGCGGGCCAGGTAGATCCAGCCGAGGCCGCCGAGGGCCATGGCCCCCAGGATCTCGTACCGCCGCTCGACGAGGTCTCCGGCGCGCAGCCGGGGCACGAACGAGTACGGGGTGCCGTCGCGGGGGCAGAAGCCCTCGGCACGGCCTCGCCCGACGGGGCCGCCGCACTGGCTGCAGTACCGCTGCGACTCGGGCACCTGCGGGTCCGCCAGGACGGCCGTGGCCGGGTCGCGCAGCGGCACCGGGGCCAACGCGACCAGGTCGGCGCCGAGGCCACCGCGGCCCCGTGTCCGGCCGCTGGTCACCGCGCCGCTCGGGATCCCGAGACCGGAGTCGCCGCCGGGCGCGGCCTTGTGACCGCACTCGTTGCAGTACCCGTCCGGGTCGTAGTCGCCGGTGCAGCCCGGCCGTCGGCAGCCGGTCAACGTCCCTCCTCGCTCAATTCGGCCAGCGCCGCCCGGTAGGCGTGCACGGCGCGGGTGGCCGCCCGCAGGTCGCACGGCGCGGTGTACAGCAGCTGCCGGGCCTGGTCATGGCGTTCGGCCAGCCGGTCGTCCTCGGCGAATCCGGCCGCGGCGGCCTTCATCCGGTACGACTCCAGCCGGCCGCGCAGCTCGTCGCGGCGCTGCAACAGCCCGGCCGCGGCCGCGCGTAGCTCGGCCGTGCGCTGCCGGGCGGCCGTCAGCGCCGCCGACACGGCCACGTAGCCGTCTACGGCGCGCGGCCACTGCCGGTGCCGGGCGTACCCGTCGACCTGCCGCAGCCGGGCTCGCAGCACGTGCGTCGCCCGCGGCGGGGTCGGCAGTCCAGTCTCGGCGATCTTCGCCCGTGCGACGGCGAACTCCCGCGCGGCCCCGGCCTCGGCAACAGCGAGTTCGTCGACGGCGGCGTGCAGCGCCGCGGCTCGATCGGGAAAGTCGTCGCGGAAACGGGCGAGCGTCTCGAGCTCGGCCAGGGTGGCTGCGGTGAGTGCGTCGAGCCGATCCAGGCGGCCGCGGACGTCGGGGGTGAGCCGGCCGTCGGCCACCGCGGCCGCCGGGTCGGCGAGGTCGCGCCACCGAGCCTCGGCCATGGCGGCCTGCAGCCGCGCGGGCGGTTCGGCGCCGAGGTCGTCGGCGAGCCGCTCGGCGCGGGCGAGCGCGGTTGCCGCCGCCTCGATGCGGCCGGCGACGGCGGCCCAGGCGGCCTCGACGGCGGCCAGCTCGCGCAGCAGCGCGGCGGCGCGTCCGTCCAGGTCGTGGACCAGGTCGGCGGCCGTGATCGGCCGCGCCGGCGCGGCGCCGGTGCCGGCGACCGGCAGGCCGTCGGCGTCGAGGTCGACGTCTGCGCCGGTCTCGAGGGCGTCGCCCAGCGCCGCGAAAAGGGCCCAGAGCCGGGCGAGCTCGGCCGGCAGCTCGCGCGCGAGCTCGGCGCGGCGCCCGGTACCGCCGCCGCCGCGCAACACGGCCAGCGCCGGGTGTCCGTCGGCGGCGAACAGCGCGGCGACCACCCGGCCGTGCGCGGCGTCCGGGCCGGCGATGCGCCTCACCGGTACTCCCCCAGGCGCCGGCGCAGCCCGAGCAACAGCAGCGCGAGGGCCGCGACGCCGATCACGGCCGGCGCATACGCCGCGGGCGACAGCTCCCGCTCGCCGCCGGCGATGCGATCGTCGAACGCCCGCTGGTTGATGTCGATGAGCGTGACGAGGGCCTTGTCGTACTCGTCGAAGGCATAGTTCGAGTCACCGGGGGCGTAGCTGGTGCAGAACGCGATCGCGGCCCGGCGGTCGCCGTCGCGGACGAGCCGCCGGATGTGCCGGTCGTCGCGCTGATAGGTCTGGAACCGGGCGATGGCGGTCTCGGCGGCGGCCCGCTCCCGGGTGAACGTGATGTTGCGGAACTCCGTGCCGAGGTACCCGCGCCAGCCGACATCGGCTTGGTCGCGCCGGTAGCCCTGCAACGCGGCATCGAGCCGAGCGTCGTACGCGTCCAGGGTCGCGCCGTCGAGGGTGACCAGTTGCTGGGTCTTGCCCAGGAAGGCGGCCTCGTACTGCCCAGCGCGCTCCGGGTCGGCCAAGTAGCGGCTCTCGTCGGCGTTGGCGTCGTAGCTGACCGCGCGGGCACGCTCAAGGACGAGGATCGAGTCGAAGGCGTCGCGCTTCGCCGAGCGCAGGTGCTCGGCGACGCTGGTGCCGAGCGCGACGCCGCCGCCGGCGAGCGTTACCACCATGACCGTCGCGGCCAGCAGGGGTGCGTTGAGGACGCGACGGAACCGGCGCGCGAGGTACACCTGCATCACAGCGAGCGCGGCCAGCAGCAGCCCGCCGAGGACGAGCAGCCAGGCCCGCACGGTCAGCAGTTCGCCGCGCTGGTCCTGATAGGTGCCCGCCAACGCGGCGGCGTGGTGGTCGCCGAGGTCCCGGGCGGCCGGCAGCAGCGTCCCGGCGAGCAGGTCGGTCGCCTGGCGGTACTCGGCGAGGGCGGCCGCCGGCGGGTCGCCGGCCGGGTGCGGGTGCTGCTCGTCGAGCAGCAGGGTGCGGGCGGCGAGGGTCTCGTAGCGGCCGAGCGCGTCGAGCAGGTCGCGGACCCGCTGCGCGGTGACCGGATCGTTTGCGGCCGCGGCGGCCTGCTGCAGGTCCGCGCTGACCTGGCCACGGCGCTGCTGGTACAGCTCGAGCGCCTTCGCCCGGGTGAAGCCGAGCGTCGTGTCGTCGCCGACGAGCAGGACGTTGGCGAGCTGGGCGTCCATGTCGTTGAGCGCGAAGTACAGCTCGGCGGTGGCGACGACCTCCGGCGCGGCCTGTCCACCGATCACGCGCAGGCCGTCGCGCTGCCGGTGCGCCTCGACGGTCAGCACGACGACAAGGGCGGCGACGAGCAGCGCGATGACGCCGGCCAGCAGCCGGATCCGCGTCGGCGCACCGAAGCTCCGAAGCTCCACGGTGCTCCTCTCCCCGTCACCGCGGCCCAGGCCCGCAGTGGATCGATGATGGGCTCGCCGCGGCCCGCCCGGGTAGGGTCCTTGACGAAAAAACCACGCCCTCACCGCGCTTGGCGCAGCACGAGGTGGGTGTCCGTGATCACGGCGCGGCCCTCGGCCCGGAGCCGGGTCAGGATGCGGCGCAGGTCGCCCAGGTCCCGGCAGGTCACCAGGACGAGCAGGTCGGCGTCGCCCGCGAGGTGCCAGGCCGCCGTCACGCCGCGGATGCGCCGCAGCAGCCGGTCCAAGCGTGTCGTATCGGGGTCGGCGGTGCGTACGAGCACCACCGCCTGGATGTCACCGTCCGAGGTCACGCGCGAGCATGTCGTCGAGCGACTCTCGCCGGACGAGCACGCGCGCCCGGCCTCCGGCGGCGGCCAGCAGGGCGGGGCGGGCGACGAGGTGGAAGTTGGTGGCCCGGGCGTGGTGGTAGGCACCGGTGCCGGCGACAGCGAGCAGGTCGCCGGGGTGTACGTCGGTGGGCAGCTCGGCGTCGGGGACCACCATGTCGTCGGCGTCGTTGTGCCGGCCCACGACGGCGGCCGGCCCGGAGGCGGCGTGGGCGTCGCGGCCGAGGAGCACCGCGCTGTGCCGACTGCCGCACAGGGCGGTGGCCGGGCAGTCGGACATGCCGCCGTCGACGGCGACGAGACGGTCGCCGCGCTGGGTACGGGTGACGGCAACGACGCGGTACACGGTGACGCCGGCCCGGGCCACGATCGCGCGGCCGGGCGAGACGGTGAGCCGCGGCGCGGGCATGCCGTGCCGGTCGGCCTCGAGGCGAAGCACCGCCCGCATCCGCGCGGCGAATGCGTCGAGGGCCAGGTCCAGCTCGGCCGGCCGGTAGGCGACGGAGTGGCCGCCGCCGAGGTTCAGCTGCTCGAGCTCGACACCGTGGGCGCGGCGCATTGCAGCGGCGAACTCGCTCAGGCGGCCGATCTCCCGCTCGTACAGGCTGAACCGGTTGAGCTGGTGGCCGAGCGAGCAGTCGAAGCCGGCGAGGCGCAGTCCCGGCTGGGCGGCGATCCGGGCGACGGCGGCGGCGGCCTCGCCGCCGGCCACCCGCACCCCGAACCGGCTGTCGTGGCCGCCGGCAGGCTCGGGCCCGGCGAGGACACGCAGCAGCACCCGCTGCCCGGCGGGGGCGGTCGCGGCGAGGCGGGTGACTTCGCCGAGGGACTCCACGACGACCGTACCGACGCCCGCCGCGTAGGCCGCCTCGAGGTCCTCCGGGGTTTTCGCGCTGCCGTACAGCACGACGCGGCGCATGTCGAAGCCGGCCAGGGCGGCGACACGGACCTCGCCGGCGGAGCCGGCGTAGAGGCCGAGGCCTTCGGCGGCGATCCAGCGGGCGATGTCGATGCTCAGCAGCGCCTTGGCCGTATAGGCGACGGCGTCCGGGCCGAACGCGGCGGCGTAGGCGCGGCAGCGGGCACGGACATCGGTCTCGTCCACGACGAAGACCGGCGTGCCGTGCTCGGCGGCGAGGGCGGCGAGGCCGACGCCGCCGACGCGCAGGTCGCCGCCCTCGGACCAACGCGCCGTCCGCGGCCAGACCATGGAGTCGAGATGGGCCGGCAGCGAGGATCGCTCAGTGAGCGTCATGGTGACACTGCTCCGGTTTCGTGCGTGAGGGGTTAGCGCCTCCAACACTGGCAGCGCCGAGATGGGCCGCCAAGGTGTGTTGACGCAATCTCTACGCCGCATCCGTTGGGACATCAGGATTTCGTAAAGAATCCCGGCCCTGTCATACAGCGGGTTCGGCAGCAGCCACCATGCATCCCCCCGTGACTGGAACTGCGGCGGCTGCCGATCGCTGGTGCTGTTGCATTGAGTGTTGCCTGGCCCGGCCGGCTTGAGTTGCCCTGTGTCAACCCCTGGGTCGGGCGGCCGTTGGTTGGTCTTGGTTGAGGAGGGTTTGGAGGGCGCCGTGGGCGGCTGGGTTGTAGGGGACGTTGTCTTGCCAGCAGCGCCAGATG
>NZ_BAABAT010000074.1:0-36704 GCF_039537565.1 Dactylosporangium darangshiense
GGGGTCGGTGGTGGCGGTGAAGTTCCTGCCGATGACCGTTGGGTTGGTGGCGCCGGCGGGTGTTCGGGTGTCCGACGGCAGTGAGTTGGTCGGGCTGACCGGTGCTGATCCGGACCGTCAGCCGGTGTTCCGGGTTGCGGAGGGTGTATCCGAACCGGCGCCAGGAACGTCGGATGCCGGCCGGCAGGCGGCGAGCTACTTCGATCCGTCTGTGCCGGCTGGCCCGACCACACCAATCGCGTCAACCACCCCGACCGAGGCCGGCCAGCCATCGGCCGACGAGTCATCGGCTGGCCCCACAACGCTGAGCCCGACAGTGCCGAACGCACCGGCCGGGCAGGGGAGAACGGCTGGCGGCGCGCCAGCACACAGCGCGCCAGTACACAATGGAACCGGTGCCCACGCGAGCCCTCCGCCGTCGGCGGCCCCCGCAAACCCCACGGGACATGCCCACATCCCCGAATCCCGTGGGTCACGCGATGACCCGACGAGGGATTCGACGTCGGCGGGTGATACCGGCACGGCGATGCAGCTGCGTGCGCGAGCGGAGACGGTACCGCAGGTACGAGATCGACTGCGCCGGTGGCTGGCGGGCATGCGGGACGAACGGGTCTTGTCGACGCTGCCGCGGGAGGATCCGTCGGCGTATCCGGGGAGGTTCGGCCGCGAGACGATCGTGGAGCGGCTGGCGCAATGGTCCGACGAGGTGGGCAAGGCCGCCGACGAGGACCTGGCGGGGCTGCACCGGGACATCCGTGACCTCGCGCTGCAGGTTCACGGGTGGCGGCAGTTGTTCGCCAGGGTTGGGCGCCAACCGACCGCTGGCGCGGCGACGCCGGCACGGCGCGACGAACGGTTCGAGAGGCTTGTGCAGCGAGCGTACGGCCTGCAGTTCCGGGTGAACCGGATCGACGAGCTGGCGGCCTGGCGCCGGCCTGTCGAGGCGACGGACGAGCAGTGGACGATGGATGCGGCCCGGGATGCGTTGTCCGCCAGGGTGGCGTGGTTGGTGGCCGAGCTGATGGCAGCCGAGGGACAGCATCCCGCCATGGGCGTCGATGCGGCCCGGCAGCCCGAGGTCGAGGACGCCGCGGCTCGTCTCACGGACCTGATCGAGGACATTGAACGTCAGGTCACCCGGATGACGCCGATGTGGCAGGAGCCGGAGCACGACGGCGACTGGCGTCCGGCCGAGCGGTATACGCCGGGCCCTCATCTCACGCCGTCTGACGGGTCCCGTCCGGCGTTGGGTACCGAGAGTGTTCGCGCAGTGTCGTCGGAATTCCGCCGGGTGCTACGTGAGGCCGCCCTGGCGGTCCTGCCGGAAGCGGTGCGCGACGCCGCCGATGCGGCGGCCGCGATCGACGAGGCGTTGTCCGAGGACTTGTTGGTCGTCGCCGGTACCGAGTTTGTCAGCGACGGTGTCCTGGTGGAGATCGGTGGTTACGCGGTCCGGCTCGGTGCTGTGCTCGGTGGTTGGCGTCAGGTTTCAGATCCGATCGCGTTCCGCCCGAAGGTGACTGCCAACCGGCGGGACCGGAACGGCCGGGACATCGGTCATATGAAGTTCGTCGATGTGAACGGCAATGCCACGTGGGTGTTTGACCATGAGGTTCCGCACCGCCGGATCGCGTTGGTCCAGGACGCCTCGTATCTGGGGTTGCTGACGCTGGTCCTGCATGAACACGACCAGAACCGCACCACGTTCGACGCCCACGCCGCCGAGCACACCATCAAGGGATCGTCGTACCGGTCGATCGAATACCTGTTCGCCGCTCAGCCGTGGGTCGAGGTGACCATGCCGGACGGCCGTCGGAGTGCCACGGACGATGCTGGTTCCCGCCCGCTGGACTACGTTCCCGACGGTGTACGGCTGCTGGTCTCCCGGGAGGCCACGATTCCGGACACCCCGCATCCGGCCAGCGACACCATGAGGCTCAAGGAACTCAAAGCCAGCCAGCTTCCGCCGGCGGTGGTTTGGGCAGACCCTGGCGCACACTACCGGCCCGTTCAGCCGGCGGGTACGGAGATCCGGCTACCGTTTACCTCGTTCGTCGAGGTTTTGCCTGGTGCTTGGCAGATCCGGCGCGCGGTCGAGGATTACCTCGGCGACGACGTGCGGCCGGGCACGTTGTCCTACCGCCAAGTTGCGTCCGCGCTGCGTCCCGAGGTGCTGCGGACCCGGCTGCGGGAGGGCACCGACGGGCACGGGTATACGGTGGAGCTCGGGCAGATCGTTGGGCAGGCCAGCACCTCGGTGCAGGTGCACTTCCAGCTGAGCAATCCGCAGCCTGTCGTCGTGATGGACCCCTACACCTGGGCCGACGCCTCGCGGACGTACCGTGCGGGATTCAGCGTCGACGAGGCGGCTGAGGACAGCATCGACGTCCCGCCCGGGCCGCTGCTGACGGCGTTCAACCTGGTGTTCAAGTGGGGTCACATCGAACCGTATTTCTTCTTCTGGCCCACGGTCGATGCCGTCGTCGTTCGTCCTGGGCCTTCGGTGGACGTCACGGAATCCTCCGGTGTTCGTTTGACCGGCGAGCCGACCGCGGTGCTGCGGTTCGACCTGAAGATTCGGCTGTCCCGTTCTGACCGGCCGGGCACATTCTCCGACTGGCAGGCGATTCGGGGTGGCGTCCAGGTGCGTGTCCTGCGCGACGATGCGCGGAAATGGCTGACGTTGCCGGACCTGACGATCGACGAGCAGGCCAGGGACCGCCGGCCGGAGCTGCGGATGCCGTATCGGCCGTTCCTGCCACCGATCCTTCAGGTGGCCGATGTCGAGCTGTCGACTGATCCAGGCGTGGACCTGGTGAGCATCACCCTGAACCTGCTGCGGGAGCATTTCCCCGGGACGGTGCCGTTCGCCGACGGCCGGGCCACCCGGTTCAGCGGCGCGGTGGTTCGAGAACTGGCCGACTCTCGGCTGGCTGCGGAGAATCTGGCCGCGGTGCGGGAACGGCTCAGACTGAGCAACTTTCCCGCGATCGCGAGCCGTGCCGCCACTGCCGACGGCTACTCGTTCCGGCTGGTTCGCAAGGATCTCACCGCACGCGCCGGCGACGAGGTCGTGGTCCGCATCCGGGCGGTGCTGCCGTCCCAGAACGACTGGCGTCCGACGTATCGGCGTTGGCTGCCGATGGCCGAGATGGATGCGTTCTTCAGCCACAATACGGACCTCACCCGTGTTGCGCAGACGGTCACCGGTCTGTGGGCCGGAGTCGAACCGGTCGCGGCGGCCACGATGCCGAAACCGTCGGGCCACCACGGCGGAGATCACGGCGGTTCCTCGGCGACGCCACCCGATTCCGCAGCGAAGGAGGCTGTCCGGCGGCTATTGCTGCAGGCGGTCGAGACCAGACCGATCGTGCGTGGGCGGGTCGTTTCGACGCGAAGCCAGGTGAGTGGATTCGAGACCTCCGGGGTACACGGGCTGTCGGTGGACGACGCGGCCGAGTTCGCCCTCGGGGTCACGTTCTTCATCCAGGTCGAGGGGCACCGTCCATTGGTGGCCGCCGGCTTGGAGGACCTTGTCGGCCCGTACATGCCGGGTTCCTACCTTTACGAGCAGGACGGGGTGGACCTGGAGTCTGGTGTCCCGTCGGAAGTCGGGCGCGACAGCAACGCCGCGGGCCCGGCGCTTCGCAAAGTTGTGAAGGCGCCGCCTATCGACGGCATGTACACGGTGCTCGTGCCCAGCGACCTCACCGAGGAACGTGTCGACTGGGACGGTGGTAGGCAGTGGGTACCCCGGTCGGTCGCACGGCTCGTCGATAGCGGCGGCCTGGCCCCGGGTGCCACCGCTCTGGTCGGCGGAACCGGGCAGCCGCTCACGTTCGTACCGACAGCCGCGGTGAGGCTCCCGCGCACGACGATGCTGATGCTGAGCCCCAGTGGCCTGATACAGGCCGCACTGCGGGCATTCGAAGAAGTCGGGGTCACCCAGCTGCCCGCCGCCACCCGTATCGAGCTGGAGACCGTGCTGGCCGCGGAGGTCAACCAGGCGCACCGTCTGCTCGACAGAGCCCAGCAGGTGTGGCGGGGCCAGGTCGGCTCGTTCACCGATGCCAGGGTGAGGCTCCGGTTCGTGGCCGAACAGCTGACCACGGTCGGCCTGGCGGACAGCTACGCCGCGTTCAACGATCTCTGCGCCACAAGTATCGCCGGTCTGGGCAGCGAGACGCTGCGCGGCGGGCTCTTCGCGTTGCGGCTGCGGTTCCCGCTCGATCTCGGCGGGACCACGAAGGCGCCAGCGGGCGAGGAGCGGATCGCGAAACATACCCTGACGCCCCAGCCTCAGTACGCGCACCGCCGGGAGCGCATCACCGGACACGACACGGAGAGCAGCGGTACCACCTCTAGGGGGAACCAGGACATTGGCCTCCAGGTGCTGGCCGAGGTCAGGGGACACTTCGAGGTCAGCGTCGAGACCGTGCCGACATACGCGTTCGTGTCGAGCCGCCGGAATAGCTCGACCGTGACTGTGGCCACGGTCGGGCTCGCCGGTCTCAGCCCGCTCGCGGCGTCGCCGCTGGGTCTGCTCCCGCCGCAATTGATGACGACGCTCGACACCGCCGTCGCGTACGAGCTGCCCGACTTCGTCCGCGACAGCCAAGGCCTCGGTGGCTCCGTTGTGGAAGCACCTGACATCAGCGCGTTCATCAGCGAGATCGTCCAGTCTGTCGAAGACCGATACGGCTCGACGATCAGTGAGGCCCTCGAGGAGGAGCTGGACAAGCTCACGGAGCCGTATACGACCGCGGCGATGCTCGAGATGTTTTTCAGTACGCTGCGTCAGCCTGTCGGCGCCGCCTCCTTCCTCACAGCGTGGCAGCTGCCGGTGCTGCCGGGCAGACGCACCGTCACGGTGGAGATGCGGGCACAGTACGTCCGGGACCAGTTCGAGGGCGTGACGAGGAACGGTCAAGAAATCATGCGGAGCGACTCACAGGAAGAGTCGACCCGAGACCGGGAGAACGTCATCCGGCGGCACACCGTCGACGTCGGACGGTTCTGGTATGTGAATTTCCCGAACAGGCGGGTCAACAGCGTGTGGGCGCAGAACAACTCTACGATGTACGCCCAGACCAACCGGGAAACCTCGCTGGCCACCCTGACCGAGAAGACGGCCGGCACCGTAGCCACTACCCCCGACCACGGCGGTGCAGCCGTCTTCAAGATCTGGCTTGCACTGTCCGCGACAGTACGGGTGGACACCGCGCCGGCCGCGATGGTCGACGCAGCGACGCTCGGCGCCACCCAAACGTCCACGGTGTGGGAGGTCGGCCCGCGGCAACTCGCGGACCCGGCGACGGTGGTGTACGACCCGCGACTACTGGAACCCCTGGATACGCCAGCGCCACCGGACCTCGCCACGGACGTCGACGATCCGCCCACGTCAGCCTCCGCCGCTCGGCCGGGAACGTTGCATCACCCCGTCGGACGACCTCCCGGCGCAACCCGCCCGATCACCTCGGAACCGCCGACCGACCCGCCGATCCGAACGCTGAGCGACGTAGGCGCTTTCCACGAGATAATCCGCGGCACACGTCCGCCAGTCGACCCGAGGGCACTGTCGGACCTGCGGGTCGACAACATCGCCGACCTTGACCGTGTACGGAAGCTGGCGTTCCGGCTGGTTGTGCCGTCCCCGCTGCCGTACACGGGAAGCCGATGGCAGCGACTTACCGCGCTGTGGGACAACTACGTCGCCAATCCGCCGCTCGGCGCGTCGTGGCTGAGGTCACGCGCGTACCAGGAGGACTTCCTGGCCTCCATCATCAACCCGGTCTTCCTGGCCGCTCGGCTGCCGGCCTTGCTGACCGACGGTCTACCGGTGCCCGTGCGGCTGCCCGGACGGTTCTTCAGCACCGACGCGCACCTGGAACTGTTCGCCGAGGTCGTTGCCGTGGATCGCGGTCGGAGCACGGACAATGTGAAGGTCAGGCGTGGCAATGCCCGAGCCGACGAGGTCAGGAACAGCACGGCTGTCACCGCTGGGAGCACGTGGCAACCGTGGCTGAACCTGGACTGGCCGAAGAACGGTGGTGCTGTAGCGGATAACGCCGGCCGCAGCAACGCCGTGGGCGGGCTGCTCGGCCTCGACCTCATCACCCAGCATCAGGACAAGGCGCAGCAGCGCAGCCGTACCAGCTTCGGCCGGACTGACAAGAGCACCGGCTGGTCGTATACGCAGGTACGGCTCCACGTGCGCTGGTCCGTCGGATTGCGGCCGGCCACCTCGCGGTATCTGGCCAACCCACCGCGGCGGGCGATCATCGCGGACACCGTCCAGCAGATCACCGTCTCGATACCGTCGGACCTCGTGCCGCTGCTCAAGAACTTCCCACCGGCACCGGCCTCCCCGCGGCCGCTGCCGTATACGCATGTCGGTACGGGCACGACGCAGCTGAACGCCGACCCGAATACGATCCCGACGGTCCCGCCTACACGCCCTGGCCACCGACCGCCGGCCGCCACACACGAGCCTGCCGGCCAGCCGCCAGCCAGCGACGCCACCCTCCCCGACCCGTCGCCGCCATCCCCCGCACCATCGCGGGCCGCAGCGGCCGTCCAACCGGCCATGGCCGCGCCGAACTCGGGTGATCCGGTCGCACAGCGCGGCGGCGATCCTGACGATCCGGTGAGCCGGACCTCGGGCGATCCGATCGGGCAGCGAGAAGCGGACTCGGCGTCCTACGCGGACACCGGCGCGCCCACCGGCCAGGAGACCGCAGCGCACACGGGTCAGGACGACGGCGCGCGTGCCGGGCAGGAGACGGGCGCGTCGACCGCCGGTGACCGCACGTCGGCCGCGGTCGACGGCCCGGCGACCCGCAACGCCGGGCAGCTCATCGCCGAACGCGCAGGCGTCGGCGCCGAACGGACCACGGACGTGGCCGGCACCACCGACGGCGCGCGCACGACGGATCCTGCGACGACCGACCGCGCGCGCGACAACGACGGTGGGCGCAGTGCCGAAGAGCACCGCAGCGGTGGGCCCCCGCAACACTTCGATGATCTCCAGCGCGAGGACGAGGGCGGTGCCGGACCTGACCTCACCGACGACGGCGTCTACCTGGTGGACTTCAGCGAAGGCGAGAAGACCGTCCGGACCTCGGACGAACCCAAGTTGCAAGACCTGGCGCGCAACATGTCCGTCGAGATTGTCCGCCGATGGCGGGCCGGTGAGCAGGGCTTGCGGATCCGGGTCGAGGGCGGTGGCAACGGCAGTGGCGTCGCCCGGCTGATGCGACCTCGCCGCGCTGGTCGGCAGGCCGGCCTTCGGCGGGCCGAGGCGGTGGTGAAGATCCTGCGGGACAAGCTGCAATACCACTTGTCGCAGCGGTTCGGTGGTCAGTCGGGTCTGAACATCGACAAGATTCTGGACGAGATCCTGGCCGAGCCGCAGTCACGCGGCAACGGCCGGTCACTTGCGCCGAAAGCGCCCTACCCGGACGGTGCGGAAGCTCGGCGGCGCGCTGCGGTGTGGCGTAGCGACGATGGACCGCTGCGACCGATCGGCCTGCGGGATGAGCACGGCATGCAGCTGCACGTTGAAGACCATGACGCGCTGCGTGCGTACATCGATCACGCAGTTCGATCGGGTGAGCACAACCGGGTCAAAGTGTTGTTGCACGAGCTGTCGGCGCTGGGAGTATCCGGCCTCCGTACGACGCTGAGTGCGTACTATGAACAGCTGCGGTGGTCAATAGGGTCGTTGCCCGGCACCTCCAGCGAGCGTCAATCGTCTGAGGCCGCCACACCACCCACCACCGACCGGGTGTCCGTCGGGGCGCCGGTCGTTGAGCAGGGCGCCCGCCACGACGCGAACCACGCATTGGCCGCCGAGCAGGGGGCCGAGGCGATCGACCGGCCGGCATCGCTGCTGTCGCCGGCGGTGTCGTCCGGGCTTGGCCGGCTGTGGTCGGCAGCGGTGGCGGCGAGCGGGGTTGCCGGCGACGCACTGCGACTGTTGGAGGACGTTGAGGCAGCTGGGGGCGAGCTCGGGCTGTGGGCGGGGTACCGGGATGCCACGGGCCGCCAGGATGGTCTGCGGCGTGGCATTGCTGATGCGCAGCAGCGGCTGCGCAACGTTGTACCGGACGGGTGGCTGAGGCAGGGACCTGAACCGGCCGCTGCCGGGCCGGTGCGTGAAGCGGAGGTTGAGGGCGCGGTCGGGGCTGTCGACGCCGCTGTGGCCGAGGCGTTGACGTGGGCTGACGATGTCCTGAGGCGTTGGGCGAAGACCATCACGGACTTGGCGGGGGCGGTGCCGCAGCGGCTGCTGCGGTACACCGAGACGCTGGGCTACCGCGGCGCGAACGAGGCTGGTCTGGTGGCCGCGTTGGACGGTGGTGTGCGGCATGCGAGCACGCTTCTGGGCCGGTCGCCTCGAGAGGTCACCCCGGACGGCGTGGCGTTGATGCGCGACGACGTCCACCGGATGGCCAGCGTCGACGTTTCGGGAGCGATGCGGGAGGCGTGGCCGGCAATTGGGGAGGCCGTCGCCGACCTGGTAGGGCGCGTGCGCGAGGTTCCAGGTCAGGTCGGGCAGGTGCGGGAGCTGCTGGGCGGTCTCGGCGTGGAGCAGGCCGGCCGTATCGGGGCCACGCTCAACGAGGTTGAACAGGCGTTCCAGCACGAGCCGGCAACGGCATGGGACCAGGTTGGCCAACTGTGGGCCGCCGGAACTGTCGGGCCGGTGGAAATGGCACAGGTCGGCCGGGCGCTGTATTACCTCAGCCGCCTGGAAGCCGCCCGCCAAGCAACGAACCACGCATTGACCGCGCCTCAACCATCAGCGCCGCCCCGGGAAGGCGACGGGGCCCAGACGTTGCCTGCTGCCCGGCGCGCACCTGAGCCAATCCCGAGCGCCCACCTCGACCAGGCCAGGACCACCACCAACCCAGCGCTGGACGAGGCACGACCTACCGCAGTCGGCGGGGCGCAGCCGACTGCGTCGGTGTTGCCAGACCAGGAGCCTGCCCGGACGCCGCCACAACCGCCTACGCCTACACCGCCGCTGCCACGGGGGGCGATGACCCCGCCACAGCCACGCGCCAATCCCGCCAGCCCGCACACCGATGACGGTGCTCCGAACACGCCTGACACTCGGGTCAGCCTTGTCGGGCCAGCTGGCGACCCGACAGTCGAGCGGCTAGCGCCGAACGCAACGAGCCCACTGCCGTCCCCGCGCACGCCGCACCTGCCGCCGTCGGCGATGGCGCCGCTGTCTGGGCCAGGCACCAGCCGCGTCCTTCCGTCCACACTGCTCGACCTCGCCACGGTGGAGCAGGCACTGGGCATCGCCCGGGCACTGTCGGAACACTCCGCGCGAGACCGCGGCCCTGCGGCGGTCGCCGGGATCGCGTTGCCCGCACAGGTCACGGTTGCGGGCGCCGGTGGCTTGCAGGTAGGCGGTGCGCCCGACGGTGTCGAGCCGGGACAGCCGGTGCTGCAGAAGGGCGGTGCCGATGCCGTGGCGTTGCCGGGCTGGGGTGACGGCGAGGTGGGCGAGGTAGTCGTGGGGCCAGCCGACCGGGTGATGCCGATCCATGGCCGCGTCGAGGGCGGCGAAACGGTGCTGCCGCAGCAGGGGGCGGATCCTGGGATTCATGTCACGGTGGCGCCTGGGCCGACGCTGGAGCGTTCCGGTCGTTCGGGGTCTGCTGATCCGGGTTCTGTCGAGTTCCGTGAGGATGCCGGGCCTGTCGGGGTTGACTCGGCTGTGCGGAGCGTGGGGTCGCTTGCCGAGCCTGGCACCGTCGGTGGTCTGGGTCTCCCGCCGGTCCAGGACGTTGCGAGGGCTCGGACTCCGGTGCGATATCGGCCGGTCGAGGCGGGTCTGTCGCCGGTGATGTCTTTGGTGCCGGTTGCCAGACACTCGGACGGCAGCTACCTCTTCCGGGTCTACGGTGCTGACGGCGAGCCGCTGCTGGTACCGGAGGTGGCGAACGAGCGGCGCGGGGTCTATCTCAGACGGGTGGACGGCAGCGTCCCGTTCTATCGGCTCTACGGTTCCCCGGATGGGGAGCCGAGCAGCGAGTTGGTGCTGATGCATGCGACGGTTCAGCTGCTACGCCGGGCCGGCTGGTGGGTGCTGCACCCGGCGGGACTGACCGAGTTGGTCTCGCCCGATCTCAGGCGCGAGCTGTACAGGGCAGCCGATGACGCCATCCCAGCCGGACACCTTCCCGAGCTGCCCTCGCCCGAGGTGGTCGACAAGGTCCTCGGGAAGCTTTCGGTCCATTACTACGATTCGTTGATGGAACGTGCGGCCTTGCTCTACCAAGATGGTGTCGCGCCGGCGTTGAGCGTCGACCGGTCGCTGTCGGAGTCGTTCGGCCTGCGGATCACAGCCTTTGTTCTGGACCGTTCCGGCGTTGACGAGGCCACTCGGGTAGCGGAGTGGCTGGCCGAGGCGCTGGCAGTCCGATCGCCGGGGCAGCCGGGTCACCCTGTGCAGGTCCGCAGGCGCGGCGGCGCGCCGCACGGGGAGGTGCGCACCGGCGTTTCCTTGTCCAGCGAAGGAGCTGGACCGAGCGGCCCGCCGGCGACGAACGCGGCGGCAGAGGTCGTGGACGCCGCCCACAGCCGCGGTCCTGGGGCTGTGAGCGCCACCCTGGATGAGCTCGAGGGCAAGTATTTTCCGGAGGGTCCCTCGCTGGGTGTCCGACACCGTGCCGACACCGTGGTCACCACCCATGTCGATGGTGTCGCCTTCTTCGGCGCGATTGCCGACGTGCTCGACACGATGCGCGGTCCGGGCGATCGCCTGTACATCACCTCGTGGAACTTCCACGCGGCAACCCAATTGCGTGGAGGGCCCGATGAACCAACGCTGGGTGAACGGCTCCGGCAGCTGGCCGAGGCCGGGGTGGATGTGCGAGTGATCATCGCGGTTCCGCGGCATTCCCTGAGCCCGTTCGAGAAGCCGCTCTGGCGGTCGGACTTCTGGCGGTGGCCGTACGGTGCAGCGTTGAGGCCGACCGTGTACGCCAATATTGACTCGGTACGGACGCTGCGGGGCCCCGTACGCGGGTTTTCGCCGCTCGCCAATCGGGTGCTCGTGGACTGGGGTGGCGGGCTCGATACGCGGCATGAGAAGGCCACGATCGCCTACAGTGCGGCTACCAAGGAGCTGCATGCGTTCGTTGGGGGACTCGATTACGTGCCGCGGGCATTCGCGCACGAGCGGCATGCGGGGGCTCCCGAGACCAACTACTGGCACGACGCCGGCGTGCAGCTGCAGGGCGGCGCCGCGCACGCAGTGCTCGACAACTTCTGGACCCGCTGGCGTGAGACCGAGACGCTGCCGAATCGGGAGTACTGGCTCAACGGCGCGCGGCAGCTGTTCAACCCCACCGTCGAACCCAGGCCCGAGCAGCTGCACCCGGCGCCTGCACCGCTTCCGGCGAACCCGCCGGCCGGGTCGCACGTGGATGCCGGGATCCGGATCTGGCGCAGCTACGCTCCGCACCGGGTCACCCCCCTGGGTGACTCCCTGCGGCTCGATTGGGACACGCTGCCGAAGAAGGGCATCGTCGAGATCGCCGTCGGCCTGCTCACGGCGATCGCAGCGGCCAGGCGCTATATCTACGTCGAGGACCAGGTCCTCAACCCGAACCTCCTCGGGGAGCACCTCCTCATCTCGCACCGGGTGCTCTTCCCGGCGATCGCCAGTGCAGTTGCGCGAGGCGTCAAGGTGGTGTTGCTGACGCGGGGGACCGGCCTGCCGCGCGGGGGGGCGTTTGCGACTCCAGGCATGTCACCCGAGATTCGGGCAATGATCCTTAACAAACTGACGGTCGCCCAGCGGCGGAACTTCGCGTTGTTCCATCTGCAGAACACCTGGGTCCATTCCAAGCTCTTTCTGATCGATGACGAATTCGTATCCATCGGCTCGGCCAACACTTGGGATCGTTCCATGGACGGCGACGAGAGCGAACTTGCCGCGGCAATCGTGCACCCGGGAGGCTCGGCCTCACTCGTCGCCGACCTACGGGTCAAACTGTGGCGCGAGCACCTGCGCCTACCGCAGAACGAGACGACCGACGCCAACCTGCGCAACCTCGACATCGGCCTGGGCTATTTCCGCGCCACCTGGGGCACGGGATCCGCGTCCGACGTCCCGGACAGCGCCATCAGAGAAATCACGGCCAACGACTCGATGAGCTGGTTCCAGTTCCGCCACGGCGCTGGTTGGCGTGACGCGGCGGCACGACACAAGCTCAAACGGCTGCAGGCACGGGTCGCGGGCCAGCCGACTGAATCGGGGAGCGCGCGCCCGCCGGCCCCCGACCCGGCCGCCTCCGTGCTGCCGCAGCGTTCCGGTGGTTCGGGCCCTGCCGCCTCGGGCCTGGCCCGACTCGACTCCGCTGCCGCGCGGTATTTGTCGTTGCTGTCTCAGGTGAATCCATTGCATGGCGGGAATCCGCTGCTCTCGAAGAATTGTCTGTTGGCGGCCATCGCGGTGGACATGTTCCTGGAGTCGGGCGAGCCGCATCAAGCGGGTGCGTCAGATCTGTCGCCGGAGCAGCATCTGGTGAACTTCGCCGCGGGTCGGCCGCTGCTGTCGGTGCCGGATTACCAGACGGTTGTCCGGGCGTTGGAGGATGCACCGGCCGGTGCCCGTGGCATGCTCGTGGTCAATCAGGCCGATCGCGTCTCGCATGTGTTCGTCGCGGTGCGGGACGAGGACGGTGCGGTGATCCTGGACGGGCAGACCGGCAGCGTGTTTGCCGCGGGGTGGAACGAGAACGGCGCACTGATTCTGGATGGCCGGCCCGGCGGCCGGGCGGTGGTGGACCAGGCCGGTGTGGTGGTCCTGGACGGCCAGTCGCTGTTGCCGCCGCATCCGCAGCGGTTGCGGTTCATCCAGACCGGCCGAATCCCGTTCGCGGTCGAGGGTTCTCATCCGGTGGCGACCGACGACGTTGAGCTGCTGGGGAAAGTCGGTCTGGAGTCCGAAGAGGAGATCGCCGCGTACTTCGTCGGGTCCCTCCCGGCCGACCCTGACTCGATCGGGCCGATCAGCCGCGACCGTTTGTTGACGACTGCCGAAAGTCTGGGGATCGTGGCGTACCGCGGCGTCAAGATCAAGCTGGACGAGCAGGACTTCTTCGAAACGGACGATCGCGGTGTGTACCGGCTGGACGTGGATGCGCCGCCGGGCAGCACCGGGACGTTGAAGGCCTATTTCGTGCCGGAGATCGTGACCGCACCGGCGGGGATTCTGGATGGAGAGACCGGCAGTGTGTCGGAGTCCGACGTGTTCTCCACGCTCGAGGAGGTCTGGGACCGGCTGGGTAGCATCCGCGGTGCGGTCCGGTTGCGCGACGTGCTGCCCGAATCGGAGGGATTCGAGTATCTCGTCCCGTGGGCGGGGGAGCTCACGCTGACGCCGGTGCCGCCGACGTGGACGGATCCGCTCGTGCGGTGGCTTCAGTACACCACCGGGGTACCGGTCAGCGGGCTGTACTCCTTCCTGCAATGGTTGACGGATCAGGACCGCAGCCCATCCGAAGCCGAGCGGCTGTTGTTGCTGGATGGACTGACCTTCGGCGCACAGGTCGCGGCCGACTACGTCGGAATTGACGCCGGGATGGTCGATATATCTGCCGCCATCGACAATGACGTCGCCGCGTTGGCCGGGTTCGCCGCGCTGACCTACACGAACATCGCCGCCCGGCTGAACTGGGAGTTCAGTAGCGGGAAGGGACTCGTGAAGAACTACCTGCTGGCGGCGGCCCGAAATCCCCTGGCGAACATCCGGAAAGCCCTCCCGGCAAACATTCGTGACCATCTCGAACTCCACGCGGACACGATCCACCAACAGCTTCTCGAGGTGTATCTGCAACGGTGGCCTGGCCTTCGCGATAAGTTCGGCCCGGAAGGGTTGCGCAATCTCAGCGACGTGCGGTTCTGGGATGAACCCGCGATCGCGGGCGGGAATGTAGGGAGCTATCTGGACAACGCGCTGATCGCGTCTCCGGCGACCCGCGTCGACCAGGTTCGTGGTCTCGGGATGAACCCGGGTTACGACGAACTGGACAGCGCCGACGGTGTGCCGCTGGTGCTGTTGGAGCTGCGCGATTTCCGCCCGTATCACAACCATGTCATGAACGACTACGCGTCGAGGGAGGCAGTGCGCAGCGCGTTCCGGGAGATCGCAGACCAGTCCCGTGCGGTGTTCGCCGATGTGAAGGCCCGATCCGCCTACCGGATCACGCCGCAGCGGGCCGCGACGGTGCGGGACACGGTCGCGGCGCTGCAACTGCTACCGAGCGTGCCACAGGCGCTGACCGACGCGCTGGTGGGCCTGGTCGCTGACCGTCCCCGGGCTCATCTGCTCCGGATGCGCATCGTCAATGTGCTGTCCGAGCGGCTGCGCGAGCGGCAGCAGGCGGCCGGCTCGGCCGAGGCGACAACCGTCGCCCAGCTGGAGAAGGCGTTGACGGGTCTTCGGGCCTGGCGGCTTACACCCCATCACCAGCTACCCGCACCCGAGCTGGTCCCGTTCGCTGCAGGATCCACGCGATTCTCGAGGGCCTCGTCAGACCGGCTGGCCAACCTGGTTGACAAGATCATCATCGAGGTCGTCGCGGACCGGGGACAGACCGAGGTACACATCGAGGGCGGCAGCCCGGGTGGGCGAGGCGGCGAGGCACAGCCGGGAGCGATGGGCACAGCGCGGGCGCGGGCCGTCCACAACTTCATGGTGTCGAAGATCCGCCGCCGACTGGCCGATCGAGGGCTGGACCAGGACACGGTGAAGGTACGGATGCACAGCCGAGGCAGCGAACCGTCCGCCGCGCCAGGCGTGCGGCTGGCCAGCACGCGCGATCAGCGCGCGGTCACCATCTGGGTCCAGGAAGCACTCGCCGATCCCAATGCGGAGCGGCCCGTCCCGAGTGCGGTCAACGAGCTGACGTACACGCCGCAGCAGTCCCGCACCGGCAACCGCTATCGGCGGCTGCCCCCCGGCCGCCGCGGCCTCAACCCGGCAACGACGGTAACGGCGGCTGGTGCCCGACAGCATGCCGGCGTTGCTGCGGTGGGCGGGCAGGCGAGGGTATCGACTGTTCGGCCGCCATTGCCGTATGCGCATATGGGTGCGGGTTCGGTGTTGCCGGGCAGGGCGGCGGGCGTCGGCGATGCGGCCGAGCCGGCGTCGCCGGTGGAGTCCGACGCTGCGACCGATTGGTGGGCGTAATACCACCAGATCTTGGCCGCTCGGCACTGGGCGAGTGTCCGAACATTTCCCGCGCGACGGTCGTAGCAGCGAAGCACGGGACGGGGGCGGGGACATCGCGTGTTCAGGTGACAGCAGCTCGGCCGCGCACGGGCGGGTAAGACCGGCCCGGCCCGGCGCATCGCACAGCGCCCGTCGAAGCGGTGGCAGCGAGCAGTGGACCGGCTCGGCCGCGCGCACGCCGGGGTGGCGAACCTGCGCTGCGACGGGCTGCACAGTCCGGGCGTTCAGTTGGGTCAACGTGCAACTGGGCGAATCAGCGAACGGATGCCGATGCCCCGACAACGAGTGGGCCGCACCGGACGAGATGGAGCCGATCGGCGCACCCGCTCTCGTATCTCATCTGGTGATGCCCGGCATCGCCTCTGGCGTCGCACGCAGTCGATCGTCTCACTGATTTGTGCGATGTGGGCCGTCGCCCGTCCGTGGTTGTGTCAAGGCCGATCAGCGTGGCATGTCACGACAGCGAAGATTGGACGGTTTCATGGCCGACGTACAGAGCTATCCGACTGTAGTACTGGTTCACGGCGCGTTCGCCGACGCCTCCGGGTTCGCCGGTGTGATCCGCGAACTCGAGGCCTCCGGAATCACCACGCTGGCCCCGGCGAACCCGCTGCGCGGCTTGAGTATCGACGCCGACTACGTCAAGGCGTACGTTGCCGCGATTGAGGGACCCGTCGTCCTGGTCGGCCACTCGTACGGCGGCGCGGTCGTCACCCAGGCGTCCGCGGATCTGGACAACGTCACCGGCCTGGTCTACCTCGCCGCCTGGGGGCTCGACGAGGGCGAGAGGTTCGTCGATGCGGTGGCACCATTCCCTCCGTCGATGCTGGCGTCCACCTCCCAGCCGACCAACTACCCGGCCGGCGGTGGCACCCCTGAAGGACCCGACCTCTACATCGACCGCAAGCTGTTCCGTGAGACCTTCTGCGCCGATGTACCGGTGGACGTGGCCGACGTGATGGCCGCCACCCAGCGGCCGATCGCGGCCGCCGCGCTGAGCGAGCCGTGCACGGCGGCGGGATGGAAGACCCGGCCGTCCTGGTTCCTGGTCTCGGCCAACGACAATGCCATCAGCCCGGAGGCCGAGACGTTCATGGCGAAGCGGATGGGTGCGACCACCGAGGTCATCGATGGCTCCCACGTCGCCTTCATCGCCAAGCCGGTCGAGGTCGCGGACTTCATCAAGAAGGCCCTGTCCGCGACGCCGTGACCGCCGATTGTGGGTAGCGGTCACGGGCAGATCGGGTGGGGCCCCATGCGGCGGCCCCACCCGATCTGTCTCGGCGGGCCGGGAGCCGCCCGCGGCGCGGGCACGTCCCGGCGCAAGCCCTGTAGGCGTCGGTCCAGTCCGGACGAGCGCGAACATCCACGCGACAGTAGGGGTTTGAACGTGGCTGGACGGTTGTACACACTGGGCCGGTGGGCGGCGCGCCGCCGTGGCTGGGTCGTCTCGATGTGGTTGCTGCTGCTGGTGGTGATCGGCGGGCTCGGCGTCGTCAAGCCAGCGACCTTCACCACCGAATTCTCGGTACCGGGGATCGAATCGCAACAGGCACGAGACTTGTTGGCGGCACAGTTCCCGGCGGCCGCGGGCGGGGTCGCTCGAATCGTCTTCGCCGCACCCGCGGGTACGGCCCTGACCGACCCTGCTGAGCAGGCGGCGATCGTGGCAAGTCTGCGCCGCGCGGCCACGGTACCCGGGGTGATCAGTGTGTCCGATCCGGTCCGGACCGGCACGGTTTCGGCCGACGGCGCGATTGCCTTCGCGGACGTGCGGTTCCAGCAGGCGCCGGACGACGTGCCGCAGTCGGCCGTTGACGCGCTGGCCGCCGCCGTCCGCCCCGCTCGCGAGGCGGGGGTCCAGGTCGAGTTCGGTGGCACCGCGGAACAGGCCAGAACCCGGGTCAGTGGTCCGAACGAGGCTGCAGGCTTGGTCGTTGCGCTCGTCGTTCTCGCAGTCGCGACGGGTTCCTTGCTCGCGGCCGGTGTGCCGTTGCTGACCGCCCTCGCCGGAGTGCTGGTTGCCGTGCCGGCGATCGGTCTGGTAGCCCATGTCGTGGATATGACCAACACGGCCACGGTGCTCGCGCTGATGGTCGGGCTGGCGGTCGGGATCGACTACGCCCTGTTCATCATCAACCGGCATCGCGAGCAACTCGCCGATCCGGCAACGGATGTGGCGGACTCGATCGGCCGGGCCACCGCCACCGCCGGCAATGCCGTCACCTTCGCCGGCGTCACGGTCACCGTCGCGCTGGCCGGTTTGGCGGTCACCGGCGTCCCGTTCCTGACGATCATGGGTCTGGCTGCGGCGGGCGCCGTCCTTATCGCTGTGCTCATTGCGCTGACGCTGCTACCGGCGCTGCTGAGCTTCGCAGGCGAACGAATCCGGCCCCGGTCCCGCCGCCACGCTCACCGTCTCACCCGGCACCGTCCCAGGCCTGGCGCCGGAAGCCTCGCGTGGGCGCGCCTGGTCACGCGTGCGCCGGTCGCGGTTGTGTGCGTCGGTGTCGTCGGCTTGGCCGCCCTGGCTCTGCCGCTCGGTCATCTGCGCCTCGGCCTGCCCAGCAATGAGGCCCAGCCGACCGACAGTACCCAACACCGCGGGTACGACCTGCTTACCCGTGGTTTCGGACCGGGATTCAACGCCGCTATCACCGTCGTCGTTGACACCACCGCAGTCCCGCCGGCCCAGCGCACCGCGTTGCTGGACCAGCTCACCGCAAGGCTGCGGATCGATCCCGGCATCGTAGCCGTCACCGCGCCCGTGGGCAGCCCCGACCGCGGGCTCGCCGCAATCAACGTCATCCCCCGGACCGGCCCCGATGACCAGGCCACCACCGACCTGGTGCACAGGCTGCGCGACCAGGACGAACAGGCCATACGCCAGGCCGGTGGGACGATGTACGTCGCCGGCAGTACCGCTGGCGCCATCGACGTCTCCGCCAAACTGCTCCGCACGCTGCCCGGCTTTCTGGCCGTCATCGTGGTGCTCGCGGTGCTTCTGCTGACCGCGGCGTTCCGGTCCGCGCTCATCCCGCTGACGGCCGTGCTCGGGTTCCTGCTGTCGACGGCGGCCAGCCTCGGCGTGGTGATCTGGGTCTTCCAGGACGGCCATCTCCGTCTCGCGTTCCAGGTAGCCGCCGCCGCGCCGGTGATCAGTTTCCTTCCCGTGCTGCTCATCGGGGTGCTGTTCGGACTCGCCATGGACTATGAGGTCTTCCTCGTCAGCCGGATGCGGGAACGCTACGAGCAGACAGGGGACGCCGCGGACGCCGTCACCTTCGGCGTCGCGCGAAGCGGGCGGGTGGTCTGCGCCGCCGCGCTCATCATGGCCGCGGTCTTCGGCAGCTTCGTCTTCATCGGCGACCCGATCGTCAAGTCGGTCGGCTTCGCGTTGGCGGTCGGGGTGCTCCTCGACGCCTTCGTCGTCCGGATGACCATTGTCCCCGCCGTGATGGCAATGCTGGGACGCCATGCCTGGCGCTTGCCCCGTTGGCTCGACCGGGTCCTACCGGCGATCGACATCGAGGGGTCGGCGCTGCCCGGAACACTGAGGTCGACCACGCCCAGTGAACCTGTGCGGGCAGGCTCAACGGGTCGCGTACTGCAGCCATCCGGGCCAGTGAGCTCGACTGCGACTGACTCGATGCGAGAGGACATGCAATGAACATCCGGAACACGATCGGGGTCATTGGCTCGGGTCCGATCGGCAGGGGCATCGCGACGCTGCTGAGCCGATCGGACTACTCCGTCACCCTGGGCACGCGGAACCCGAGCGCGGCGAAGCTGCGGGACCTGCCCGCCGAGGTGGCCGTCGGGAGTTTCGCCGACGCCGCTGACCAGGAGACGATCGTGCTCTCCGTCGTTCACGGAGTGGCTCGGGACCTGGTCGCCGGAGTACGAGCCCGACTTGCCGGTAAGGTCGTCATCGACACGATGAACGCCTGGATCCGGGCCGATTACGTGGCGGCCGGCCTGTCGGAGCAGTTGACGGAAGGGTCCTGGCTCGCGGCGCAGTTACCTGAGTCGAGTGTTGCGCGGGCGTACTCCCACATCGATTGGGATCTCCTCGTCCCGCGCGCCACCCAACAACCTGGTGTCTGGGCGGCCGCCTACGCAGCCGATGACCCGGGAACCAGAGCAGTGACCGAGCGAGTGATCCACGACAGCGGATACGTGCCCGTGTTGGTCGGCAAGCTGGCTGAGTCGGCACCGCTCGACGTCGGTGGCCTGCTCTGGGCGCGCATGTTCAAGCCCGAGCACATGATCGCGCTCCTCGGCGCAGACGAAGCCTCACGCAATGGCCGCCACTTCTGATCGAGACGGTCAACGCGCGGACCGGCAGGTCAGGCGGTTTGCGCCGCCGGACGGTGGGTGGCATCCGCCGCGGAACACCTCGATCGGCTCCGGCTCGACGCGCCAGCCCTGGTTCTCGCGGACGAGATGAAGGTATCGGGGGAACGCGGTGCGGGTTGACGGCGCCGCTTCGGTATTGCAGCCGGTCCTGGATGCGTGGACGAAAGGAAGGATGTCGAACCATGCAAGCAGTCGTCTTCACCGGTGCGGGCGGTAACGAGGTTGTCCAGCTCGTGGAGCGGCCCGACCCGGTCCCGACCGGAAACGACGTTCGGGTCCTGGTCCGGTACGCCGGGCTGAATCCTTCGGATGCTCAGCAGCGCGCGGGACGGTATCCCGCGCCTGCGGGAAGTCCCGCCGACATACCGGGACTGGAAGTGTCGGGCATCGTCGATGCCGCCGGCGATGCGGTGACGATGTGGTCTCCCGGCGATCGGGTGTTCGGGATCGTGGGTGGCGGCGGTCTCGCCGACCGGGTCGTCGTCAACGAGCGGCATCTGGCTCGCGTGCCGGAATCGCTGTCAGACGCCGAGGCCGCGGCCGTGCCCCAGGTGTACATGACTGCCCACGACGCGATCCGGTCTCAGGCCGAGCTTCAGGCGGGTGAGACCCTGCTGGTCCACGGTGCGGCGGGTGGCGTCGGGAGCGCTGCCGTGCAGATCGGGCTTGCGGTAGGGGCCCGGGTTGTCGGCGTGGCGCGTAGCGAATCGTCGTGCCGGGCGGTGAAGGCGTTCGGCGCGGAGGTCGTCCACGACGCCGACTTCGCGGCGGGGGTCGCCGGGCTTACCGGCGGTCGAGGTGCCGATGTCATCCTCGAACTGGTTGGCGCTCCGCACTTTCCCGCGAACCTCGACGCGGTCGCCGTACGCGGGCGGATCATTGTGGTGGGAGTCGGTGGAGGCAGTGGGGCCCAGATTCCACTGCTGCGGCTGATGCAGAAGCGGATACGCGTGCAGGGAACCGTCCTGCGTGCCCGGACCATCGAGCAGAAGGCGGAGGTGGTCCGCGGCTTCGAGCGAGAGGTCCTACCCATCCTGGCCAGTGGGCGGGTCCGACCGGTCATCGACCAGATTTTTCCTGCGAGGCGGGTGGCGTCGGCGTTCGACCGTCTCGAGGGGCCCGGCAAGTTCGGCAAGGTGCTTCTTGACTTCGTGTCCTGACCGCCGATCTGCCTGCTGAGCGTCGCGGAGGGGTTCGGCAGAAACCGTCGTGGATCGGTTGACCGCAGGTTGCTACGACACAGGATCCTGCTCGCATGAGCGCTGAGACCACGACCGTCGTTGCGCCAGAGCCGTTCTTCGTACACTCCCGCTGGCAGGGGGCGTGTTGTTTCCGGGGAGTGTGTAGCGGGCCACGGTTCGTGGATGAGATGGTGGGCTTGACCCGATTCGACGACAGGGTCGATGTGCCGATCTTCACGCTACCTTGAGCGCGGGTAGCAGCTGGACGTTGGTGCCGTTTTCGTAGGCGACTGGGCTTCGGTAGCCGAGGCTGGAGTGCCGGCGGCGGGTGTTGACCAGCCTTCGGTGTACTCGAATATCGCCTGCCGGGCGGCAGTGCGAATGGGCCAGGCCTGCCGGTGGATGAGTTCGGTCTTGATCGTGGCGAAGAACGACTCGGCGACCGTGTTGTCCCAGCATTAACCGGCTAACGGGCCGGGTTTCCGGCGCTGACCGGTTAATTTAATGCTTCGTCACGGCGTTCGTTTTCCGATTTGGCGGAGTTGTTCTTCATGATGGCGGACGCGGCTGACGACGGCTTCGAGGGCGGTCCGCAGCATCGCGATGTCGGCGGCCAGGTCGGTGAGAGTTCCGGCGCGTGCGGTGCGGTGGCGGTGTTCCTCGATGAGGGCGTGCAGTGTCGGGTTGCGGTAGAGGGTGGTTCGGCTGAGGCCGCTGCGCGCGGCGACCTGGGTGAAGGTGACCGGTTGTTGGTCGGCGAGGAGTTCGGTGCAGGCTTGTTCGACTCGGCGGATGGCGTCGGTGGTCATCCGGCTTGGGCCTGGTCGATGAGGGCGTCGAGCCGGGCGATGAGCTTGTGGTGGCGTGCGGCTTCGCTGATCCAGCCGCGTTCCTCGGCGTCTTGGGCGAGGGCGTGGGCGTCGACGCGTTGGGCGGCAAGCACGGGCAGGGAGTTGGCATCGGCGTGGAAGCTGGGGCAGTGTTCGCAGATGTTGGCGTAGGTGCAGGCGCCCTGGGCTGGTGCGCGGAGGCAGAATCCGCCGGCGAGTCGGGATTTGATCAACGGTGTGGTCTTCCAGTCCGCGCCTCGGGTGATGTCGGCCAGGGGCAGGCTGGTCCGGGCGGTCGCCGGGATGCTGGCGCGCAGTTTGGCCAGGGTCAGCGCGCGTTCGTATTCCTCGCGGATGGTGGTGTCGAAGAGGCGCCCGTAGCGCAGGCTCATCTCTGCGGAGACGTGGCCGAGCAACGCCATCAGGGCTTGCCGTGATACTGCGGCGTTGGCCAGTGCGGTGGCGGAGGCGTGACGGAGCTGGCGGGGTGTCGGATGTCCGAGGCCGGCGGTGTCGGCGGCCCGTTGCAGTTCGTCGCGTACGGCGTTTTGGGACAGGCGCCGCCCGTGGTGGGTGAACAGGAACTGCGCCGGGCGTCGGTATCGCGGGTGCGGCAGCGGTTGTCCTGGGGAACGGATCTCGATGATGTGGTCGATGAGTTCGAGGATGTTCTCGTCGAGCGGGACCATGCGTTCGGATTCGAGTTTGCCGAGCGGGACTTTCAGCCATGCGCCTTGTTCGGGTACTTCGTGGACGCAGTCGAGTTCCAGGTCGAGGAGTTCACCGATGCGTAGTCCGCAGGAGCGTTGCAGCCGCAGCGCGCAGGCGGCCAGTTCGTTGCCGGGGCTGGGCCGTTGCAGTTCCTCGGCGAGTCGCCGGTCGGCGTCGATGGGTAGGTAGCGGGGCAGGACTCTGCGGAGTTTGGGGATGTCGTCGCGTAACACCAGCCGTCGGGTCGGGGCGTCGGGCCAGCCCCACTCGGTGATGTCGGTGAGGAACCCTGCCAGCGCGAGGACGCGGCGGGAGCGTTCAGCGACGGAGATGACCTCGTTGGTCTTGGTGTTGACGGCGTCGACTTGTGCGGACAGGTAGGGCTCGCCCCGAAGTGCGTCAGTCGGGTGGCCAGGCAGGGGACCGTCTTCGGCGCGCAGGTCACTCGCTTGCGTTCGAGGTAGGCGACCAGCGCCGTGCGGATGGGTGGGATTACCGCATCGAGCCGGTCGGTGAAGGCGATCGCACCCGTGCGGCCGGGTGGGGGCGGCAGGATCTGCAGGTGGAACAGGACCCGGCGGGTGTTGCTCAGTACGGCCTCGTAGTGTCGCCGGCCCTTGCCGGTGCGTTGTTCCCGTTCGGCGCAGGCGGCGGCGAAGTCGTCGAGGTCTTGCGTGGTGAGCCGGTTCAGCGGCCGGCCGGTCTGGATCAGCAGACGGGCGGGGATTTGGGAGGCGTTGGCGAGCCGGACGCGTTCGCTGAAGCCCAGCTGCGCCGCGGCTGCCAGGAAGACGGCCAGGTCGGCTCCGACCGTGTAGCCTTCGACCTCCCGCCAGATGCTGGAGAACTTCCGCTCCAGCAGATAGTCGTAGCCAGGCCGCAGACCGCCGTGCAGGATCAGGAACGTGATCAGGGGGCCGGGTCGCACCGTTGGCCGTCAACCGGACCGTCAAGGGCTCGGCCGCCCACGTAGCGGGGTCCGGCCATCTGGTGAAGAATGTGCGCGCCGCCGTCCAGTACGCTGTGTTCCCGCGACCGGTCCGTTCCAGATACTCCACATAGGACGTGTGAAGGTCGTGGCTGCCGTGACCGGGCACAGATGCGCTCACGAGCGGCGTCGAACTCGCCTTTCACGTGAGCAGGAGCGAGATGGATGTAACGGGCGCTGGTGTCGACGTGAGCATGCCCAAGCAACGCCTGCATCACCGCCAGATCAACCCCGGCCTCGGCAAGGGCAGTCCCGAAGGTGTGCCGCAACGCGTGCGGATGCCCGGCACCGATCCCGGAGATCCCACGGTGGTAGCGGAAGACCGTGCGGAGTCCCGCCGCCGTCACCGGCTGCCCACGGTTCGGGCCCTTGGCCACGATGAACACGTTGGTACTGCTCGTTTCCGGGCGCTCGGCCAGCAGATGCACCTGGATCACCGAGGCGACATCGCCATCCAGCGGCACCCGGCGTTCCCGGTTGGCCTTGCCCACCACCTGCAGCCAACGCCCGCCGATGTCGACATCGGCGATCCTCAACGCGAGGACCTCACACGAGCGCAACCCGCAATACAGCATCAGCCCGGCGAGCGCCCGGTCCCGCCACGTCTGAAAACTGCCCGGCAACTCAGTCGCTTGTGGTTGCGCACAATCTGCGGCTCGAACGTGCCGGCCCGGTCCCGGGGGCACGTCGATCTGCACCGGACGGGTTTCGGTCAGGACCGGTCTTGGACCTGGTGCCGTTGCGGACATTCCCTGCCCCGGCGCCAGCCGGGTCACGCTTCTCGTAGCCGAGGTGCTCAGTCATTTTCTCGTTGAGCGCGGTCTCCAACACCGTCTTGGTCAGCTGCTTGAGCAGCCCGTCCGGGCCGGTCAACGACAGGCGCTGCTCTTGGGCCAACCGGACCAGCTCCGCGGCGGCTTCCGC
Organism: Dactylosporangium darangshiense; assembly: GCF_039537565.1. Taxonomy (NCBI): domain Bacteria; kingdom Bacillati; phylum Actinomycetota; class Actinomycetes; order Micromonosporales; family Micromonosporaceae; genus Dactylosporangium; species Dactylosporangium darangshiense. Next base: position 24,256 of record NZ_BAABAT010000074.1, read on the forward strand.
CTCTGCCGACAGCTTCGGCTGCTGCTTCTTCGGGGTCACATCGTTCAGTGTCGCGGTCATCACGGCGCCCTCCTCGCCGGGCACCACGCCCGGCGGGTCAGGCCGGAAACACCGTTAGATCCACAGTCCCTCGCGCGCCGTGCCCGGCAGAAACCGTCGTGGATCGGTTGAACCGGGGTGCTTTCGGGTCCGTTGTGTGGGCGTGACCGTCCCGGTTGTCGCGGAGATGTTTTGGCTCGTCGTCTACCGACAGGGTCAGCGGTTCGACGTTGCCGTCCCCATCGATGTGGTGGTGGGGCGGCCGGATGCCGGCGTTGCTGGGCCACGGCGCTGGTGGGCTTGGCCGGGCCGGTCGGGACCGGTGGCGTCGTGGCGGGGCGGTTCTGGAGGGCGAGGCGCTCGCGGACGAGGGTCTGTGCGTCGCCGATTGTGGTCGGTACGACGGAGACGTGGCGGGCGTTCTTCGGTGGTCGGACCGGATCCCGCCGGCGCGTTGGGGCAATCTAGCCGAGGCCGCCGCCGCGGTCCGTGGGTCGGCTGGCCGCCCTCATCGCAGTGGCTTTCCCTCGTCTTCCTCAGCTGTTCTTCGCAGCTCGCCGAGCATTCCGCATCGAGAGTGCCGTAAGGCCAGGTCGTGGGCTGCCTCGCGATGGTCATTGTCGCTGCCTGTGGGGTGCTGTCGCGATGAGCGCTGCGCCACGAGCACCTCGAGTCGGTCGATGTGACTGCAGGCGGGCCGATACAGAAGCAATTGCCCTATTATGTAGGCCTTCATACCTACTAGTTCGAAGACGGCGCGGAGACAGCGCGTCACCCTATTGGAGGACAGTCATGCCCATGATCGACGTCTACGCCGCGGCCGGAACGTTTGCCGACCAGCACAAGCTCGCGGTGGACCTTGCGACAGCAGTCATGACGATCGAGCAGGTGCCGAATATCCCGATGTTCCGCAAGAATACGGCCGCCTTTGTGCACGACCTGCCCGCGGGCTCACTGTCGAACGTGGACGGCGACGGTACATATGTCCGCGTCCAGGTACTCACGAACGCCGGCGCCCTCGATCGGGGCAAGCAGCTCGAGGTCGTGAAGCAGCTGACGGAGATTATCGCAACGGCAGCCGAAGATCCGTCTCTGGTCGAGCGGACCTGGGTGCTGCTGACCGAGGCGCCCGAGGGCGGCTGGGGGCTGAAGGGCCACGCCAACACCAACGCCGAACTCGTCGCCGCGGCTCGCGCGGAGATCGCGAGCCTGGGTCAGAGCTGACGTCGGCAGGCACGTCGACGGTGGCGGTCGGCGTCCCACGCTCTTGAATCAACGATTCTCGACGGGGTCGAGCGGACGTCGACTCAACTCTGACGGCAGGTACCGGGGAATGCCCCAGGTGCTCGTGGTGAAGACGGCAGCCATGGTGGCGGACCCTGCGCTGAACGCGGTGCGGTGAGCGACGAACGGCAGCAGCGGGAGCGAGGTGAGTTACGGCTCGCGGATCACGGCGTGACGGGTCACGCCGGCGCATCCATCTTTGGGTCTGGGCGCAGCGCGGCGCTGAAGGCTCGGGCGACAACGGTAAGGGTGACGTGGTGGTGCGCGAGCGGCCCTCGAGGCTTGTCCAAGCGGGGCCGGCTTTGGCACCGGCAGCACCGTTCCATGGGGAGGCGATGGTGGACGTGGATATGTGGACCGGTGACGATGCGTCGGTTCGGGTGACGGCATGGACGTCGGGCTTTGCCGTGCGGCGGGATCGGCCGCATGGCACCCATGACTGCTTCGGATCCAGCTCGACGACGGGCCAGGCGCGGCTGCTGGTAGGCGACGAGCGGCTCTGGCGGCGGGGTCCGAGGCGGCCGGGCCGATGGTCGGTGGTGTCGATGAGCCGGGACGCGCTTCGCGGCCACCGGCGACGGTGCACCAACCCCCGGGGTACCGGCGACGCCGGGGCTGACCCGAGCCGGGCGGTGCGCGGGTGAGCGCGGTGGGGTTGGCGCGCCGGCGGATGAACGGCGGCATGCTGTGGTTGTACGAGGTCGGGGCGTCATCGCCGATGGCCGTGGTGGTCGGCGGGGTCGTGGCGATGTACCAGACCGGTGTGGTCGGGGTGCCGACGGCCTTCCTGCTCGTCGGTGCGGCGCTGGGGCTGCTGGTCATCGGGTACATTGCGATGAGCCGGCACGTGGAGCATGCTGCCCCGGGTTACGCCCTGCTGGCGCACGGCCTCGGCGCGCGGTGGGGGTTGGTCGGCGCGGTGCTGGCCCTGGCCTCCTACAACGCGATTCAAATCAGCCTGTACGGCCTGTTCGGTGTGACCCTCGCCGGCCTCGTGGGCGGGCATTGGTTGGTCTGGGCCGGAGCCGCGTGGCTGTTGATCGCGGTGGCCGGGGTGGTGAACGTGGCGGTGAGCACGTGGGTCGTCGCGGTGGTGCTGTGCGCTGAGCTCGGCACGATCAGCGCGTTCATTCTGGCCGCGTTTACGCACCCCGCGGGCGGCAGTATCGGGTTCGCGCCGCTGGGCGTGGACGCGTTGTGGCATGACGGTCTGGGTGGCGTGTTGACGTTCGCGGTGGCGGCGTTCGTCGGGTTCGAGACCGCGCCGGTGTTCGGTGAGGAGGCCAAACACAACCGCAGCGTCATGCGGGCGACGGTCGGCGTGTTGTGTTTTCTGCCGCTGTTCTACGGGCTGGCGGCATGGGCGATCCCGGTTGCGGTCGGCACCGACCAGGTGGTCGACGTCGCCCGGGATCCGGAGTCGGGGTTGCCGTTCGTGGTGCTGGACCGCGCCTATGGTTCCGGTTTGGCCCTCATTGCCACGATGCTGCTGGTGACGAGCATCCTCACCGCCATGCTGTCGTTTCACGGCACGGTCGCCAGGTACGTGTACGCGATGGCGCGGGAACGCGTGCTGCCCGGCTGGCTGGCCGGCGTCGGCACCGGCGCACGAGCCGGGGCGCCGGTCGGCGGGTCGGTGACGCAATCCGTTGTGGCGTTCGTGGTGCTGGGGCTGTTCGCGGCGGCCGGAGCGGATCCGGTCGCGGTGTTGTTCACCTGGCTGTCCGCGGGGGCGGCGCTGGGCGTGCTGGTGATGCTGTGCCTGATCTCGGTGTCCGCGGTCCTGTTCTTCCGTGCCGGCCGGGGCGGGCACGAGTCGGTGTGGGTCCGTACGATCGCGCCGGTCCTCGGCGTCATCGCCGGGGTGGGCGTGATCGCCGTGGTGGTCGCCAACCAGGCGCTGCTGCTGCAGGTGGCGTCGTCGTCGCCGTTACAACTGCTCCTCCCGGCGCTGGTCGTGGCGGCGGTGGCGGCGGGACTGGTCTGGGCTGCCTACCTGAAGCGGTCGACGCCGCAGGTCTTCGCCAGTATCGGGCACGGCCGGCCGGACCCGCTCGCACAGCCCGAAGCGAGATTGGCTGATCTGGATGTCTGAGTCACGCCGCGCCGCCGTACACCGCGTGGACAGCGCGACCCCGCCGGCCGGGCGGCATCCGGGCTGGCCGCCACCGGGGCCCGCAACTGGTGACCTCAGCCATCGCGAAGCGGGGCGTCGCTGGCTGCGTAGCGTGCCATCGCCCACCGCAGGCGAGCCCGACCAACGGTCGGCGGTCAGATATCCCGCGACATCGGCGCCGCCGCAGACGGAGGCGTTCGCCGAGGGGTGGCGGGAGGTGTGGGCGGATCTGCGGGTCCAGGTGGTGACCAGGCTGCGGTGGATGAACATTCACCACGCAAAGTGGGCGTGGGACAAGCGCGTGCGTGACCCGCTCGCGCCGTACGGCTTCGCGTTCTTCTGCTACGACTCCGGCCGCGGCCGGTACGAGCTGCGTACAGCTACCCGGCTGTTTCTGCGCGGCGACGCGCTGCACCCGCTGCCCCGGCTCGTCTACGAGATGACCCAACAGGTCGTGCAGTGCCAGCGCGACGGCGTCGACCCGTTGATCCGGTTGACCGACCGGCGTGAACCGGTGTCGCCCGAAGGCCGGTTCCTCGGTGTCGGGGTGTCGAGCCTCGACAGCCGCTGGCAGTCGTGGACGGTCACGCAACGCCATGCCGGCGGCGTGCTGGACGTGCCGGGCCGCTGCCTGGCCGTGCTCAACGAGGGCACCTCCATGGTCATCGACCGTGGTGCCCGGGAGCAATACGACCAGTTCCGCGTCCGCAGCACCGGCGAACTCGATGTCACACCCGGGCAGCGGGCCGTCGACTGGCGGCGGGCAGCCGGCATCGACGAGCTCCTCGATGGACACCCACCACTCGGCGGCGAGGACCGCCAGGCCGTCGGCGACGCGTTGACGCTGCTGGTGGATCTCGCGCGGGTCATCGCGGCGGCCCGGCCATGAACACATCAAACCCGGCGCCCGTCCCCGCGCCGGAGCCGACCGGGAATCCGATGACGCTGGCCCGGCTGGACAAACTCCGTGCCGACATCCGTGATCGAGCCGGGACGAACCTGGGGTTCCCGGACGCCACCGACCTTGACGTCGCGGCGCTGCTGCCGCTGGCCGGTACGCTACTCAATAACGTGGGTGCGCCGTTCGGGCCGGTCGGCCCGTACCGCAACCACACCAAGGCATTCGAACTGCATGTCGTGCAGCAGCTTGCCGATCTGTTCCACGCTCCGCTCGACGACCGGTGGGGCTACATGCCGGCCGGCGGTACCGAAGGCACGCACTGCGCGCTCTGGCTGGCCCGGACCAGGTTCCCCGACGCGGTGGTCGTGTGTTCCACAGCGGCGCATTACAGCGTGGCCCGGATCGCCGACATGCTGCGCATGCCGCTGCTGACCGTCCCGACCGACGACCGCGACGAAATTTCCTATGACCAGCTCACCATGCTGCTCCGCCGCCACCGGCGCCGCTCGCGCCGCAACACACCGGTGGTCGTCGTCGCCTCGATCGGTACCACCATGACCGAGGCTATCGACGACGTCGCAAAGATCCACACTGCGCTCGACGCCGCCGCCGTTCCCGCGGAACTACGGTGGGTCCACGCCGACGCGGCGCTCGCCGGGATCCCCCTGGGCCTGCTCGACCGAGCCGACCGGCCCGCGTTCGACTTCGCCGACGGTAGCACCTCGATCGTTGTGTCTGGCCACAAGTTCCTCGGCGTCCCCACACCATGTGCAGTCCTGATCGTGCGTGACTCCGCCCGGCCCGGCCACCACTCCGCGTCTCCCAGTGCACCCGACACCGTCCACGGCCGGCATATCGACTACACCGGCAGCCTGGACACCACCGTCGCCGGTTCACGGTCCGGGCACGCGGCGCTGATGGCCTGGTGGGCGCTGCAAACCTGGGGCCTCGACGGGCTGCGTCACCGCGCCCGGCAGGCCCGGGAACTCGCCGCCGCCACCACTGCGCGGCTGCACGACATCGACTGGCCCGCGTGGCGGCACCCCCTCGCCTTCACCGTCGTCATGGACCGCCCACCCCAACCAGTTCTCGACCGATGGCCACTGGCCACCAGCAATCACCGTGCACACCTGATCTGCATGCCCGGCAAGACCATGGCGATGGTCGAACATTTCATCGCCGACCTGCGCCGCGCCGCCGGCGCAGCCACCGCCGTTGCCGTTGCCGCGGTGCGTACCGTTCCGCCGTCGCAACGGCACGGCTCCGCGTTGGCGCCCATCGCGACGTCGCAGGACGGCAGCGCCTCATGCTGACCGCCAGACGATGCAACCCGGCGCTCGGACCAGGCGCCTCGTCACACGGACCGGTGGTCCCTGCATCGCCCTGCAGCCGCGCGGCTGCGCGGCCGTGCCCGCTGCCGGACTCCCGGCGATGACCGCTCCGAAAAGGGAACGCGGCCACGCACGGCGGTAGCCCGGCTACATTGCGAAAATGATCGCGATGCCAGCGACAGGCACAGTCACCGGAAGGGGCAGCCATGACGTCAACGGACCCGTCACCGGTCGGCGGCCGCAGCACAGCTTCCGCGCTGACCGGCAAGACGGTGGTGATCTTGGGAGGGAGTTCCGGCATCGGCCTGGAGACTGCGCGGCAGGCACGAAACGCAGGAGCCAGTGTCGTCATGACCGGTCGGAACGCCGGGCGGCTCGCTGTGGCGGCCGAGCAGATCGGTCCTGACCGGACCGCAACCTTCGACGTCACCGACCACGATGCTTTGGTGAGCTTCTTCGCCACGTTCCGGGAACCGATCGACCACCTCATGGTCACCGCCGGCGGTCCCTACTACGCGCCGCTCGCCGACATCGACCTACGCGCGGCGAGCGCCGCGTTCCACCAACATGTCGGCGTGATGATCGATGTCGCTCAGCTTGCTGGGACGAAAATCCGCGCGGGCGGGACCATCATTTTGATGGGCGGTACAGCTCCCCGCCGCCCCGAGGTGGGGCTGATCGTCCCGGCCGCGGTCAGCACCGGACTGTCGGCCGCCGCGGCGACCTTGGCACTGGAGCTGGCCCCGGTACGTGTGAACGTCATCGCCGCGGGTTTCGTCGACACCCCACTTTCGGCGATGCTCGTCGGTGAGCGCTTGGAGGCGCGCCGGCAGGAGTTGAGCGAACGGCTGCCGATCCGGCGGGTGGTCGAGGCCGGCGACGTCGCGGCCCTGGCAGTTCACCTGATGGTGAATACAGCGCTGACTGGCGCCACCTTTGACATCGATGGAGGCCAGCAGCTGGTCGCCGGGCTTTGACCGCCGGCCACGGGCAGCGATAGTTCACGCACGGTGGCTCGGTGGGTGTGGCCCTACCTGGCCGTGGCCGGATGGTCAGCGACCAATTCCCATCAGCGTAAGGATTCCGGGTCGTTTCGTGTTGAACCGGTCGGGGCTGCGTCTCGTTGTGCAGGCTGACCAATGGACGCCCACGGAGATTGTAACTGTGCGATGACACTGAAACCCGCTGGCCGGAACCGATTGTGGCTGCGCGTTCGTGCCCTGCGGACGCGGCTGGGCGGCCGAGCAACGCTCGGCGCTCTACGCCGGAGGTCAAAGGCTCAGGTCATCGTTGCGGCGGTCGTACTCGTGCTCTGCAGCCTCATCGTCGGGTTGATGGCGTATCTTGACCCGGGCCGGCGGCCGGATCGGACAGGCCCCACCGGCACTCCCGGCGCCCCGGTTCCGGCCACCTTGGTCGCGGCGATCGGTCGGTCCGCACGCTCTTGTCCGACGCTGACCGCACCACGGCTCGCAGGCCAACTGATGACCGCTTCGGGTTTCGACGTTGAGGCCCGCACCAGCGACGGCGGGCTCGGCGTGGCCGGGCTGACCGACGAACTGTGGCAGCAATGGATTCCCTGGCCCGACGCGCCGCGGATGGACGCGACGGCCAACATTGCGGCGTTGGCTCACCACATGTGCGACCTCGCCGGCAAGCTTCGCCAGTCCGGTGCCAATGACGTCCTGCTGTGGAAACTCGCCCTTGCCGCGCACCAGGCCGGACTTCCCACGGTGCTGGCAACCAACGCGACGCCGGTGTCGGCGGCCCGTTACGTCGACACCGTCGTCGAGTACGCGACCTGGTACGCCCGGCAGCCCGAGTTTCGCGGCAGCGTCGTTGGCGAATCGGCTGCGGATGCGGCGACGGTCAGCGCGGACCCGCGCCCGATACCCGACGAATTCGTGGACGCTGTCGTGTCCGCCGGAACGCGCTGTCCCGCGATCAGCGCACCGCGGATCGCCGCGCAGCTGATGGCATCCTCCGGTTTCGAACCGAACATGCTGGGCGGCGACGGCGGCCAGGGCATTGCCCAGTTCCGGCCCGCTGTGTGGCAACGCTACGGCACCGCCGGCCAGTCGCCGTGGGATCCGATGGCGGCGATTCCCACGTTGGGACGCGCGATGTGCGGGCTCACCGAGGAGATGTCCAAGCTCGCGCCCGACCCCTATCCGGTCGCCCTCTCGACATTCTGGTTGGGATTGGTTGATGTCCAGGAGTCGAGTAGCGCCCCTGACCTGCCGAACGCCCAGGAGTATGCCAGCCGGGTACTCCAGTTCGTCGACTACTACGCTCAGTTCCTTCAGCTCGGCGGCGAGTCTACGTCGGGCAACCAGACGTCGCCGGGTGCCAATGCGACCCCATCGACGCCCGCTGGCTCTGTGTCATCGGCGCCGACCAGTCGGGGCCCTGGCGGTGGCTCCCCGCCGGCCACGACGGTCCGGCCGGGGGGAGGTGCCGCGCCGTCGCCGTCGGTCACCGGATACATGATCTGGGGGTATCAGGGGCGGTGCCTCACCGTGCCGGGGGGCGTTGCCAAGGACGGGGTGCAGTTGGAGATGCGGGACTGCACTGGTGGGTCCGGGCAGTGGTGGACCCCGGCGGACAACGGTTCGCTGCGTTCGCTGGGCATGTGCATGGATCTGGCCGGGGCCGATGACGCGGACGGCACCAATGTTCAGTTGGTTCGGTGCAACGGGGGCTGGGCGCAGCGGTTCGCCGTCAACAGTTCTCACGACCTGGTCAATACGGTGGCCAAGAAATGTGTGGATGTCCGGGGATGGAATTCCGCGAGCGGGGCGAAATTGCAGTTGTGGAGTTGCACCGGCGGGGACAACCAGAAATGGTTCATCAAGTATTGACGTTCGCTAGGACCGGGTTTCCGGCGCGGTGCGGTAATCGAGTGTTCGCCGACCGGTGGGATGACCGGACATTTCCGCCAAGGGGGCGATTGTGACCGTCGAAAGCCCTCTTTCCGGCGACGCAGCCGAGTTGACCCACGTCGCGTCCAAGCCCGACCCGGTCTTCGTCGACCAGAGCGGCAAGCGCAGGCGCCGGATTCGTTTTGGGTTCTATGCCGTCGGTGGTGCGGGCCTCACCTATGCCGCACTGATCATGGTAAGTCTCGCCGGCGGTCCGCTGACCCCGGAGGCGCTGGTGCCGTTCCCCGACCTGGTGAACCGGCCAGAGCCCATCATGACCCAGAAGGCGCCCGCCGTCGCTGCCCACTCCGTCTCTGCGCTGCCCCCGGTCGACCCGAGCCGGAACGGACGCACCCGCACGCCCGCTGGCTCTGTGTCATCGGCGCCGACCAGTCGGGGCCCTGGCGGTGGCTCCCCGCCGGCCACGACGGTCCGGCCGGGGGGAGGTGCCGCGCCGTCGCCGTCGGTCACCGGATACATGATCTGGGGGTATCAGGGGCGGTGCCTCACCGTGCCGGGGGGCGTTGCCAAGGACGGGGTGCAGTTGGAGATGCGGGACTGCACTGGTGGGTCCGGGCAGTGGTGGACCCCGGCGGACAACGGTTCGCTGCGTTCGCTGGGCATGTGCATGGATCTGGCCGGGGCCGATGACGCGGACGGCACCAATGTTCAGTTGGTTCGGTGCAACGGGGGCTGGGCGCAGCGGTTCGCCGTCAACAGTTCTCACGACCTGGTCAATACGGTGGCCAAGAAATGTGTGGATGTCCGGGGATGGAATTCCGCGAGCGGGGCGAAATTGCAGTTGTGGAGTTGCACCGGCGGGGACAACCAGAAATGGTTCATCAAGTATTGACGTTCGCTAGGACCGGGTTTCCGGCGCGGTGCGGTAATCGAGTGTTCGCCGACCGGTGGGATGACCGGACATTTCCGCCAAGGGGGCGATTGTGACCGTCGAAAGCCCTCTTTCCGGCGACGCAGCCGAGTTGACCCACGTCGCGTCCAAGCCCGACCCGAACTTTGTCGGCAGGAGCATCAAACCGTTCGGCCGCTGGATTGTTACCGCTATCCTGCTCGGAGTTTTCTCCAGCGTGCTGCTGGTCGAGGCCTACGTCAACGCCGGATTCGTCTCCGACCACGCGATCCCGCCAGGCGCCTACGACACGGTGCCCGACACGATCCTGCAGGGCGGGCCGATCATCGACACCACCCGGGGCGCGGTCCGCTCGTTCCACCTTCCGAACAGAACGATTGCGCTCACCTTCGACGACGGACCCGACCCCACCTGGACCCCCCGCATCTTGCAGGTGCTGCGCCGCCACCGGGTCAACGCGACCTTCTTCGTGGTGGGAGCGCAGGTCAGCAGGCACCCACAGTTGGTCGAGCAAATGTTCCGGGCCGGTGACGAGGTGGGCATCCACACCTTCACCCACCCACGTCTGAGCGAACTGCCACGCTGGCGCCAGCATCAGGAATACTCCCAGACCCAGATGGCCATCGTCCGGGCCACCGGTCACAAAGCCGCGCTGGTGCGACTGCCCTACTCCTCCACCGCGGACGCGATCGACGACGCGAACTGGGACCTGATCCGCGACACCGGACGGCTCGGATACATCAACGTCATGACCGAGGCCGATAGCCGTGATTGGGAGCGCCCGGGGACCGACGCCATCGTGCGCAACGCGATCCCACCAGACGGCAAGAGCGCAACGGTACTGCTGCACGACGCCGGCGGTGACCGCATGCAGACCGTTGCCGCACTCGACAGGCTCATCCCATTGCTGCAACAGCGGGGGTACACGTTCACGACGGTTTCCGATGGGCTGCGCAAGACATTGACCAACCCGCAAGCCGGAGCCGGGCCGGCCGTCATCGGCAACCCGCCGGCGTCCGCGGCCGACGAGCGACAAGGCTTCGCGCTGGTCACGGTGATTCAAATAGCGGACGAGACCATGTCGCTGCTGTTCGTGCTGTTCATCGCCGTCGGCGCGCTGACCGTGGCACGTACCTTCGCCCTGTTCGCACTCGCCGGCAGACACGCCCGGCGACGACGCTCGGCGACGTGGAGTTGGGGGCCGCCGGTCAACGAACCCGTCACGGTCATCGTTCCCGCATTCAACGAGCAAGAGGGCATCGAGGCAGCCGTACGATCCCTCGCCGGCGGCGACTACCCCGGCGGGATCGAGGTCGTGGTCGTCGACGACGGATCCACCGACGACACCGCCGGGATCGTCGAACGGTTGCAGCTGCCCAACGTACGGGTGGTGCGGATCCCGAACGGTGGCAAGCCCAACGCGCTCAACGTCGGGATGACGCTCACCGACCACGACATCGTCGTCATGGTCGACGGCGACACCGTGTTCGAGCCGGACTCCGTACGCCATCTGGTGCAGCCATTCGCCGACCCGAACGTCGGAGCGGTCGCGGGCAACGTCAAAGTCGGCAATCGCACCAGTGTGGTCGCCCGCTGGCAACACATCGAATACGTCATCGGCTTCAACCTCGATCGCCGCCTGTACGACGTGATGCGCTGCATGCCGACCGTACCGGGCGCGATCGGTGCATTCCGTCGGCAGGCGCTGCTCGAGATCGGCGGGATGAGCGACGACACCCTCGCCGAGGACACCGACGTCACGATGGCGTTGTGCCGTAACGGTTGGCAGGTCGTGTACGAGGAGCGGGCCCGTGCCTGGACCGAGGCTCCGGCGACGCTGCGGCAGCTCTGGCTGCAGCGGTACCGGTGGAGCTACGGCACCATGCAGGCGATGTGGAAGCATCGGTGTTCCGTGGTCGAGCGCGGGCCGTCGGGCCGGTTCGGCCGGGTCGGGCTGCCGTTGCTGGCGCTGTTCGGGATCCTTCTGCCGCTGCTCGCCCCGATCATCGACATCCTGCTCGTGTACGGGCTCTTGTTCACCAACCGCATCGAGACCGCCGCAGCCTGGTTGGCGATGCTCGGTCTGCAGGCGTTGGCCGCCGTCGTTGCATTCCGGCTGGACCGCGAGAAGCTCACGCCGCTGTGGGTGCTGCCGCTGCAGCAGTTCGTCTACCGCCAGCTGATGTACCTGGTGCTGATCCAGTCGCTGGTGACCGCGTTGACCGGGGCGCGGCTGCGCTGGCACAAACTGCGGCGCACCGGCTCGGCCGGTGTGGCGGCGCCAGTCTCCCGTGCGTAGTCATTCAGGCCAAGGGACCCATGTCGTTCCGGCGGAGTGCCCAGCGGGCCACGGTTCGCGCATGAGATGGGTCGTGTGTGGCTGGTTGGCCGGGGACCGGTCGGATGTCCCGTCACGACGTCATTGAGGGTTCGGCTCCGGTTCGGCGTTCGTGTCTGCCGGGGCTGAACCGTGCGCCGTCGGTGCACGTCGTGGCTCTGGGGGAGGACTGTCCCGCGCACGCCGGAGCGGCTTACGTGGGCTGGGAGATCGAAAGGCCACGACGCGGTGACTGAGGGGCAGTGATCGGGGGGAGGTGCGGCAGATGCACGGGCGTTCCAGGCCCGATGATGCGGTCGATCGACGACGTCGTCGACCGGTCCGCCGTCCGGCGTCGTGCCGTCGTCATGTTGGTGATCGTATTCGGATGTGCCGCGGAGATGCGGAGATGAGGAACCGGCCGGTCCGGGGTCGGGGTCTTGGGTTCGGTGGGTTGGTGTGAGTGTTTCGGGGCTGCACCGGGTTGTTTCGGTGTGGCCTTTTGTTGTGGTTCCTGTCGTGTGTTTTGTGGCGTGTTTCGGTGTGTGTTTTGGTGTGGTTGGTTGGGGGGTGTGGTGCGGTGGGTTTGGAGATGCCGGATGATTTGGCGCGGTTTTTCAATTGGTTGACCGGGGATGTGTTTCCGGGGTCGGATGAGGATGCGGTGAA
>NZ_BAABAT010000075.1:0-36009 GCF_039537565.1 Dactylosporangium darangshiense
GCGACCAAATACCCGAGAGTGGCCGATGCATTAGGGCGTGGTGGCGCTGGTCCGGGGAGTGGCTTTGGGATTCTCGACTGCGATCAGGCTTGGACTACCTGCGCTGACGATGGGCTTCTCCAAGGCCGCCGACCAGACGGTGGCTATCTCGATTCGCGACACGAACAGCGAAGCAGCGTAGGTCGCTCGCCAAGTGGCGTCGCGCTCGCTGGGGGTAGTTACGCGTTGACACGTACGTGTCAGGCTGAGCCCTGCGTCGGAACGCTGCGCGCGGGCGCTCAGTCTTTTCGGCGGTGACCACTCACAGCGGTGGCGGCCTCACCGGTGCCAGGTTCTTGTGATGGCCCAGCTTGTCAAGGTGGAGCGCCCTACTGGACGAACGACCTTGACAAGGTGGGCCATCACGTCAGAGAAGATGGCGGCGGGGAGGGTGTCACCGCACCGCAAGTTCGGCTCAGACCTTGAGTTGTTTCACCGATCGACGTTCACGCCCTGGTCCTCGGTTCCGCCGGCGGATCGGGGCTTTGTCGTGTCTGTGGGTTGATCCTGCGTCGCTGACTCCGGTGCGGGCGCCGGGGCTTGCCCGCGCGTCGCCGCCAGGCGTAAGCGCGGGTCGCGGAGCGACCCCGGGGCGCCGCGGTGCGCCGCGTCAGCGGCGACTTGATCCCGTACAGAAAATCATCACACGGCACCTCACCAGGCATTGTCGTACTCCGCTTGATCCGCTACACGGTGACTTCAGTTGATGGGTTACACGGGCCTTGAGCATGCCGGATACGGACCGTGACGCCGGCCGTCCGCAACGCTGGTGCTCAAGGCTTCCGCTTCTGCCGATGAGAGGGCACCCGGCCAAGACGCCGAGCAGGATCGGATCGGTCGAAACCGCAGTCTTCCGCACACCTGACGATCGGCAGCGCTTCAGGCAGGTGCGCCGTTCGGGTCGATCTTCCACCGTTGCAGGAACTCGCGGACGGTCAGCACGTCCAACTGATACCGAACCTGATCCGCCAGGGTGCCATCCGTCCACGCGGGCGTACGCAGCAGCGTCTGACCGGTGTCGCGGCGAGTGACGACGAGGTAGCCCCGGACGGTCGGGCTGGTCACGTCGGCGTTGGGACTGCCATCAGCGGCGAGGAGGAACGCCTCGACCACCTTGCGCGCGAGCGCCCATCGCCCGGCCGTCGGTGTCGTGACCAGCTCCATCGCGAGCTCACTGCCTGCAGGTGCATCGAGATCCACGTGATCCCCCGCGATCTCCCATGGGTTCGCCGACGCCCAAGGTAACCAGCGACGGCAAGGTCGCCGGTCGGGGTTGGACCCGGCAGGCGGCGACCGGGAAGTTGAGATCGTGCAACCACTGGACCTTGACCATGTGCGCGCACATGCCGCCGTCCGAGCGTGCCGGCTGGTCGCCGCCGACCGTGTGCTGCTCCCCGAACGTGCCGGGCCGGCGGCTACAACGTTGGCCAGGGCGTTACGAGGGCGGACGGCAAGCTTGCCGGCGGAGACGCCGCGGCGATGGGTGTCAATGCCTGCCCAGACGTGCTCGAGGTCGGTGCCGACCACGTGTGGCTCGGGGCGGCCACGTAGGTGCCATCGGCCAGCGCCCGGGGCAGGAAGTCCGGTGGCGGCCCGGTTCGACGCGGCCTCGGCTGACAGTCGCCCCTGACCAACGCCACCAGCGGGAGGATCGGGCCTGCGGCGATCACAGAGCATCCTGCCGGTCCTCGTCGATGCGGGTGACGGGACGGGGCGCTGGCTCAGTCCGCCGGGAGAAGATCCTTCATGGCGGTCCTCCTGTCAGTCGTACCGGCGCCCGGTCGGCAGGTCGGATGAACACCGGGCCACAACGACAACGAGCGCCCCCAACGGGAGCGCTCACCCATCGACCTATATGGCCCGGCGCGAGACGCCGCACGGGGAACGTACGTCCAGTACGCCGCGCTCGAACCGGCAAGTCAAGTGCTTCTGCCGGACCATTTCGACGGAGACACCCGGACCGTCCTCAGTGGACCGTCCGGAACGAGGTCGATCCGTGCTGGAACGTCCATGGGCGTCCGTCAACAGTGCCGAACGTCCACGCCGATAAAGTGTGCCAACTTTCGCCCGTCACTCGCCGTCGGCGACTTCGGAAGACTTCGACTGGCCGCTCGATGATCGTTTGTGTTGCGACGCAGTCACGCGCGCCGTTCCCGCGGTGGGCCGCCTGTCCATCGACGTGGGTGACTTGACTCCTTGGCGAAGTGGAGCGTGGATCGACGTCCACGTCCCAGTTCGCCGCCCGCGAGGAGCCTGGTCCGATGGCCGCACCAGTCCGTCAAGCGCCGCTGCAGTACTCGGACGGCGTGCGGTTCGGGCAGTTGATCGCCCAGCGCAGGCGGGAGCTCAAGCTGAGCCAGCGTGTCCTCGCCGACCGTCTGTGCGCGGCATCGGGCCGCGCCACATTCACCCGTCATGAACTGTCCCGGTACGAGCGTGGCGTCCGGCTGCCGAGCGGATGGGTCCTCGCCGCCATGGCGAACTGCCTCGATGTACCGCTGGCCGTGCTGGAGAACGAGGTCACGAAGCAGCGCAGCTGGGCACGACAACAGACCTCGTGATCAGGTTTCCTTATCGAGGACGCGTCAAGCTAATCCACGAGATCCACGGCATCAAGGAGAGGACGACGTCGACCCGGCCGAGCGTGGGGCCATTTTCCCGCCTCCGCGGCGACCCCGACAGGGGCATGAGGAGCTAATCCGCAACGACCTGATCCGCACCAGCGACCACAACATCGTCGCCGTCTCCGGCGCAAAATATCGAGGCTATGTCCAGTTCTACCAGTTGGCCGGGAACATCAACTGGCTCAACAAGCTCCGCAACGTTGGAACGATCGATGATGTCGACCCTGGCAGCCTGACACCGCCGACCACCGTGGGATGCGCGACCGCTACCGAGCCACCGTCGCAACCCCCACGGGAACGGCGATGTTTCGAAGCGACCCAACGCAACCCATCCGGCACGGTATCCACCGCCAGGTTCGGAGGAATCCCGCTACGCCGCCGCAAACACGCCCGTCTCCTCGACAGAGCGTGGCCGACACGGCGGGGTATCCGCCTCACCCCCCGACTCACCACCGGGATCTGCGAGCTCTGCGACTCACCCGACGGGATCACCGTCCACCACGTCAAACGACTCGCCGACCTCAACCGATACAGCCCCACGGCCGCACCACCACGGGTGCAAGCCATGCGAGACAGCCGACGGAAGACCCTGATCACCTGCGCCCACTGCCACGGCACCATCCACCACTGGAGGCCGCCGCCGGCGTTGACTTTCCCCACGCCGCGCAGGTGTTCCGCACGGTGCCACACGCCGGTGACCTGGACGGGCAACGTACCGACACGGACCAATCAGGACAAATGTCAAACTTGCCGGGGCCCTGGCCACGACCGAGAACATTCTCGGCCAATCACCCGCTCTCGATCGAGGCGTACGGGTAGTTTCGATCAGGATTCCTCTTTGCTTCCGAGTTGGCGCTGCGCCCGGTCGGTGATCTCGCCGGTAACCTTGCCCATCATCGATTTGGCCCGGCCGAAGGCCCCGATACCGAAACGGCTGGCGACACCTACCCCCTCCGCCCCGGTCTCTAGGACCTTGCCCGTCACATCGGTTCCGGTTTCCAGGACCTTGTCCCGCACCTCCACGGCCGCATCCAGCCATCGCCGGGCGTCCCTCGACTGACGATCGGCCTCGATGCCGAGCCGTCCGTTGAACTCGACGACGGTGATCGCGACGTGGTTGGTCGAATACACCACGGCGCGGGAGGTGGTCGGGTTCAGCAACACCTTCGCGTTGGCCGTGCCGGCGGCCGCGTCCATCCGGGCCAGCAGGCGCTCGGTGGTGCGCGAGATGAGGTCGAGGCGGTTCCGCCGGGCGATGCGGATGGCCACGCGGTGCTCTTCAAGCTCTTCTGGGGACGCGTCCAGCACCCGATCGAGTTCGAGCACGGCGACCGCGTCCTGCAGTTGGAAGCAGCGGGCCAGAACGGCCAGCCACTCCTGAACCTTGATCTCGGCTTCCTTGGACGTTTTGGCCAGGTCACCGACGTTGGTCTGGGTCTCCAGTCTCTCGGCGATGGCGTCGAGCTGACGCAACGCGTACGCCTGGGTCCGGGCCAGCGACACCGGCGTGGCCTGCACCTTCGACCAGGTGACCTCGGAGACCCGGCCCACCTGATCCCGGATCGTCAGAGCCTCGTCGATGACCAGCTCCACTCCGATCATGTCCGCCACCACGGCGTCGGTCTGGGCGCGGAGCACGGCGTCGACCTTCGCGTCGATCACGGCGAGATACTCGGTGATCTCGTCCATGGTCTGTTTCATCGCGAGTTGCGCCATGAGGCCGGCGGCCCCGGTCAGGACCGCCGGGTTGGTCAGCATCGCGGTGGGGGTCTGCTTCACGATTTCGAGCAGGCCGGTGATCTTGCCGTGGTGGGTTATAACGGCACGGCCGAGACCGTCCTCCGAACCTTTCATCAGGCCGTACTTGTTCATGGCCCGGGCCGACTCCGCGGTCAGCTGGACCCAGCGACCGGAGTGCTCGGCGATCTCGGAACCGGCCTTGGCGATCGTGGATCCAGTACCGAGGGCGGAAGTGAGCCGTTTCAGCCCGAGGTCCTTCGACGGCAGTCCCTCGGTGGTTAGGAAACGATCGACAGCTGCCGGATGCCCGATGACCGCCAGGCCATCGCCGTCACTGATCAGCTGGATCTCGTAGTCCAACGTCTACTCCTCGGGGGATGGGCACGGATCGGCCTCACGCTACCGTCGGCGTCTCCGGCCCAACCATGGTCCACTCGTCTCGATAATTTTGGATCGGAGGATGTCGTGGCAGGTGGAGCGCCGGGCCCCCCGGGTGATGCGAGACAGAACAGCACCATAGGCGCTCACGCGAGGTCTTTGATGCTGCCGGGGGCGAGGTTGGCCATCGAGCGTTTGAGGCTGGACCAGACGGTCTCGGTGGGGTTGAGCTCCGGGGCGTTGAAGCGTCGACAGGACAGGCCTTCGCTCGTCCCATCGTCCATCTGCACGACGCTGTGCACCTTCAGCTGTACCTGGCTGTACGCGTTGAACTCGTACGCCGACAACCCCGGCCGTGGCCACCGCCGAGCGCGTCCACAACGACGGCGGCCGGTGGCAGATCTGGACCGGCGACCACTGGGACGACCTCACCGCCGCACCCACCGCGCAAGCTGAACCGACCAAGTAGCGCGCACACCCAACCGAGCCCGAGCCTGCGGCGCCTGGCCCAGACGCCGCACGGCACCGAGAGCACCGACCCGCGGGCCACCGCTGCCGTCCACGCCGGGCTTCGCGTGAACACCTGGCGAGCCTGCCGACACACACCTGCCACACCTGATCGACTCGCACTCATGAGCGCGTGGACCGGCCGACGTCCGGGACGCGCTCCACCACACCGAGACTCCCCTGGCTCACGTGCTCAGCTGTGGCCGATTCGCGTTTGGCACGGCTACAGCTCAATGTCTGGGGATCTGGCCCTGTGACCTGCCCGCACTCGCACCCGCAGCCGGGTACCCCTCCGCTCGCTTCAGGATGGGCATCGTGCGGGCCGAGCCGCGGTGGATGGGCCGGAATCGGTCGAGTGCGGTTGGGGTCAGGGGCCGCAGGAACGCACTCTGGCGGTCACTCAGTGGGGTGACACCCGGCGGCGGCGTGCGGTCGACCCGTGCCCATCAGGATGGTCTCGGGGCGAGTTGCTTGAGTAGCGCGCTGCAGGAGCTGCAGCGAACCAGCGCCGAGCGGGCCCGGCGCTGATACGCCACGGCCGTATCGAGGGGTGTCAGTCTTGATTGGTGGTCGTCGACCACAGTGCCTCGATGGGAAGGGCGCGGATCTTTTCGCCGTAGGGGAGTGTCTGCTGGCCGGTGTAGAGGATGTAGCCGGCGACGAAGCGGTCACCGACTCGGTCGGCGAGGTGTCGCAGCCCGGCGAGGTCCCCGCCGCGCACATTGGATGCGGCCTTGACCTCGATACCGACGATCCGGCCGTCGGCGGCTTCGAGAACGGCGTCGACCTCCACGCCGTCCTTGGTGCGGTAGTGGTACAGGCGTACTCGCTCGTCGTTCCAGGTGAGCTGGCGGGCCAGTTCCATGAGGACGAAGTTCTCCATCAGCTGACCGGCGGCGCCGTCGGGTTCGGCGAGTCGTCCGGCGTCCTGGCCGAGCAGGTGGCTGGCGAGGCCGCTGTCGATGTACGCCAGTTTGGGTGTGCCTATGGCGCGGTGGGTGTGGTTGCCGGACCAGGCGGGGATCTGCTTGATGAGGAAGACTGCGGCGAGCAGTTCGAGGTACCGGTTGAGTGTGGTGCGGGGGATGCCGGACTGGGTGGCGAGTGACGCGGCGACCAGCAGACCGCCGGAGCGACCGGCGAGCAGGGCCAGCAGGCGGCGCAGCTCACCACGGCGTTCGATGGCGGCCAGTTCGGTCACGTCCCGCTCGATCAGCGTCGTCAGGTATGACTCGAAGAACGCCGCCCGCCGGCGTGGCGTACGGCGTACCGCCTCCGGGTAGCCGCCGCGCACGACCCGCTCCAGGTAGTCGCGGCGGCGCAGCGTCGAGGTGTGGGACAGATCCGGGCCGTATGCGAAAGCGGCGTCGACGAACCGGTCGGGCGTACCGTCGATCTCTCCTTGGGAGAACGGCCAGAGTTCGACGGTTTCCATGCGCCCGGGCAGGGCGTCGGGCAGGTCACGCAGGGCGAGGATGCGGGCGGATCCGGTCAGCAGGAACTGTCCGGGCGCCGGGTCGGCGTCGACGACGAGCTTGATGGCCCGGAACAGTTCAGGGGCAAGCTGGATCTCGTCGATGACCATCAGGCCGTCATGTTCGACGAAGTCGGTCGGTGCCTCGCGGGCGGCGCGCAGCATCGCGGGGTCGTCAAGCAGCCGAATGACCGGGTTGCGCGCCCTTGACGTCAGTGCCGTGGCGAGCGTGCTCTTGCCTACCTGCCGGGCGCCGTTGACGGCTACCACGCGGGTGTCGGTCAGTGCCTCGGCGACCAGGGGCTCGACGTGCCGGGGGATCAGTTCGCGGTCGTGCGCCATGCCAGTATTATGGACGATTGGTCGCACGATCCGTGGACATTTGGTCGCCATGTTCGTGGGCGTCTGGACGCTCCTCCTCCGGGCAGATAGTCGGGGGCCGGCGCCGATGCTTCGGTCTGTCTCGCTCATGAGGCTGCGTCTCATCCGGGACGATGGCGTGGTGTTGATCGTGCGGGCGACGAAGAAGCTTCGCGACCGGATCGGTCCGCCGGACCTACGCGGCGACGAGCGGTCCACGACGGTGCTCGGCGAGTGGTACGCGACCAGGTTCGGCTGGCGGCCGGACGTCCTGCTCCTGGTCAACGAGGCGACGCTGCTGCCGGTGCTGCTCCCGCTGGCGCCGGCCGCCACCGCACTGTCCCGGGCTGCCGACCACATCGCCGCGGCAATGGCCACCCACGGCGCCTCGGACGCGATCATCGCTGCCGAGCTCGAACAGATGCTTACGCACCGGATCGGCACTACCGCCAACCGCAGCGTCGTCGGGATCATGAACGAGTTCAACCACCTCGCCGACGCCTACCGCGACCGGGACATGCAATCGAACCTCGACGAGCTGGCGGCACGGCTCGCGAGCACACCCTGCAGCCCGCTGCACCGCACCCACATCAGTCCTGACCGTGCGTTCACCGCTCTCGTGCACGCGATCCCGCGCTGAGGCGACGCCCCGCGCGGGCGTGATCAACACCACCCTTACCTGGACGCCGGCGGACCGTTCGGGCCGCCCGCGGACCGGGGTGGGGGATCCCGGACGAGCACCCACCGATCACCCATCCGGATGGCCGTTGACGCGAAAAAGCCCCTGCCCAGGGAGAAATCCCAGGTCAGGGGCCTTGAGGAGGAGTACGCCGCGTAGGACTTGAACCTACAACCCGCAGATTAAGAGTCTGCTGCTCTGCCAGTTGAGCTAGCGGCGCTGGCTGAACGGAGGTAACCCTAGCACGGCCCATCAGGGCCGCAAAAATGAGATACCCCCGTCCAGAAGTGGCCCGCGTTACTCCTCGTCGTCCTCCCAGAAGAAGTCTGTCTGTGAGGCCTGGTCCGGGTCCTCCTCGAGGAGGTCCGAGTCCGGGCCGGCGAGCTCGTCCAGCTCGTCGTCGGGCTGGTCCCAGGTCACGGGCGAATTCGGCATCTCGGCTGTCATGGCACACCCCCGTGGGTACCGGATCGTGTTTCCAAACTGGCGTTCGGCGACCTACCCGGCGCCGGCGGTCCTAACCGCGACCGGCCAGGTGGAGGCGCGCAGTACCAGGGTGGTCGGCATGAGCAGCTCCTCCGGGGTCCAGTCGCCCGTCGTCATCGCGCGGCGCAGCATGCCGGCGGCCAGGACGCCCTGCTCGAAAACGCGCTGGCGGACGGTGGTCAGGTCGAGCAGTGCGCTCAGTTCGTGGTCGTCGAAGCCGATGACCGATACGTGACGTCCGGTGCGGCGCAGGGCGCTGAGCGCGCCGAAGGCGAGTTCGTCCGATTCGGCGAACACAGCGGTCGGCGGGTCCGGGAGGGCGAGCAGGCGGCGCATGGCCTGCTCGCCGCCGTCCATGCCGTGCGGTACCGACATGACCAGCTCCTCGGCGATCGGGATCCCGGCGACGGCGAGCGTCTCGACGTACGCGCGCCGCCTTGCGTGTGCGACCGGCAGGAACATGCTCTGGTCGTTGAACGTCGAGATCATGCCGATCCGGCGGTGGCCCAGGGCCAGCAGATGCTGCACGGCGGTGGCGGCGGCGGCCATGTCGTCGATCCGGACACAACCGGCACCGGGGACATTGTGCCCGACTGCGACGATCGGGACGCCGAGGGACATCATGTCGGCGATCTCCGCGTCGGTGAACTGCATGGCGACGGTGAGGACGGCGTCGACGCGCCGGCGCAGGGGGAGGGCGCCGAAGAAGCGCTGGCGTGCCGGGATGTCGGCGAGGTTGTACAGCAGCAGGTCCAGCGAGTGCTCGCGCAGCACCGACTCGGCGCCGGCCACGATCTGGCCGAAGAACCAGCGGGAAGCGTACGGCACGATGACGCCGACGGTGTGGGTCCGTCCGCTGGCCAGGCGCGATGCGATCGGCGAGACGACATACGACAGCGACGCCGCGGCCTGCAGCACGCGGTCGCGCGTCTCGTCGGAGACGTTGGGCAGCCCGCGGAGCGTCCGGGACACGGTTGCGGTCGAAACCCCCGCAAGCCGGGCAACGTCCTCCATGCTGACGGGCGGTGGAACGTCAGCCACACGCGGAAGGCTAGGCAACGCGGGGACGGACGGCAATATGTCCGGCACGTTGCTAACTCGTTATCGATGAAAGCGGCCGAAGGGCTCGACAAACCGACCTTGCAAACGCTTACATCCGAGGAACACAGGCACACCCACCCCAGCACACCGGGTACGCGGGCGAAGGCTTCGCCGGCGGACCGGGTTTAGCCAAAGGAGGCTAACCATGGCCGTCCTCTCGAGGCGGCGTCGGGCGTTTACGCTCGCCGGTGTGGCCGCGTTGGCCCTCGCCGCATCCGCCTGCGGCAGCGGCAACGACAGCGGCTCCGGCTCCAGCAACGCCGACAAGCCCGAGTGCGCGCCTTACGCGCAGTACAAGGTCGACAAGACGAAGCACGTTTCGATCTACGCCACGATCCGCGACGCCGAGGCCGACAAGCTCGAGCAGTCGTGGAAGCAGTTCGAGGACTGCACCAATATCAAGATCGACTACGAGGGCTCCGGCGAGTTCGAGACCCAGATCAAGGTCCGCTCCGACGGCGGCCAGCCGCCGGACATCGCGGTCTTCCCGCAGCCCGGCCTGCTCGCGACGTTCGCCAAGTCGAACAAGCTCAAGGAACTGCCGGCGCCGGTGAAGGCCAACCTCGACAAGAACTGGTCGAAGGACTGGGCCAAGTACGCCACGGTTGACGGCAAGGTCTACGGCGTGCCGATGGGCGCCAACGTCAAGTCGCTGGTGTGGTACTCCCCGGGCCTGTTCAAGGAGAAGGGCTGGAAGGTCCCGACCACCTGGGACGAGATGATCAAGCTCTCCGACACCATCGCGGCGAGCGGCATCCAGGCGTGGTGCGCGGGCATCGAGTCCGGTGACGCCACCGGCTGGCCGGCCACCGACTGGATCGAGGACGTCGTCCTGCGCGACCAGGGCCCGGACGTGTACGACCAGTGGGTCGCGCACACCATCCCGTTCAACGACCCGAAGATCTTCTCGGCCGCCGAGCGCGTCGCGTCGATCCTCAAGAACCCGAAGTACGTCGGCAACCCCAAGACCATCGTGACCACCTCGTTCCAGGAGGGTGGCCTGCCGGTCAAGGACAAGAAGTGCGGCATGCACCGCCAGGCCAACTTCTACTCCAACCAGTGGCCGAAGGGCACGAACGTCGGCCCGGATGGTGACGTCTACGCGTTCTACTTCCCGGCCATCGACCCGTCCAAGGGCAAGCCGGTCGAGGTCGGCGGCGAGTTCGTCTCGGCGTTCGCCGACCGCGACGAGGTCGTCAAGGTGCAGACCTACCTCGCCTCCGGCGAGTGGGCCAACAGCAAGGCCAAGCTCGGCGACTGGATCTCGGCCAACAAGAGCCTTGACGTCAGCGCCGTGGCCGGCACGATCGACAAGCTGTCGGTGCAGATCCTGCAGGACCCGGCCACCGTGGCCCGGTTCGACGCCTCGGACCTCATGCCCGCCCAGGTCGGCTCGAAGTCCTTCTGGACCGGCATGACCGACTGGATCAACGGCACCAAGGACACCAAGGCGACGCTGGACTACATCGAAAGCACCTGGCCCAAGTAAATGAGCTGAGGTCCGGGTCCGGCGCCACGCACCACGGCGCCGGACCCGGCTGGTCGGAGGACACCCCCATGGATTACGACTTCTCCGAAGACGTCGCCAAGATCTGGCCGGCGCTCATGTTCATGGCCGGCTTCGTCGTGGTGGTCGGCGCGCTGCTGTTCGTGCTCGACATCCTGCCCCGATGGGGCAAGCACAAGGAGCGGCTGCAGGCCATGGGCTTCCTCGGCCCGGCGCTCGTGCTGCTGTGCCTGGGCCTGCTCTACCCCCTGATCCGCACCGTGTACCTGTCGTTCTTCAACGCCGACGGCTCGTCGTTCATCGGCGTCGAAAACTACACGTGGATCTTCACCAACGACGACACGCTGCTGATGCTGCGCAACACCCTGTTCTGGGTGGTGTGCGTGCCGCTGCTGTCGACCGGCTTCGGCCTGCTCTACGCGGTCCTGGTGGACAAGGCCCGCGGCGAGGGCATCGCGAAGTCGCTCATCTTCTTGCCGATGGCCATCTCCCTCGTCGGCGCGTCGATCATCTGGAAGTTCATCTACGCCTACCGCGAGGCGGACCAGGAGCAGATCGGCCTGCTCAACCAGATCCTGATCTGGCTGGGCGGCAAGCCGCAGCAGTTCCTGAGCACCTCGCCGGGCAACACCTTCTACATGATCGTGATGCTCGTCTGGATCCAGGCCGGCTTCGCCATGGTCATCCTCTCCGCCGCCATCAAGGCGATCCCCGCCGAGATCGTCGAGGCGGCGCGCCTGGACGGCGCCAACCCGTGGCAGATGTTCTGGCGGGTGACGATGCCGAGCATCCGGCCCGCGGTTGTGGTCGTGACCGTGACCATCACCATCGCCACGCTGAAGGTCTTCGACATTGTCCGGACCTCCACCGGCGGCCAGTTCAAGAGCAGCGTGCTCGCCTTCGAGATGTACACGCAGGCGTTCCGCTCCTACGACGACGGCAAGGGTTCCGCGCTCGCCGTGCTGCTCTTCGTCCTGGTCATCCCGGTCGTCGTGTACCAGGCCCGGCAACTGCGGCACCGAACGGAGATCCGATGAGCAGCACCGTCAGCACCGACGCGCCCGAGGCCGGTCCGGTCACCCGCCCGGAGACGGGCAGCATGGCGAGCCGGGTCCGGCGCAAGCTCGCGACCCGCACGGCCAGCATCATCTCGATCATCATCGCGCTCATCTGGACGATCCCGACGTTCGGCCTGTTCGTGTCCTCGCTGCGCCCGGAGAACGACATCAAGACCACCGGCTGGTGGACGTTCTTCAAGCACCCGACGATGACGCTGGACAACTACAACGAGGTCGTCTTCGGCACCAGCGCCTCCTCCGGCCGGCTGGCCAGCTACTTCATCAACTCGCTGGTCATCACCGTGCCGGCCGTGCTGTTCTCGGTGTCGCTGGCGGCGATGGCGGCCTACGCGCTGTCGCAGCTGAACTTCCGCGGCCGCGACTGGATCTTCATCGGGGTCTTCGCGCTGCAGATCGTGCCACTGCAGATGGCGCTGATCCCACTGCTGAAGATGCTCAACCACTACACCGAGTGGGGCGGCGGCTTCTTTGCCGTCTGGTTCGCGCACACCTGCTTCGGGCTGCCGCTGGGGGTGTTCCTCCTGCACAACTTCATGGCGGAGTTGCCCAAGGAGCTCTTCGAGGCGGCGCGGGTCGACGGCGCGGGCCCCGCGATGACGTTCCGGCGCATCGTGATCCCGCTGATCACGCCGGCCCTGGCGTCGTTCACGATCTTCCAGTTCCTGTGGATCTGGAACGACCTGCTCATCGCGCTGGTCTTCACCTCGGGCCCGGGCAGCCGCCCGCTGACCGTGCGGCTCGCCGAGCTCGCCGGCACCCGGGGCAACGACTGGCAGCGGCTGACCTCCGGCGCGTTCGTGTCGATGATCATCCCGCTGATCGTATTCCTTTCGCTGCAACGCTATTTCGTACGCGGCCTGCTGGCCGGTGGAGTCAAGGGGTGAGTCAGCTGCTCTGGTGGCGCGATGCCGTGATCTATCAGGTCTACCCGCGCTCGTTCGCCGACGCGGACGGCGACGGGATGGGTGACCTGCGCGGCATCGCGTCGCGCCTCGACCACCTGGTCGAGCTGGGCGTCGACGCCCTGTGGATGTCGCCGTTCTACGCGTCTCCACAGCACGACGCGGGCTACGACGTCGCGGACTACCGCGACGTCGACCCGCGCTTCGGCACGCTGGCGGACTTCGACGCCCTCGTGGCCGCCGCCAAGGAGCGCGGCCTGCGGGTCGTCGTCGACCTCGTGCCCAACCACACCTCCAGCGACCACGTGTGGTTCCAGGAGGCGCTGGCCGCCGAGTCGGGCAGCCACGCCCGCGACCGGTACCACTTCCGCAAGGGCCTCGGCGTCGACGGCGAGCTGCCGCCCAACGGCTGGCAGAGCGTCTTCGGCGGCCCGGCCTGGACGCGCGTGCCCGACGGCGAGTGGTACCTGCACCTGTTCGACACCAGCCAGCCCGACCTCAACTGGGACCTGGCCGAGGTGCGGGACATGTTCGAGGACGTGCTGCGCTTCTGGCTCGACCGCGGCGTCGACGGCTTCCGCGTCGACGTGGCGCACGGGCTGATCAAGGAGAGCGGCCTGCCGGACTGGACCGCGGCCCAGGTGCCGATCACCAGCCCCGGCGCCGAGCACCGCACCCCGCCGATGTGGGACCAGGACGGCGTCCACGACGTGTACCGCTCGTGGCGGCGCATCCTCGACAGCTACCCCGGCGACCGGATGATGGTCGGCGAGGCGTGGGTGGCACCGGCGGAGCGGCTCGCGCGGTACGTGCGCCCGGACGAGATGAACCAGGCGTTCAACTTCAACTACCTGATGGCACCGTGGACCGCCGCCGACCAGCGCGAGGCGATCGAGTCCAGCCTGGCCGGCGTCGAGCCGGTCGGCGCCATCTGCACCTGGGTGCTGTCCAACCACGACGTGGTCCGGCACGCGAGCCGGCTCGGCTTCGAGCCCGGCTACTCCACCCAGGGCGGCATCGGCGAGGACGACCCGCAGCCGGACGAGGCCCTGGGCCTGCGCCGCGCCCGAGCGGCCACGCTGCTGATGCTGTCGCTGCCCGGCTCGGCGTACCTGTACCAGGGCGAGGAGCTCGGCCTGCCCGAGCACACCACGCTGCCGGACACCGTGCGCCAGGACCCGACCTGGTTCCGTTCCCAGCACGAGGTGCGCGGCCGCGACGGCTGCCGGGTGCCGATCCCGTGGGAGGCCGGCGCACCGGGGTACGGCTTCGGCCCCGGCGGCAAGTCCTGGCTGCCGCAGCCGGTGGACTGGGACCGCTTCGCCGCCGACAGCGAGCGCGGCGTGCCCGGCTCGACCCTGTCGATGTACACGGAGGCGCTGCGCCTGCGGCGCACGCACGGGCTCGGCCGCGGCAGCGTCGCCTGGAACGAGGCCACCGACGCGGTCGACTTCCACAACGGCCCGGTCCGGGTGATCACCAACTTCGGCAAGGTCCCCGCACCGCTCCCGCCGGGCGAGGTCCTGCTCGCCAGCGGCGACCTCGCCGCGGACGGCACCCTGCCGCCGGACACCACGGCCTGGCTGCGGGCGTGACAGCCCCGGTTACCGTCGAGGGATGAGCGCACTCATCGCGTTGGTGTACAGCTACCTGAGCCCGGCGACCCTGGACGCCCTGGATACCGGGCTCGAGCTCGAACGGCGCCGCCGCTACGGCAGCAGCAGCTTCATCGGCGGCTGCTGCTGCCTGGTGGTGGTGATCATCGCCGTCGTGATCGCGGTGATCGTCATGCGCCGGCGCCGCCCGCGGGCCTGATTTTTCGCCGCCGCCCTACCGATGGGGGGATTGCACCCCCACGGGAAGGGAACCATGTGGTCATGGCGCGAGTCCTGCTCATCGACGACGACGCGGAGATCCGTGAGACGACGGCGATCCGCCTGCAGATCGGCGGCCATCACGTGATCTCCGCCGCGACACCGCAGGAGGCCCTGACGGCGGCGGCGGACCACCAGCATTTCGACGTGGCGGTGCTGGACCTGCACCTGTCCCGCGCGGACGGCGACGAACTGCTGGACCTCCTACGCCACAACAGCGCCACCGCGCACATTCCGGTGGTGTTCTACAGCGCGAACGCCCCGCACGCCACGTCGGTGCACGGCCTTTCTCTGGCCGACCCGCACATGACAAGGGGCCGCCCGCTGAACAGCCTCCTGGCGACCATCGACTGCCTTTCTCACGAGCAATTCCATGACTCGGGCTCGTGCAACTGACGACCGTTGTTCCCACCAGACACCGGTCGACGCCGGCGCGTCTCCCTGCCACCTCCGCGGTGCCAAGGACAAAGCCGCTCGTCCACTACATCGAGAAGTAAGGCGCGTACATCGAGAAGTAAGGCGCGACCACATCGAGAAGTAGGGCGCGTCTACTACACCGAGAGCGAACCCGGATATGTCCGCCACTCCGTGACGGACATATCCGGCATTTCGGTTATGCGGCAAGTCACTTGGAGTCACGAGCGCAAAGCGAAGAGCGAGGAAGTGGGCGGCACGCACCGGCGCCAATCACCCTCGGAAGAGTAGCCAAGTCCGAGTTTTCGCAGGTCAGCGACGGGTAGGCTTCCGGTCGTGCGCGGCGGCCGCGGCAGACGCGGCGACAGGGATGGGCGCTGAACCGGCGCACCGGAACACCGCGCCGACCGAAGGGGGTGTCCGCTTGATGCGGATCGATTTGCGGATCGCGTGCAACGCCGGGCGCAACGCCCGCCGGGTGGAAGGTGACGCCCATGTGGCCGCCTGAACACGAGCGGTTCGCGGACCGTACGGCCGCGGGACGCATGCTCGGCACCGCCGTCGCCAGCCACCTGCGCCAGCTCGAGCCGAACGGCATGGCCACGGGCCTCGAGGCCGCCGCGATGAGTACCGGCGCGATGAGCACCGGTGTGATGAGCGCCGGCGCGATGAGCACCGCACAGATGAGCGTCGCCCAGTTGACCGCTGCCGGGGTGGGCTCGGCCCAGATGGGTGCGGCACGCCCGCCGCTGGTGCTGGCGCTGCCCAGGGGCGGCGTACCGGTCGGCGTCACCGTCGCCGAGGCCATCGGGGCCGACTTCGACCTGGTCATCTCCCGCAAGATCGGCCTGCCCTGGCAGTCCGACCACGGGGTGGGCGCCATCGCCGAGAACGGCCCGGCCGTCTTCGACCTCAGCGCCGTGGCCGCCGTCGGGCTCACCGTCCGCGATCTCTCGCCGGCGGTGCAGCGCGAGCGTGTCGAGCTGCGCCGCCGCCAGGAGCGCTACCGCGGCACCCGGCCGGCGCCGGACGTGGCCGGGCGGGTGGTGGTCGTCGTCGACGACGGCCTTGCCACCGGCGTGACCGCGCGAGCCGCGGTCCGTGCGCTGCGCGCCGGCAAGCCGGCGCACCTGGTCTTCGCCGCGCCCGTGTGCGCGGCCGAGTCGGTCGACCTGCTCGCCGCCGACGTCGACGAGGTCATCGACATCCACAGCCCGCGCGAGTTCTTCGCCCTGGGCCTGTACTACAACGACTTCCCCCAGCTCACCGACAACCACGTGCTGCAGATGTGCACGCAGATGTGGGACACGGCAAAGGTGCCGACCCCGGTGTAATGACAACAGGTTGCGAATACCGCGATCCCGGCGCCCGCAAGGTGCCGGGATCGCGGTGTTTATAACGCCGCGGGTGGGTAGAGCATCACCCCATGAGGGCGGAAGACCTGCAGGCCCGCATCGAGCGGCGGGGTGATGCCACGGTCGTGCGCCTCGACGGGGTGCTGGACGTGGACAGCTCACCGTCGTTGCGCTCGGCGGTGCTCGCCTGCCTTGCCGCGGAGCCGTCCGTGATCGTGCTGGACGTCGCCGCCCTGCGCCATCGCGACGATGTCGCGCTGACCGTGCTGCCGGCGCTGGCCCAGCACGCGGCGGCCTGGCCGGGCAGCGCGATGACCCTCGCCGCCGCCCCGCCGCCGCTGGCCTCGGCGCTGGACCGGATGGCCGTCGCCCGCCTTGTGCCCGTGTACCCGACCACCGACGCCGCCCTGGCCGGCGCGCCCGGCACCGCGGAGCGGATGCGTGTGACGCTGCAGCCGATGCTCGACGCTACCGCCGCGGCCCGGCACCTGGTCGGCCGCGCCTGCATGCGCTGGGGCGTCGAGCGGGTCCGCGACGTCGCCGAGCTGGTCGTGACCGAGCTGGTCAGCAACGTCCTGCGCCACGCCGGCACCGAGATGGAGGTCGGCGTCGCCCGCGACCGCCGCCTGCTGCACATCTCCGTGCGCGACCACGGCCCCGGCCGCCCCCGCCTCGGCGGCGGCGAGCAGGAGGACGCGGCCCCGCGCCCGCGTGCGAGCGAGCCCGACTGGGCCGCGATGAACACGCACCCGGGCCGCCCGTGGCCCGTCGAGCGCGCGTGGACAAACGCGAATAGCGCGTCCGTGAAATCCGCGACGGCGCTCGATTCCGAGCTCGAGCCGATGGAGGAGCAGCTGCGCGAGGACGGCCGTGGGCTGCTGGTGGTCAGCGCCCTCACACACGCGTGGGGATACACCCCGGTGCCGGACGGTAAGGTGGTTTGGGCGACCCTGCGCATTTAAAAAGCTCACCCGTGAACTCATCCTTTCGCTTTGAGAATGCGCGGGAATTGGTGCGTACAGTGATCCGGAAAGCAAATCCGCCTGAGCAGATTAGGGGGAGTCTCCGCCATGGAGACAATGCCTACGGATTGTTTGCCTGAACTGGACAGCTGGCGGAATGGCGACGACGAGGTACTGCGTCCTTCCGGAGTCCTCGATTATGCGGCGAGCGTCGGGCTGCGAATGCATCTTTCGCGGCGGCTCGACGCCGGCCAGCTGAACCTGACCGTCGACCTTTCGCGGCTGCGCCTGCTCGACTGCGCTGCGGCGGACACCCTGTTGCGCGCCCAGACCGAGGCGCAGGAGCGCGGTGGCGCACTGCGCGCCCCCGGCGCGAGCGACCTCGTGCTGGACGTGCTGGAGATCATTGGCGCCGCGAAGCAGCTGCGGGCGTACGACGACCCGCCGGCCGGCGCCCCACCGGCGCCGCCGCAGGAGGGCGAGGACGCGGAGCCACCCAGCCAGTGGACCACGGTCAACGAGCTGCTGCGCCAAGCGGCGGCGATGGACCGCAGCGACCCGCGCCGCGGCGCCCTGCGCGACCGCGCGGTGGCGCACAGCCTGCCACTGGCCGACCGGCTGGCCCGGCGCTTCCATGGCATGGGTGAGTCGCCGGCGGACCTGAGCCAGGTGGCCGCGCTCGGGCTGATGAAGGCGATCGAAGGCTTCGACCCCGACTACGGCACCGACTTCGGCGGCTACGCAACCCCGACGATTGTCGGCGAGCTGAAGCGGTACTTCCGCGACAAGGGCTGGGGCGTGCACGTCCCGCGCCGGCTGCAGGAGCTGCGCATCGAGATCAACCGGGTGCGCGACTCGCTGGGCCAGCGGCTGGGCCGCTCGCCCACGCCGAAGGACGTCGCGGACCACCTCGGCATCAACGAGGAGCAGGTGCTCGAGGCGCTGGTGGCGTCCTCGGCGTACCGCCCGGTGTCGCTCTTCGCCCCGCTGGGCGGCGACGACGACGCCGGCACGCTGGCCGACGTGCTGGGCGACGACGACCGGGACATCGACGGCGTCGAGTTCCGCCAGGCGATCAAACCGCTGATCGCCCGGCTACCCGAGCGCGAGCGGCGCATCCTGTCGCTGCGCTTCTACGGCAACCGCACCCAGGCGCAGATCGCCGCCGACCTGGGCATCTCGCAGATGCACGTGTCGCGGCTGCTGAGCCGCACCCTGGACGGCCTGCGGCGGGCGCTGCTCGACGGTTGAGATCAGCGCCCGAAGGGTAGTAGGTCCCCCGGTCGACGAAGGGGGAGCCGTGACTGACCTCCACACCGTGGAGATCGCCGCCGTACTACGCCAGCTCACCGCCAGGCTGATCGCCAGCGACGACCTCGACGAGGCGCTGGACGACCTCGTCGAGACCGCCGCAGACCTGGTGGAGGGCGCGTCGTGGTGCGCGGTCACGCTGGTCCGCTCCGGCGGGCCGTCCACCGCGGCGGCCTCGCCCGGCCTGCCGGAGTCGCTGCTGGACGGGCACGGCGGCGCCTGCACCGGCCCCTCGATGGAGGCGATCCGCACCCGCGACCTCATCCTCGCCGACGACCTGGCCGCCGAGACCCGGTGGCCGCAGTGGCGCCCTCGCGCGCTGGAGGCCGGCGTCAAGGCGGTGCTCAGCGTCCCGGTCGACATCGACGAGCAGGCGATCGGCGCGCTCACCGTGTACTGCACCGAGCCCGGCCTCTTCACCACCGACGTCGGGCTGACCGCGATGCTGGTCGCCGAGCACGCCGGCCTGCTGCTGTCCGCCGTGCTGGACCGCGGCCGCCGCGCGGGCGCGCACGCCGAGCTGACCGAGGCGCTGGCCGACGGCGAGACGGTCAACCGCGCCGTCGGCATCATGATGGTCCAGCGGGCCTGCTCGGCGGAGGCGGCGCTGGACGTGCTGCGCAGCACCGCCGCGCGGCTCGGCCTGCCGCTGACGACGGTCGCCGCCCGCCTGGTGCAAACGGTCGAGCGCCGCGTCAGCCCTTGATGGTGGAGCGCCGCGTCAGTCCCTGGCGGTGAAGCGCCGGTTCGGCCCCTGACGGTGGTGCGCCACGTCAGGGGCCGGACGGTCGCTTCAGTCGCGTCAGCCCTTGACGGTCAGCAGGGGTCGCAGCTCCACCACCGGCTCGGCGACGGCCGCGATGCGCAGGCTCTCGACGACCGGGCGGACCTCCTTGTAGGCCCACGGCGCCTCCTGCTTGAGGTCGCGCCGCCACGCGGCGATGATGTCCCGCCGCGCCGCCACCGCCGGGTCGCGGTGGTTCAGCGGGGTGACCACCCGGAACTCGCGCAGGAACTCGTCGAGCTCGGCGTCGCTGCCGCGGGACGCCGCGCCGCGGGGCACGCTGCGCCCGGCGCCGTGGCAGGCGCTGGTGAGCGCACGCTCGTTGCCCAGGCCGCGCAGCAGGTAGCTGGGCGCGCCCATCGAGCCGGGCACGATGACCGGCTCGCCCCAGCCGTCGGCGGACAGGCCGGCCGGCGTGGCGCCCTTGCGGTGCAGTACGACATCGTCGGGGCCGTCGCCCTTGACCCAGGGTGAGCCGGAGCCGCCGGGCCACAGCAGGTTGTGCGGCGCGTCGTACACGAGCCGGACGTCCAGCTCGCCGACGGCCGCCGTCAGGCCGGTGCGCATCATGAGCGACAGGAAGTACCGGTTGCCGATCGCGAAGTTGGCGGCGTTGGCGAAGCTCGTGAGGTACCGATGCCGCAGTTTTTCGGTCTTCTCCGAAAGCGGGATGGGCAGGATCCCGTTGTCCGGCAACGGCAGGCCCGCGGGCCAGGCCTTGCGTGCAAGGTCCCGCCCGGTCGCGCCGGCCTGGTGGCCCAGCGACAGCGAGCCGCTGTGCACCATCGTGACGATCCGGCCGGGCGCGAGGCCCCAGGCGTATGCGGTCGGGCCGTCGTGGACGGCGGCGACGTACTGCAGCTCGGCGAAGTGGTTCCCGCCGCCGACGCCGCCGATGATGCTGTCGTAGCTGGTCCCGCCGCCGCTGGTGACCCAGTCGCGGAACTCCTCGGCGGAGCCGGCCGGGAACGCGCCCGCGTGGAGGCGGTCGGCGTCGCGCACGGCGTGGCCGAGCGGGCCCTCGGCGAGCAGGCCCGGCAGCCCGGCGCGCAGGAGGCCCTCGCGGTGCGCCGGTGTGAGGCCGATGTGCCGGCCGCCCTCGAAGAACACGTGCCGCAGCCGCCGCTCGAGCTCGTCGAGGCGCGGGCGGACCTGCTCGACCGTCAGGGACGTGGCCTCGACCCGCATGCCGCAGTTGATGTCGTTGCCGACCGCCTGCGGTACCAGCGCGCCGGAGGTCTGCAGGACGGTGCCGATCGGGATGCCGGCGCCCTTGTGGAAGTCGGGCGTGCACACCACCCGCTCGATGCGCGGGCGCACCCCGTCCCCGGCGAGCGAGTCCAGGGTGCGCTGGGTGTCCAGGACGGTCAGCAGCTCGTCCAGTGCGGCGGGCTCGATCGGCACGTCCGGCCCGGCGCAGATCTCGACCGGGATGTCGTAGGGGTTGGGCAGCGTGGTCCAGGCCTCGCCGAGGCGCTCGAGCCGGGGGTCGGTCCGCTTCGTCATCGTCCCCCGAGGGTAGGCCCGGAGTGAGATGACGAGCGATCCATTTAGACGGTGCGAGGTCAGCGCCTGCCAGACTGGGCGCATGGAGTCCTCGCTCGCCGTGTTCGACATCGACGGGGTGGTCGCCGACGTGCGGCACCGGCTGCGCTACCTGGAGCGCCGGCCCAAGGACTGGGGCCGGTTCTTCGCCGCCGCCGACCGGGATCCGGTACTGCAGCAGGGCGTCGCGCTCGCCCAGCAGTACGCGGCCGAGCACGTGCTGGTGTGGCTGACCGGCCGGCCGGAGCACCTGCGCGAGCTCACCGCCGCGTGGCTGGGCGCCGCCGGCCTGCCCGCGGAGCTGTTGTTCATGCGCCCGGCGAACGACCGCCGCCCGGCGCGCGACTTCAAGTCGCGGCAGCTGGCGCGGCTGGCGAAGGAGTCCCCGATCGAGGTCGTGGTCGACGACGACCCCGAGGTGGTGCAGCGGCTGCGCGGCCTCGGCTACCAGGTGCGTCTCGCCGACTGGGTGCCGCACTCGTCGACCCTCGGCAAGGCGCAGGAGCGCGAGGGCCGCACCTGACCCGTTCGCTTGACGTGGTGCCCGGAAAATCACACTTTTCGGGCATCACACCGGCAAGGTCCAGGGCCGCGGCCAGGACGGACGGTTGCGTGGGCGACATCGTGCAAAAAATTGCGTAGTCATGCACTACGCTTGCGGGCATGACTCGACGACTCGCTGAGGTGGCGAAGTACGCCGGCGTGAGCGAGGCGACCGTGAGTCGGGTGCTCAACGGCAAGCCCGGCATCTCTGACGCAACCCGCACGGCGGTCCTCACCGCCCTCGACGTGCTGGGCTATGAGCGGCCAACCAAGCTTCGCGGCGAGCGGGCCCGCCTGGTCGGCCTCGTGCTGCCGGAACTGCAAAACCCGATCTTCCCGGCCTTCGCCGAAGTGGTCGCCGGTGCGCTGTCCAAGCGCGGCTTCACCCCGGTGCTGTGCACCCGGACCGCGGACGGCGTCTCCGAGGCCGACTACGTCGAGATGCTGCTGGACCAGCACGTGTCCGGCATCATCTTCTGCGGCGGGCTCTACCACCAGGCGGCGGCGGAGCACGAGCACTACCACCGCCTGCACGACCGCGGCCTGCCCGCGGTGCTGGTCAACGCCGCCATCGACGACCTGGGCTTCCCCCGCGTGTCGGTGGACGACGGCCACGCCGTGGACCAGGCGTTCAACCATCTGAGCTCGCTGGGGCACAAGCGCATCGGGCTGATCCTGGGCCCGGCCGACCACGCGCCCTCCAACCGCAAGCTGGCCGCGTTCCAGGCCGCCGCGGCGGAGTCGAGCACGGTCGACGAGAACGACGTCGAGCGCGTCATCTTCTCGATGGAGGGCGGGCGCGCGGGCGCCACGCGGCTCATCAAGCACGGCGTCACCGGCATCATCTGCGCCTCCGACGTCCAGGCGCTCGGCGCGATCCGGGCCGCACGCCGGCTCGGCCGCGAGGTGCCCGACGACGTGTCGGTGGTCGGCTTCGACGACTCCCTGTTCATGAACTGCACCGACCCGCCGCTGACCACGGTGCGCCAGCCCATCCAGGCGATGGGCCAGGCCGCGGTGACGCTGCTGGTGAGCCAGGTCGCCGGCACGCTCGTGCCGACCGAGGAGATGCTCTTCGAGCCCGAGCTCGTCGTGCGCGGCTCGACCG
This sequence comes from Dactylosporangium darangshiense, assembly GCF_039537565.1. Lineage (NCBI taxonomy): Bacteria > Bacillati > Actinomycetota > Actinomycetes > Micromonosporales > Micromonosporaceae > Dactylosporangium > Dactylosporangium darangshiense. The sequence goes on from NZ_BAABAT010000075.1 coordinate 22,773, forward strand.
GCGCGCTGCAGGAGGCCCGCGCGACGACCGCGGCGTAAACCCGCTCAATATCAGACAAACCCCAAGAGCGCCACGACTTCTGCGCGAAGTCGTGGCGCTCTTTGCATCTTCGCGCAACGGGCTTGCCGCCGCCGCTTGCATCGTGTTGGCCGCTCGTCATGGTCCTTCGTCGGCCCAGCGCGACCGGGCGGCCGCCGTCGGTGATCGGCAAGGGCCGCCCCGCGGCCCTGTGCTGCGCGTTTTCGGCCGATTCCGTGCAAGTTGCGAGCCCGTGGGAGCGCGCCCGTGCAAACGGGTGTCCGGACATGATTAAAATTTTGCAACGGACCATGGACTTCTTGTGCGACGTGAGCCTAATCTCTGCCTACGTCGGGCCGAAACCCTGACGCGATGCGATGGAAACCGAGCAGTAACCGCGTGCGATGCGGTTCACCGGTTGGACGCCCGACCGCCCCGCACGGCCTCCTACGAAGGAAGGGATCCATTGCGAGCGACCGCCGACTCGTACGACGGGCCGCGCGCCCTCGTCGGTGCGCCCGTCATGTGGGTCCTGTCCCCCCATCCGATCCGCACCATCCAGGGCCGGATGACTACACACCCCAACAAGGAGCGACGATGAAGTACTCACGTACCACGAGGGCATTGGCCTTCGTGGGTGCGCTCGCCCTCAGCGGCACGCTCGTGGCGTGCGGCTCCAGTGACGACAAGGCCGGCGGCTCGGAATCGACGACGCTCGACCCGAACACCAAGGTCACGCTCAACGTCGTTGGTCTGCTCCCGGGCGCCAAGCCCGAGGCGCAGCAGGCGCTCGCGCAGGAAGTGACGGACTTCCAGAAGGAAAACCCGAACATCACGGTCAAGACCCACGACTACGAGTGGAAGGCCACCACGTTCGCGGCCGACCTCGCTGGCGGCACGCTGCCGACGGTGTTCGAGATCCCCTTCACCGACGCGAAGACGCTGATCGCGAACCAGCAGATCGTTGACATGCAGGCGTACCTCAACTCGCTCTCGTACGCCGCGAACTTCAACAAGAACCTGCTGCAGTACGGCCAGGGCCAGGACGGTCACGTCTACGCCATCCCCGCGAAGAGCATCTACGCGGTCGGCCTGCACTACAACCGCGACCTGTTCACCCAGGCCGGCCTCGACCCGAACAAGCCGCCGACCACCTGGGACGAGGTCCGCACGGACGCCAAGGCCATCGCGGACAAGACCGGCCAGGCCGGCTTCGCTCAGATGGCCAAGGACGCCACCGGCGGCTGGCAGCTGACGGTCGACACCTACGCCCGCGGCGGTCGCATGGAGGACGGCAAGAAGGCGACGCTCAACAACGACGGCACCAAGGCCGCGCTGCAGTTCCTGAAGGACCTGCGCTGGACCGACAACTCCATGGGCGCGAACTTCACCTACGACTGGTCGGGCATCAACCAGGCGTTCGCCGCCGGCAAGATCGGCATGTACACCTCGGGCCAGGACGTCTACACGAGCCTGGTGCAGACGAACAACATCAACCCGAAGTCGTACGGCCTCACGATGATCCCGCTCACGGGCAGCGACTCGGGCGTGCTCGGTGGCGGCACCATGGCCGCCGTGTCCAGCAAGGCCACCAACAACGAGAAGGCCGCCGCGATCAAGTGGATCGACGCCCACTACCTGCGTAAGTACACCAACGCGGACGCCGCGGCGAAGCAGGCGCAGGTCCAGGTGGCGAGCAAGCAGCCCGTCGGCACCCCCGAGCTGCCGATCTTCTCGCAGCAGCAGTACCAGCAGTACCAGGAGTGGATCAAGTCCTACGTGAACGTGCCGCTGGACCAGATGACCACGTTCACCACCAAGGTCTTCGACGCCAAGCTCGTCAACGAGCCGGCCATCGCCACCCAGGACGTCTACAAGTCGCTCGACACGGTCGTCCAGGCGGTCCTGACCGACAAGAACGCCAACATCGACCAGCTCCTCACCGACGCCAACGCGAAGGCGCAGCGCGCCATCGACGCGGCCGGCTGATCGCTCACCGCATCATCGACAACCCGCAAGGTGTGGGCCGCCGGGCAACCGGCGGCCCGCACCGGGGCTCAGTCCCCGAATCCAGGACGAGGAGTGATGTGCCGTGAGTGCTTTGGGCGCCCCGCGGCGGGCCGGTGACGCCGTCGCCGGCGGCAACCACAGGCCGGGGACGGGCGACGCCCCGGTCGGCCGGGTCCGCCGGCGCAGCCCGGTGACCTGGGCCCAGCGCGGCGGGCTGAGCTCGGTCGTGTTCGCGCTGCCGCTCCTGGTCATCTTCGGGGTCTTCTCGTGGTGGCCGATCGTGCGGTCGGCCGTCATGAGCTTCCAGAAGACCAACCTCGTCGGGACGCCGAAGTGGGTCGGCTGGCACAACTTCCAGTACGTGCTCACCGATCCCGACCTGCCGACGGCCATCCGCAACACCCTGTACTTCGCGCTGCTCGCCCTCGTGATCGGCTTCCCGGTCCCGCTGGTGACGGCGGTGCTCATCAGCTCGGTCCGCAAGCGCAAGGGCCTGTACTCCGTGCTGGCCTACCTCCCGGTGGTCGTGCCGCCCGTCGTCGCGGTCCTGCTGTGGAAGTTCTTCTACGACGGCTCCGCCGACGGCGTGTTCAACACGATCCTGAGCTACGTCGGCCTCGGCCCGTACACGTGGCTGTCGAGCTCGTCCCTGGTGATGCCGTCCCTCGTCGTCGAGGCGACCTGGGCCGCGGCCGGCGGTACGGTGATCATCTACCTGGCCGCGCTCATCAGCGTTCCGGACGAGCTGTACGACGCCGCCGAGGTCGACGGCGCCGGCATCTGGCGCAAGGTGTGGCACGTGACGATGCCGCAGCTGCGCGGCGTCCTGCTCATCACGTTCATCCTGCAGATCATCGGTACCGTCCAGGTGTTCCTGGAGCCCTACCTGTTCACCGGCGGCGGCCCGGCGAACGCCACGCTGACGATCCTGCTCATGATCTACAACTACGGGTTCGGCAGCTCCCTGGGCGGCAACTACGGCGCGGCCACGGCCCTGTCCGTCATGCTCGCCGCGTTCCTGGCGATCCTGTCGCTGGTGTACTTCAAGCTCACGTCCGGCTGGAGCAAGTCGTGAGCGGTCCGGAGCGAAGCGGAGGAGCCGCGAACCATGGATACAGCATTGACTCGCGCCGGCGCCGGAGCGAAGCGGAGGTAACGGCGTGAGCGGCCAACATCTCCCTGAGGGGAAGAGGACCACCATGACTTTCCCGCCGAACTCCGACGGATCCGGCCGCGCGACCGCAGTTGCCGCGGATGTGCGGGGGCAGGCGCCCGAGGCCGCGACCCCGGTCGGTGCGGCCGGGGCTGCGCGACCGGTCCGCAGGCGCAAGGCGTCGCAGTTCGAGGGCGGCCGCGGCTACGTCTCGGCGCAGGACTGGCGCAACACCCGCGTCAGCGCGACCATGAAGACCCTGCACGCGATCCTGCTGGGGTTGCTCCTCATCATCGGCATCGGGCCGATGCTGCTGCTCGCCAAGTTCGCGATCACCCCCACGCAGGACATCATCCGCACGCCCCTGGCGATCTTCCCGCACGGCGTGCGCTGGGCGAACATCTCCGAGGCGTGGAACGACGTCCAGATCAGCAAGTACTTCCTCAACACGATCTGGCTCGCCGCCGGCTCGTGGTTCGTGCAGATGGTCGTCGCGACCACGGGCGGCTACGTGCTGTCCGTCCTGCGGCCCGCCTGGGGCAGGATCATCAACGGCCTGGTGATCGCGACCCTGTTCGTGCCCAGCGTCGTGCTCCTCGTGCCGCTGTACCTCACGATCCTCAACCCGCCGGGCCTCGGCACGTCGCTCATCAACAGCTTCTGGGCCGTTTGGCTGCCGTCCGGCGCGAGCGCGTTCAACGTCGTGCTCATGACGCGGTTCTTCGACAGCCTCCCGCGCGAGGTGTTCGAGGCGGCCAAGGTCGACGGCGCCAGCTCGTTCCGGCTCTTCTGGTCGGTCGTCCTGCCGATGTCCAAGCCGATCCTCGGCGTCGTGTCGGTGTTTGCGACCATTGCGAGCTGGAAGGACTTCCTGTGGCCGATGCTCGTGCTCAAGGACCCGGCCCAGCAGCCGCTGTCGGTGCGCCTTCCCGCGATCGCGTCGCAGACCGACCTGGGTGTGTTCCTCGCGTCGCTCGCTATCTCGACGCTCATCCCGGTTGTGTTCTTCCTCGCGTTCCAGCGCCTGTTCCTCTCGGGCGCGGGACTGGGCGGTGCCGTCAAGGGCTAAGCTCACGGCCCTTGTCAGCTCCCGACACTCCTACTCAAACCTGTCGTGTGTAGGCATTTCAAAGTGCGAGAAAGCAGGTTCCACGTGGCCGACCAGAACCACCAAGCATGGTGGCGTAGCGCCGCTATCTACCAGGTGTACTTGCGGAGCTTCGCCGACGGCAACGGCGACGGCGTCGGCGACCTGGCGGGCCTGCGTTCGCGCCTGCCATACCTGGCCGGCCTCGGCATCGACGCCATCTGGATCGTGCCGTGGTACCCCTCGCCGCTCGCCGACGGCGGCTACGACGTCGCCGACTTCCGCGCCATCGACCCCATCTTCGGGACCCTGGCCGAGGCCGAGAAGCTCATCGAGGAGGCGCACGCCGCCGGCATCCGGGTGATCTGCGACATCGTGCCGAACCACTGCTCCGACCAGCACGCGTGGTTCCAGCGGGCGCTCGCCTCGGCGCCGGGCTCGCCGGAGCGCGACCTGTTCTGGTTCCGCAAGGGCCGGGGCGCGGACGGCGAGCTGCCGCCGACCGACCTGCAGTCCATCTTCGGCGGCCCGGCCTGGACCCGGGTCGCCGACGGGGAGTGGTACCTGCACCTGTTCGCGCCCGAGCAGCCCGACTTCAACTGGGAGCACCCGGCCGTCCGCGAGGAGTTCGAGGACATCCTGCGCTTCTGGCTGGACCGGGGCATCGACGGCATCCGCATCGACTCCGCCGCCGTGCTCATCAAGGACCCGCTCGTCAGCGACGTGTACGAGGACAACGACGGCATCCACGAGGTGTACCAGTCGTGGCGGCGCATCGCGGACACCTACAGCCCGCCGCGCGCCCTCATCGGCGAGGTCTGGCTGCCCGACCACGAGGCGTTCGCGCGGTACCTGCGCGCCGACGAGCTGCACACGGCGTTCAACTTCGCCTTCCTGGGCGCGCCGTGGGAGGCCGGGAAGCTGCGCTACGAGATCGACATGACCCTCGAGGTGCACGCGCCGGTCGCGGCGCCGGCCACGTGGGTGCTTTCCAACCACGACGTGACGCGCGAGGTGACCCGCTTCGGCCGTGAGGTCACCAACTTCGCCTTCGCCGAGAAGCGCTTCAACGTGCCGTCCGACCTCGAGCTCGGCACCCGCCGGGCCCGTGCCGCGGCGCTGCTGACGATGTCGCTGCCGGGCGCCTACTACCTGTACCAGGGCGAGGAGCTCGGCCTGGAGGAGGTCGAGGACCTCGACGACGCGCTGCGCGAGGACCCCATGTTCCACCGCTCCGGGGGTGTTGACCCCGGCCGGGACGGCTGCCGTGTGCCGCTGCCCTGGTCGGGGTCGCAACCCCCCTTCGGGTTCAGCCCGGCCGACGCCTCGGGCGAGCCGTGGCTGCCCCAGCCGGCGCACTGGGCCGGGCTCTCGGTCGCCGCGCAGCAGGGCGAGCCGGGCTCGTTCCTGCAGCTGTACTGCGACGCGCTGCGCATCCGCCGGGAGGACCCGGCCCTGGGCGACGGGCCGATGCGCTGGCTCGAGTCGGACCCGCAGGTGCTCGCCTTCGCACGCGACGAGTCGTTCGCCAACGTCACCAACCTGGGCACGGAGCCAACCGTCCTGCCGCCGCACCGCGAGGTGCTGCTCAGCAGCGTCCCGCTCAACGAGGACGGCACGCTCCCGCCGGACGCCTCGGCCTGGATCCGGCTCGCGTAAGGCACATTCACGGGGACCTCAGACGCCGGGCGGTCGCACAAGTTGGCGGGTGCGACCGTCCGGCCCTTTTTACTCTTAACTGTTAAGGCGGCGCGGTCCCGCGAGCGTTAACTGTTAAGGCGATCCACAATCTTGAGGGCGAGCGCGGCGGCCAATAGTTTCATTCCCAAGGAAAAAGACTTCCTTGTGGAGGCGGCACATGCGTTCCACCCTAACCGTCGCGGCGACATCCCAGCCGTTCCGATGGTGACGCCGGGTATTTCCGGGAACAGAGGCGGGGCGCTGGCCACACCGGCGCCCCGTTGTTCTTCCCTACCGTCCAAGGTGCTGCGATCGACCCTGTCGAAGGTGTTGTGAGCAGGGCTTTCTACTCCCAGTCCCACCGTAGTCCGTAGCGGCCGGGGCCGTAGTCGAGGGCGATCGCGTGGACAGAGTGGCCCACGTCGACCTCCATCGACGTGACCTGTTCGTCCTGGCCGTCCATCTGCTGGTACTGAAAGACGGCCCGCGGTAAGGCGGCGGGGTCGAAACAGACCTCGACGACGTATTCGCGGACCGGCAGCCGGAACTTGCGCTCGTACTGTGTCGCCAGCGGAAACGGCGGATAATTGTGCAGCGCATGTTCGGTGATCACCGTCTCACCCTTGGCGAGCGGCCGGTCGAACAACAATTCGGCCAGCAACAGGCCGCTCTCCGGGTGCTCCACGACGCGCCCCAGCCGGCAGTTGCGCACGGGGGTCAGCAGCGGCAGCGGGTTGCCCGGCACGTCCAGGCGGATGATGGCGACCCAGCGGTCCGGGCCGTCGGCCTCGGCCCGCAGCACCTGGCGGACCAGGAACGAAACCTCGCCCCGGTCGGGCCCGACGTTGACCCGGTCGTGCTGGCTGAGCCGGGTCAGCCGCTCGTCCCAGCGGGTGTCGATGCCCTGTGCCAGGTCGACGATGAGGTCGCGCTCGGACCAGAAGGCGCCCAGCTCCGGGTTTTCCGCGCTCTTGTGCAGGTGGCGCCCGCGGGGCCGCGGCGGGCCCACCAGGGCGGCGAGAGAGCCCGGCTCGACCTCCAGGATCTTCTCGAGCTCGGCCAGCGCCGCGAGCGACTCGCGCCGCTCCGGCCGGCTGCGACCGGTCTGCCAGTAACTCAGGGTGGCCAGGCTGACCGAGTAGCCCTCCGCCCGTAACCGCTCCTGGATGCGCTCCAACCCCAGACCACGTGCCTGGATTGCGTCTCGTAGCGCGCCAGCGAAGTCGACCATCAGCCCCCCGGGAGTCATCCTCGCGGTCCGGGCCTTGCGCACGCAAGCGCGCGTTTGGGCGGAGGCCGATTCGGTTACCCGATTCGCATGGGCGAACGGTGGTACACCGAGAGTGTCATCTATTGCCTGGACGTCGAGACGTTCCAGGACTCCAACGGCGACGGCATCGGCGACTTTCAAGGTGTCGTCGGCCGGCTGGACTACCTGACCAGGCTCGGAGTCAACTGCCTGTGGCTCAGCCCGATCCATCCGACGCCCGGGCGGGACGACGGCTACGACGCCACCGACTTCTACAACGTCGATCCGCGGCTGGGCACGCTGGGCGATTTCGCCGAGCTGTTGCACGAGGCTGCGAACCGGGGCATCAAGGTGATCATGGACCTTGTGGTGAACCACACCTCGGATCAGCATCCGTGGTTCCAGTCGGCGGTTGCGTCGCCGGACTCGCCGTACCGCGACTGGTTCGTCTGGAGCGAGCGTGAGCCGGCCGACCGCCACCAGGGCATGGTGTTCCCCGGCGAGCAGTCGGAGACGTGGACGTACCACCGCAAGGCCAGAGCCTGGTACTACCACCGTTTCTACGACTTCCAGCCCGACCTGAACTTCACCAACCCGCAGGTGCGCGCCGAGATCAAGAAGGTCCTCGCCTTCTGGATCCAGCTCGGCGTGGCCGGGTTCCGCATGGACGCGGTGCCGTTCATCATCGAGCTCACCGAGCCGGGCCGTCCCGAGTGCCCGATGGACTTCGACTACCTCACGGAGCTTCGCCAGCACGTGCAGTGGCGCCGCGGCGACGCGATGCTGCTCGCCGAGGCCAACGTCGAGCCGGAGAAGCTGCCGCAGTACTTCGGCGACGGCGGCGGCTCGGGCAACCGCATCCACATGCTCTTCGACTTCATGCTCAACGCGCGGCTGGTGCTGGCCCTGGCGCGGCAGAACCCGGAGCCGGTCATCGAGTGGCTCGGCGCCACGCCGCGGCTGCCGGCGGGCGGGCAGTGGGCGACGTTCCTGCGCAACCACGACGAGATCGACCTGTCCCGCCTGACCGCCGAGCAGCGCGAGGACGTGTTCGCGCGGTTCGGCCCCGACGACTCGATGCGCCTCTACGACCGGGGCATCCGCCGGCGGCTCGCCCCGATGCTCGGCGGGGACCGTAACCGCATCGAGCTGGCGTACTCGCTGCAGTTCACGCTGCGAGGCACCCCGGTGCTGCGCTACGGCGAGGAGATCGGCATGGGCGAGGACCTCTCGCTGCCGGGCCGCTACGCGATCCGCACGCCGATGCAGTGGTCGTTCGACACCAACGGCGGGTTCAGCGCCGCCGAGCCGATCCGGCCGGTCATCGCCAAGGGGGAGTACGCGTACCACAAGGTGAACGTCACGGCCCAGCGCCACGACGACCGGTCCCTGCTGGCCTGGTTCGAGCGGATGATCCGCACCCTGCGGGAGAGCCCCGAGGTTTCCAACGGCACCTGCACGGTCGTGGACCGGCCGCTGCCGCCGGGCGTCCTGGCCCACGTCGCCGAGGGGCCGACCGGGGCGATGCTGTTCCTGCACAACCTCGGGACCGAGGACGTCGTGGCGGACCTGGGCGAGCTGCGCCGCGACGCCAACCATCCCAACGAGGTGTTCGGCGACCGGCGGTACGCGGAGGTCGGGGACCTCTCGGAGCTGGCGCTGGGCCCGTACGGGTACCGCTGGATCAGGCTTCGGCGGGAGAACGCATAGCGGGAATGCGCGCCGGCGCCACCGGCCGGCCGAAGTGCCAGCCCTGCCCGAGGTCGCAGCCCAGCGCGGCCAGCCGGGCGGCCTGGTCGGCGGTCTCGATGCCCTCGGCCGTGACGGTCATCTGCAGCGTGTGCGCCAGCCGGATGACCGTCTCGACGATCTGCTCGTCGACGTGGTCGCTCTCCAGCTTGCGGATGCCGGCCATGAACGCGCCGGCCAGCTTCAGGCCGTGCACCGGCAGGTGGCGCAGGTAGGCCAGGTTGGAGTAGCCGATGCCGAAGTCGTCGATGACGATCCGCACCCCGAGGTCGGCGATCGTGCGAAGGGTCTGCACCGGCCGCCCGGTCGACTGCATCAGCACCGTCTCGGTCAGCTCCAGCTGCAGGTTGCCCGGCTCCAGCCCCGAGTCGGCCAGCGCCGCGCGCACGTCGTCGAGCAGTCGCGGGTCGGTGCACTGCCGGGGCGAGACGTTCACGCTGATCAGCAGCCGCTCGCCGGGGTGGCTGCGCTGCCAGGCGGCCGCGGCCAGGCACGACTCGCGCAGCACCCAGCGCCCCAGCGGCAGGATCATGCCGGACTGCTCGGCGACCGGGATGAACGTGTTGGGCGAGACGGTGCCGAGCTCCGGATGCCGCCAGCGCAGCAGCGCCTCCGCGCCGCGCAGCCGGTTGTCGGCCAGGCCGACCAGGGGTTGGTACACCAGCTCGAACTCGCCGCGCTCCAGCGCGCCGGCCAGCCGCCCCGTGAGCCCGTACTGCAGCAGCTGCTGAGCATTGCGCTGCTCGTCGAAGACGGCGTAGCGCGCCCGCCCGTCGGCCTTGGCGAGGTAGAGCGTCGCGTCGGCGGCCCGCAGCAGCTCCTCCGGCTCCGCGCCGCGCGCGGCCTGCTCGACGATGCCGATGCTGGCCGACACCGCGAGCTCGTGCCCGTCGAGGCGCACCGGCTTGTTGAGCGCGGACAGCATGGCCTCGGCGAGCTCGGTCAGCTCCTCGGGCCCCTTGGTGTCGCGCACCACGACCACGAACTCGTCGCCGCCGACCCGCGCCACGAAGTGCCCGGCGTCGAGGACGCACGAGCGCAGCCGGTCGGCGAGGGCGACGAGCAGCTGGTCGCCGTACCCGTGCCCGAGCGTGTCGTTGATGGTCTTGAACTCGTCGAGGTCGAGGAAGCACACCCCGACGCGCGTACCGTCCTCGGCGTCGCGCAGCGCCTCGGCCAGGTGCCCGTAGAGCAGCACCCGGTTGGGCAGCCCGGTCAACGGGTCGTGGTGCGCCTGGTGGTGAAGCTCCCGCTGCAGGCTGTGCTCGGCGTCGGTGAGCGCCCGCGTCCACGCGCGCCGGATGCGCTCCTGGTCGTCGAGCACCTTCTGCCGGCTCGCCCGCGCGAACCCGGCCGCGAACGCCCCGACCAGCTCGCCGTTGGTGTTCGGCAGCGCGAACAGCACGGCGATCGAGCGCTGCAGCGCCTCCGGGCTGTTGAGCCCCGCCGCGACGAGCGCCGCGCCGGCCTCGTCGCCGGCCCGCGGGTCCCCGCCGCGCAACGCGGCGGCCTGCCGCTCGAAGAAGTGCTGGAGCGCGTCGGCGCCGAGATCGAGGTAGCTGGTCTGGCGCACGGCGGCGACCCACTGGCGGGCAACTGCGGACAGCGCAGGATCGATGACGGCATCGTCCTGGCCGCCCGAGCCCGCCACCCGCATCACCCCCGGCGAAGATTACTGCAAGCGGCGCTCTCGTTGAATCGACGCTCAGTGCTGTTCTGGGCCCGGATCCGTGAGCCCGTCGACGAACCGCCCCAGGAGCTGCGCAAACGTGGCCCGCTCGGCCGCGCTCCAGTCCGCGGTCGCCCGCGCGAAGCGCCCCCGCCGCGATGCGTGGACGCGCTCGGAGAGTTCACGCCCGGCCACGGTCCGTACGAGCAGGGCCCGCCGCCCGTCTCTCTGGTCCGCTTCGCGCCGTATGAGCCCGGCGTCGACGGCCGCGGCCACGAGCTTGCTGGCGCGGGGCTGCGCAACATCGAGCGCCGCCGCGACATCGCTCACGGTGACGTCGCGTTGCCGCAGTTCACCGTCTTCGACGGCGTCCACGACATCGAACAGCGCCGGATCGACCTCGCTGTACCCGCGCGCGAGCGCCCGCCGCGTCTGCCGCCGCCGGATGGCCACCATCGCACTCTCGATGGCCGCGAGCACTTCGTCGCCTCGCTCGCCTTGCCGTTCTCGGTTCTGGGGATGCATACTCTTTGTTATCTACATTCTCTTAGGCATGTATGCGAGGAGTGTGCCATGCGCCCTGAGGATCGCCCCATCGGGTACTGGCTGCGCGAGCTGGACCGCCGCCTGGAGTCCTGCTTCGCCGCGTCCCTGGCGTCACACGACGTCTCGCGGCGCGAGTGGCAGGTGCTGAACGGCCTCGGCCCCGCAGACCCCTTCTGGGGGCCGGGGGAGCGGCCTTATTCGGAGGTCGTCGCCGGCCTGGCCGCCCGCGGCTGGACGACGCCCACGGGCGAGCTCACTGCGGCGGGCGAGTCGGCGCGGTCGTCGATCGCGGCGGACGTGCACCAGATCCGCGCGCGGGCCATGGCAGGCTTGGCGGACGAGTCCTACCTGACCACGGTGCGCACTCTGGCGGCGATGAGCGCGAATCTCGGGTGACTCCGGGTGCTGTGGGCTTCGGATAAATCCAGATGCTGGCACATCCGGATTTATCCGACTTTTCGCCCGACGGGGTATGTGCTCCGTTCTTTGCTGTGTGGTGATGCCGACAAGTCGGGCGCTCCGCACCGCGACTTGTCGGATTTATACCTCGTCAGGCGATAAATCAGGACGAAGTGCGCCAGCCTCCGTCGTCGCGGCAGGCGCACCCGTGGGGGTGCGATGGCGCTCCTTCGGGGCGCTCGCGGCACTTTCTCTCCACGATCATGGAAAACCGACCGGGTTGAGCCCCCTTTTTCCATGATCGTGGAGAGAAAATGTACCTCCCGGTACCTTATGTCCCCACGATCAAGGGCAATGTCCGATTTCAGCGGGCCGTTTTCGCGTGATCGTGGAGAGAAAATGCCGCGACGGTGGCGATCGACCTCAACGTGTGCGGCGTCAACCGCCCGTCGCCCAGGCCGAGCTCGATGAGGGCGTCGAAGACCCGCTGATCGCGGTCGGCGGCGCGTACCGCCGCGTCGACGATCCAGCGCTGCGAGCTCAGCGACGCCGCCACCCGGGAGTGGCGCAGGTGCCGGCCCAGGCGAGCGCGCAGGGCCGCGCGGTAGCGGGCCGCGGGCGCGACGGGATCGGTCGCCGCGGCGCCGGCCAGCGCGCCGGACAGCACGGCGTAGAAGATGCCCTCGCCCGTGAACGGGTTGATGAGCGACAGCGCGTCCCCGGCGAGCAGGAGCCGCCCGCGCCCCGGCGGCGGTCGGCGCGTGGACAGCGGCAGGTGATGGGCGCGCAGCCCGGCGGCCCCGGCCGTGTCGACGTCCGGCAGGAGCGCGGACAGGCGCTCCAGCAGGTGGCTGCGGGTCAGCGGTTGCCCGCGCAGCACCTCCCCGTACCCGACGTTCGCCCGGCCGTCGCCGATCGGGAACGCCCACGCGTACGCGGGCCAGCCGGCCGCCGTGGTGACGATGCGCTGCTCGGGCGCGAGCCCCGGCGCGTGCGCGTAGCCGCGGATCGCCAGCGCCAGGTGCCCGGGCGCGTTGGGCTCGTGGCCGAGGGCGCGGCGCACCAGGGAGTACGCGCCGTCGGCACCCACGACCGCGCCCGCGCGGATGTCGCCGTCGACCAGCGCGTGGTCTCCGCGATCCTCAACGCGGTGCACCGCGTGTCGTCGCAGCACCGCGCCCGCGCGCAGGGCCGCCTCGACGAGGCGATGGTCGAAAACCATTCGAGGGATGGTGTACGCCGGGCGAGCGTGCCTCCGCGCCACCGCCCTTCCCCCGGGCCCCACCAGCCGGAGCGCGGGCACCGGAACGTACCCGTCGGCAAGCCCCGTCACGCCCAACTCCCGCGCGACGTCCAGCGCATGCGGCGCAATCCCGTCACCGCACGGCTTGTCGCGGGGGAACGACGCCTTGTCCAGCAGCAGCACCGTCGCCCCGGCCCGCCGAGCCGCCAGCGCGGCCGCGGCCCCGGCCGGCCCGGCACCCACCACCACGACGTCGAACCGATCGCCGCCGCCATCCATGCCCCGAGCCTGCCACCCCGCCCACTCCGATGCACGCGCCGCCCCACCCGCTCCCGCGCCCGCGCGCGTCTCCTGCGCCCCGCGCCCGCGCGCCGCGTCGGGCGCCCCGCGCCCGCGCGCCGGCCGCCGCGCCCGGCGCGCCGCGCCCGCGGGCG
>NZ_BAABAT010000076.1:0-35791 GCF_039537565.1 Dactylosporangium darangshiense
CGACATCCGCATGGTCAAACTCCGCCAGAAGATCAGCGGCGGGCTCCGCACCTTCGCCGGCGCCGAAACCTTCTGCGCCATCCGCAGCTATCTCTCCACCGCCCGCAAACACGGCATCAACGCCCTCGACGCCCTCACCAGCCTCCACAATGGACGGACCTGGCTACCCGGAACCAGCTGAACAGTTACTTTCAGGTCGAAGTTGGTAGTCGTAGGCAGTGGACCTGCCGATCGTGTTGTCGGTGGCCAGGTGCCTGGGCCGGATGCCGTCCGGGACTGAGCGGACGACCAGGACCGCCTGCTTGAACCGTACGGTGGCGGCGCTCGTCGTACGAGCATGCCCATCATCGCCGAAGCGGAGATGAGTCCGGCTCGTCGTTCATGGACCCGGCCGGAGTATCGGCATTGGCGTGCAAGGAGAGGCTCGTCGGGTGACCTCGTTCCGGCGTTGCTGCACCGCCTCGACGAGGAACGCTTCACGGTTTGCTTCCCGCAATACCCGCCTTGGGTCGACAATGAGGGGAATAGGCGATGAGCGGTCAAATTCACGTGTCAACCGAACTGGTTCACAAGCGGTGGTTGTATCCCGCCCAGGAAGAGATGACCAATGTGCGGGAGACGTTTTCCGCCGCCGTCGCGGCGGCGACGCCGGTTGCCCGGGGAATATATGCCCAGATCGACAGTCAGATCAAGGGGTTTCTCGACCAAGAGATTCCGTTGGTCAACGGAATCTTGGACGCAATTCTGGAGCTCACCATGGGCAACATGGATAGCGTCGCGTTGTTGGCGGCCGTGGCCGAGGACGTGGAAGCGGAGAATGCCAGGCTCGGTTCGGGGGGCCGCGGTTCAAGGCATTAGCTGATGGGTGGGTGGGTCGGGCTGATGTGACGGGCCGGATTCGGGAGCGGGGGTCGACGCGTGGCAGTGGAGATGTCGGCGGAGGCCTCCGCGTTCCTGAAGTGGTTGACGGGGGAGGCGTTTCCGGGGACGAATGAGGATCATCTACGTTCGATCGGGGCGGCGCATATCGAGGCTTCGAATGGCATCGACCGGGTTTCGGTGTTGCTGAGGTCTGGGAGTTCGCGGATTCAGGAAGGGGTGGTCGGGGATTCTGAACGGGCATACGCGGAGACGATCGGGAAGGTTCTGGGCCCGGGAGGTTATCTGCCGCTCGCGTCGAGGTATGTGCATCGCATGGGCCTCACGTTGCAGGACCTGGGCCTCAAGGTGGAGTATGCCAAGTATTCCACCCTGTTGGTGATCGTCGATTTGATGCAGTCATTTTCGTTCTTCTTGGTGACGGCTTGGCTGGTCCCTGGGGAGTGGGAGAAGTTTCTGGCGAAGGTGCTGTGGGACCGGTTCAGGATCCAGGAGTGGATGACGCTGGTGACCTTGGCAGTGGGGGAGAGCCAGCTGGTCGGGGTCAGCTTGCAGGTGGAGATCGATGCGTTGGCGCAGCTGATCCAGTTCCAGCGGGGTAGCCGCAAGCACTGGGATTTCGAACTCACCGGTAACGCGGCAAAGGTCGGGTCCTGGATCGGCGCGATCGGAATGTTGCTGGGTCCGGTTGGTCATCTGACGGGTGGTGGCGGGAAGCTGGTGAAGCCGGCGGTCGGTGGTGGTGCGGATGCGTTGTTGGTCAAGACGACGACGCCGGTGGCGAAGGACGGGGTCGGGGACGCGATCGGAGTCGCCGGGAGGCAGGGGCCGCACGACCGGCTCGTCAAGGACAAGGTCGTCGAGGATGCGGCTGACCCGGCTCTGTCCGGGGTGGCCAAGCACGGCGGGGACGACACGGTTCGTCCGCACGATGTGCCCGGTCTGGGTGGTGAGGGTCATGCGGGTGGTGGCGGAATCGCGCCGGAGATGCTGCATGAGGGCCTGGTCGGTGTGGTTGGCGAGGGGTCATACGGGGCTGTCACGGGTCAGGACTGGCAGTGGAGTTCGACGCCGCACACGTTCTTCTCCGAGGCGCTGTCCGGTGGTGTGGAAGGAGCGGGCCGAGCGACCGGTCGCCGGTTGCGGCAGTTGACCGATGGTGCGCCGGCGAAGAATGCCGGCCATCACCACGGCACCGGCAGCGACCGTGACGGTGGTGGTGAGGATCAGTTGCCGCCGTATGAGGCGCCGCCGCCGTACGAGCAGCAGCCGCCGTCACCACCGCTACCGCCGTCCGCGGTGTTCGATCCGGACGCGGTCGGGGCCGGCAACCCCCAGCCACGCCCCGCCGACGCCGATCCCGCCCGGTCCGCAAGCAGCAACCAATCCCACAACCGTCCCGGACCGGCTGTGGCTGACCATCCCGGAGCGGGCCCCGGGCGGGCGGTTGGTGGTGGTCAGTCCGCGAATAGCCGACCGGTGGCGTGGACGCCGCAGGACGTGCCCAGCCCGGCGACCCCGGACCAGGTGGCTGGTTCCGGGGTGTGGGCCAGAAACAGCCCCGGACCAGGCCATGTGGCGGCCACACCGGTCGCGGCGCCGAGTGGTGTTGCCCCAACTGGCGGCAGTGCCGAGGCGACGGTCCGTCACCTGGGACCACACGCCGACGCAACGGGAAACACCGGGACCGGTACGCAGACGAATCCGCCGGGCACCGTCGCTGCGGGCCCCGCTGCGCCGACGCAAGCGCCGAGCTCGAGGACCGCCGCCGCCCTGACCACGCCAGTTGAGGTGGCAACCTCAGGCGCACCGTCCTCCCCACCGGCCACCACCGATCTGTCCGAGGGCCACGCCAGCGCCGCCGACGCACGGGACACCCCGAACGCACCCACCACCCACACCGAGAGGCCCCAGACGCTGACGCACCCGACGCAGGCCAGGTCCGCGTCTGTTGACGCCGCTGGCGGCGAAGGTCGGCTGAGGCAACCACCCACGACGGGATCAACGGAAACGGGCGTGAAGCTCGGTTCGGACGACAGGTTCCGCCCCGACACCGCCGCGGATCACACGCCGGTCTTGCTGGGCAGGCTCGCCGGATCGGCACATCGGCCCGGAGCCACGACCTCTGGCCCGGTACACCGGAGTGAGTCGGAGATCTTGTCGGCGTACCCGTGGCTTCGACACGTGAATCCCTACCTGGTGTCGGGTGGGCTGGACGGGGGGTTCTCGACCAACTGCGTGATCACTGCGATTGCAACGGATCTGTCGTTGCAGGAGGGCGTGGGCCATCAGGCCGGCGCGGCGGAGGAATTGCCCGCATCGGCTCTGGTGAGCTATCAGCGTCAGCAGTTGGGGCTGGCCGATGATCAGCCTGGAGTGGTGCTTCGGGTCAAGGATTTGGACTCGGTCCGAGCGGTTCTCGCGGCGGCCGAGGTCGGAGCCAGGGGTTTGGTGTTGGTGCGAGGCGCGGCTTCCAAGATCGCGCACGCGTTCAACGTCGTTCGGGACGAGTCGGGTGTGGCATTCCTGGACGGTCAGCGCGGCACGGTGGCGAGCCTGCCGGAGGTGGTGACGGCATTGGAGTTTCTCCCGACTACGCCGGGTATCGGGATTCCGGCCGGTGCCCGGCTGCTGTCTGGACATGAATTGGCCGGCCTGGTCGGGGCGGTCGGATCAGCAGCGGTGGTCGCGGCCGATCCGTCCGCGTACCGGTTGCTGATCGACTGGCCGCAGCCCTCCCGGCTGCTGCTCAGCCGACGGTCGGCGCAGTTGCGAGCCATCGACCGAGCGGTCGAGGCGTACCGTGCGGTCCCGCAACAGGCCGTGGCCCGGCGGCTGGATCGGCTGTCCGCCGTGCAGGAAGCGATAGCCATCTGGACCAGGTCCAAGGGCGCGTACCTCACCTCGGAGGCGTCGAGCAGGCGCGGCCCGGCGGTGCTGCGCTTGGGCTGGGCCGTCGACGTGATACGCAGGGAGTTGCTGCACAATCAGCGGCCCGGATTCGTCCTCCCGGACTCGGGCCGGGCCGAGGATGCGTACGACGAGATCGCCGTCTATTCGGCTCCGGCGCTCATCGACCACGACGGCGACTTTCTTGACTTCATCGACGACGATGCGCCCGTCGTGACCGAGCCGGTGGCCGCGTCGCGGGCCCGGCACGAGTCGGCCCGCGTGGCACTCGCCAGCGTGTCCGGACACAACCCGGGTGAACTGGGCATCCGGCTCCAGATGCTCCGCGACGCCGCTCGCTCAGCCTACCAGGACTTCCGCAACCGGCACGCGGTCGGCACGTCGGCGCAGCCGACTACCACCGTCGGCCTCTTCACGCTGCCTGAGTGGTTCTTCAAGCGCGCCGGAGTGCCGTTCACAGCAGCGGACCAACAGGCGGTTGTCAACGAGGCACTGAGCTTGAGCGCCGAGTACCCGCACATGATCATCGTTCCGGGAACCACATTGTGGGCGAGCCAGCCGGCGAACGGCCGGATCACGCTGCACAACACAGCTGTAGCGGTGCTGAACGGGCGTCTCCTGCACGAGGTGCACAAAGTCCACGAGAGCGGCGACACCGTGGGCTACTTCCCGCCGGCCGGGCCCAACACGGTGCTCGCGCGGATCCGGCGTTCACAGTTCCAGGAGGGCGTCCGACAGAGCCGTACAGCCGCCGGCACCGATGCCTCCGTGGTCTTCGAAGTCGGGCGGCTACGGTTCAGCCTCGAGATCTGTCTCGACCATGGCCACTCCCGTGCGCGGCGGGATCTCACCGCCGTGGATGGCGGCGGAGCGCATGTGCAGATCCTCGTCTCGAACGGTGCCGACTTGGGCAATCTGTCGGGATTGCGGCCCGGCGGCGTGGCGGTCAGCAATGATGGCCAGCTCAAGACTCAGCCCCGTCCATACGGCGCCGAGCGCCGCGTGTATCAACGCCCGCTCACCGGCAGCGGCAGCCCCGGGATGGATCCGGATCCGATGTTGGGAAACATCGAGTACGGCAGCCACTCCGACGACCCGAAATGCGCCCGGGACCAGGCTGCTCATTTCGGCGAGCTGTATCTCGGGTCGTACGCGTTGCCCGTTCCCGCCCTCGCCGGGCAGCCCGGGTCGGCGCGGCCCCGGCCGTTCGTGGACACCAGCACGGCGGACGTCGTGCTCGACCTCACGACGAGTGGCCGGCCCGGTGTCGCGCCGGCGGACCCGACGACTCCGCTGGTGCTCGCCGCGACCGCGCGGCCGGGACTCGACGTCGAGGACCGGCCGGGCCAGCTCGATCCGGCCCCCGGAACCGGGCCTCTTCCTGGTCCAGCGACGCGGGACCAGGAACTCGAGCTGCGCTACAGCCACCTGGCGGGACCGCGCGCGGTGCAGCAGCATGAACGGGACGGACGCGGGGAGGTCCGGCTCAACCCGTTCTGGTACCGGCTCGACGAGCTGCCCCCGCAGGATGTGTTGGACCGCAAGGACACGATCTGGAGCTACACGGTCGATGAGAACGGAGATGTACTGGTCGGTACCGCCGATGGCCGCGGGCTGCGGAGCGAGGAGCAGTGGGATCAGCTGCTCGCCAGCGTCCGGCGGGTCGAACCGGACCTGACGTCGCAACGGTTCAGGGAGCTGATCGACGGCCAGGGACACCCGACACTCGCGGTGGGCTTCGATGCTGAGGGCAGGACTGTGGTGCGGCCGGCACGGGTCACCGGCGAGCTGCTGTGGAACGACAGGTCGGAACGCTGGGAGATCAACAACCGATCCAACAGCTACATGCCCGAGGTGGTCCGGGGCCACCGGCCGCGGCGTGACGTGGACTGGTGGTTGGCCAACGCCGCCCGCCAGCTGAGCGAGCGCCTGGGCAAACCGGTGGCCACCGCCCCACCGCTTACGACGCAGCAAGGACAGGTCCGGCCGCGTCCCGATCAGGTGGAGCGGCAGGTACGCGCGATTGTCACACCATATGCCGGCAACGCCTGGGCGGGGACGTCGGAGCTGGGCGAGCTCACCGGCCGGGTCCGGCGGGCACTGCTTCTGGGCGAGGTCACGGTCGCCGGCGCCGTCGAGCTGGCGGCTGGCCTGGCCCGGCTACACGGACTCCAGCGGTCACCGACCCTACGAGCGATCGAGCGGCGTGGGCTGCCCGCGTCGTCCAGCGCCGAAAAGGCTCGGGATTTCGACCGCCAGGTCGCAATCGCCCGGAGTTACCTCGACGCGAGTGTGATCGACGGCTACCGGGAGAGGATCGAGCCGGGCGCGGCCGAGGAGGAGCTCAGCAGGTGGTCTCTGGTGTATGCGCATCTGCACAGCGACATGGCCGACTTTGTCCACAACCTGCTTGATCGCACCGCTGATCGCGCGGAGGCCGCCGCGGCGGTGGCGGCGATCGTCGGCGAGACGCTGTTCAATCGCGCCGGTGTCCCGACCTACACCGGTACGGTCCAGGTAGTGCTGGCCTCCAAAGACATCGACCGGCTCTCGCGCGACGGAGAACTCAGGATCTCGTTCCCGCTGGTCGCCTCCACCGGTGGCGACGCCACCGCGCTGGCTGCCGGATCCACTCAACTCGCCATCTCTGCAGTCTCGGCGGCGGATCTGCGCGCGGTATTGCCCGGCGCGGTAGTCCTCCGGCCCGGCACCCGATTGAAGATTGCGAACCGGCAGATCGTCAATGATGGCTCGTTCCGCTTGACCCTGATCGAGCAGTCGCAACAGGCCGGCGCCACATTGCTCGCGGCGGTATCCTCGGCGCCCGACCCGAGCGCGGTCGATCCGGGAGCTGCCGACCGGGCCCCGCGACTGGCCCCGCGTCTGGGCCCGCAGCTAGGCCCTGATGGCGTCGTGCTCGAGTACCGCGCCGGTGTGCCGAACGTCCGGCTCTTCACCGTCGTGCCGCACCGGCAGGTGCTGCGCCGGGTGGACGCTGGCACCAGTGTTGCGAGCGGTTTCGCCGCCGATGTCCAGCAGGACCCGGAAACCGGCCGGATACTATTCGCGTCGGCTCCGGGCGGCGGCCTGCTCGCGATCACTCACCGACCCGAGCTCGCCATGATGATGCTTGGTACGGCCCTCGCCGCTGGTGAGGACGGCCCGAACGCGACATTGCGAGCCAAGCCGGTGCCGGTGTTGCGCTCGTACCTGGTGCCACTGCGCGATTACACGGCCCTCACCGAAGCGGCACGCGTCAACTCCGACCGGGACGACATCTACGCCGACATGGAACCGGATATTCTGCTGGTCCGGCCGGGTGGGCTGGTGGTCCTGGCCGGAACGGCCACCCCTGACTCGGTGCTCACCTACCGCATCGATCCGGGTTCGCTGCCGGCCGGCGAAATGTCCGGTGCGCTCGAGGACCTCGCCGGTCTGGGAGGCACTCCGACAGCGCCGTCCCGTCCGCTTTGGCCCGTGTCGGTCGACCTCCCGGCAGAGTCCAACGACGCGGACCCCCAGCACGCACACCACACTCTCCGGAACGCCGACGCTGAACTACGGGAGCTGCTCCTCGCCTGGTGGCAGTCAGGCAGCGCGACCTCCGGACCGGCGATCAGCATCTTGAGCGGCGGACTCGACGCCTGGCTGCGGGACGGTCGCCGGCGGTGGCTCGATGTCGTGCTTCAAGCCAACGGCGTCGACCCGGCCGCCGCGCCGGCGGTGGACCACTTCATGAACACGGTGGTGCTGCCGTGGACTGCGTGGGTGAGCTACCGGATGGCGGCCTTGCACGAGCGGAGTCAGTTGCTCGACGAGCTGGACTGGACGGGCTTGCCGCTGGCTGAGGTATCGGAGCTGCCCGAACGGCGGGCCGACGCCGCGCAGCGGCACGAGTTGTACCGCCGGATCGGCGAGGAGCTGGACACGATCTGGAGCGCCGGCGGAGCGGGCGTCGCCGCGAAGATGGTCGACGCCGTTGCCGGTCTCGTGCCGCCGATTGCGGCAACGGGCGGACCGAACGCTGCTGCGTCTGACGACGCGCGGCCGAGCAGAGCTGAACGCACCCTTGCCCAGCTCCGTGATCTTGTCGACGGCGAGGTACCAGTCGAGGCCGGCGCCACGATCGCCCGGACGATCGTGCTGCGGGCGAGGCTCGGCGAGGCGGCGGTTCCCTGGCAGGCATTCGCCGACGATCAACAGGCCCGGCTCGCCGAGGGAGTCTCTCGGGTAATCCAAGCCGCCGGTAATCCGGCCGCGACCGAGAACCTGATCTTCGCCCTGATCGCGCGGACCGCCGCGGATCTCGCCCCGAACCCGGGGCCGGCCGAGCTGCCGGTCCCGGCCGCCGACACTATGCGGACTGTTCACGTGCTGGCCAGCGCCTGGAGCCGCGCGGAGCGATCCGCCACCCACGACGTTGCCCCCGGGGACGCCGAGCCGTCCGGACACCAAGACACTGTCGCCGTCCTGGACGGCCTCGCCCCGGTCTTCGCCTCCGACGACGCGATCCTCGCCCGGCTCGCGCAGCTCCGCGAGCCGGAGCGCCGGGCCGCGGAACTGCGCCGACGGGTGGACCAACTCGACGATCCGTTCGACGTGCTCCGCGGCCCCCAGCCGATCGTCACCGACGAAGCGGCGCTGACGCTCGCGGAAACCTTCCTCGCGGCACCGACCCCGGCGGCCGACGAATCCCGGACGTCGAGCGTGCTGCGAGCGTACGCCGGAGCTGCCTGGGACAGCCTGCTCAGGCCCATCCGGCGCGGCGGCGTCCAGGCAGTGGTCACCGCCGCGATCGTCGCCGCGGCCCTGGACGCGCTGCCGCGGTTGCCGGCCAATCAGTCGGTGACGGCGGTCGCGACGATCTCGGAGTTCGCGCGCTTCATCGGGGTGACCGGCGTCGCGACCAACCGGTTCCCGCTGCCGGGCTCCGTCGATCGGCTGCCTGCCGAGTTGCCCTCCGGACAGGTCGGTGTTCGGATCCGGCACCGGTCAGGGCGGCTGCTGGCCGACCAGGGCCAGGCGATCCTGGCCCCGGGCGGGCAGCTCCGGGTGACCCGCATCGTCGACACCCTGGGCATGTCGGACAACACGCTGACCCGGGTCTACCACGTGACCGAGGAGGAGACCGGACCGGCCAGCGGGCCGGCGAACGGGCCGGCCCCTGCGTCCGGCGCGGCGAGTCAGCAGGCGGCAATCGCACCCGCCAATCCAGCGGCGGTGGGACACGACTCACCCGACATGTGGAGCCTGTGGAACCGGAACGTCGCTCACGTCCTGCACGGAGCCCGGCTGGCCCGGATCGTCGAGGACCCGCACTCGACCGACATACTGTCCGGCGCGGAGCTGCGCGGCTACCTTGCCGGCCTGCGGATGGTCGATCCCGAGCAGGATCCGCCTTCGGACGCGCCGCCGATGATCGCTGCGCTGCACTGGATCTGGGGTCTGGCCATCGCCGGGACCAGCGACGCGGCGCTGGATACACTCTGGCCCGCGATCCCGCCCGGGTGCTGGCCGGTGGTCGAGGTGACGGTCCACGTCCCGGACAGCGTCGAGGCGGCCGACAGGCTCGGTGCATGGGTGGTCGGGGCCCTGGACTGGCGCTTGGAGCTGGGTTTGACCCGGTGGGCCCAGCGTCGGGGAACGCATTTGGTTCGCCGGGCGAGGGTCCGGCACGTGTTGCACGTCGCTAAGACGGCGAGCACCGACGCCGGGCAGGAAACGGAAGACGCCGGGCAGGAAACGGAAGCCTGGGTGCGGGTCCGGTTCCTGGGGGCGGAGCCGGTGCCCCCATCGGAGCGGCGGCTTCACGGGCAGCGCGCTCGTCTGCTGGATGGCCGGTCGATCCTGGTCGCCCGAGATCCGGTCAGCCGGCTACCGGTCGACGAGGCCCGGCTGGCGATCGAAGAACTGGCCGCCGCGGTCGCGGCACGCGCCGTGGCGGCGCACCGAGCGGGTACACCGGGCCCCACGGTCGTCGTCACCGGCCAGCACCATCAGGACGCTGATTGGCAGGACGCGTTGGCCGGGGCTGCTGCAGTCAGCGAGTCCTTCCGAGGGAGCGTCTTCGACAAGGTCGCCGGCCTGTTGGAGCGCGACGAGGAGGGCGTGCCGGCTGCAGGGCAACACGATGCGATCGGCGGTGGTGTCCGGTGGGTGTCGCGTCTGCAGGCGGTTGTCGGCCGGGCCGGGAGCACGCTCGCGCTGCCTACCGAGATCAGCGTCTCGGACCTCGAGCTACCTGCCCCGGTCGACGACGCGGACCGGCCGGAGCGGGACTGGCTGAGCGGCTGGCGGACAAGTTCGGTATCGGCCGATGGCCCCGGCTGGTGGCGGCCCGCGGCGCCGCTGCGCGGGGTGGACCAGATCGCGCGTAGCCTGCCCCCCTCCGCCTATCGCACGGTTCGCACCGAGAACCGGGAGATGGGCGACCCATACCGAACCGCCTGGATGCTTACATTTTGGGGATGCCCGGTTGTCTACGATGTGGTGCGAGTGGAGGTCGCGGAGAACGGGTCGGCCACGTCGAGAACGGTACGGATCTTCCGGCTGCGGCTGCACCTCGATCCCGCGCCAGGCGTGTCGGACAGCGACGTGCGGCGGCTCGAGGCGAGCGCGACGAGGGCGGTCCAGGAGCGGCTCAACGAACGGTTCCAGCTACCCGACGGGGACCAGTTCCACCTGCTGGTCGAATTCACCGACCGCGACCAGGCACATCAGGTGATCCAAGTGCCCGCCACGCCGCATGCGCGGGTCACATGCGTTTCGTGGCCGGTAAGCCTGCTGAACTTCGCTGCGCGGGACGCAGAGTCTCTTCTGTTGCATGAGATGCTGCACCTGCTGGGACTGGTGGACGAATACGCCTCATTCCCGGACGGTGGGCCGCTTGCGATTTTCCGTGCCTCGGTGCCGTCCCCGATACAGGTCCAGCCGCCACCGCAGATTTGGCGATCGGGTCGGCGGATGCCGCGCCGGACCGACTCGCCGATGCTGATGGGGGACCGGCTGCTGGGAGCCCGCGCTGTTGCTCCCGCAGAGATCGTGCCGCGCTATCTGATGCTGATCTGGCTCGTCCAAGAGAGTCAGGTCGTCCCGTTATTGATCATGATGCGGCGCGACGGTGACTCCCCGACGGTGCTGCCCGACCCGGTGTGGCCGGGCGGGCCTCATGGTCCGGTTGGGCTGCCGGACGAAGCCGACCGGGACATCCCAACTCCCGACGAGAACGGTCGCCTGACGGCTGCACCGAACCATCAATCAAGCGCGGACGGCACCTCGGATCCGGCTATTTCGCAGCGTCGGCAGAAGCATGGTCCGCACACGCAACGTGCGATGCCGTCCCGAGTCGGCGCGGTCGATGGCCACGCTGCACGCGGCGGCGCCTCGGCCGGACTTCGGTGGTGGCATCCGGACGGTGATCGTCAGCGTGAGTTCGCCAACAGGTTCGGCTGGCTGGGACAGGTCAACGACGGCCTTGCGGGTGGCGGGCGCCCCAGGCCAGCCGACACAGTAGACGATTGGCTGGCCAACTGCCTGCTGACCGCGATCGCCACGCACCAGACGCTGAGCGATGAGACCGGCGAATCAGTGTTCGTCGCCCCGCCGATCGAAGACCGGACCGGCCTGCCGATCCAGCATCTGATCGCCTACGCGAACGACTCACGCGGTGAACAGAGCGGATCGGTACGACCTCGCACGTTGCTCCCGGTGGGTGGCTTCGCGGCGATCGCACAGGCGTTGGCGGCCGCGGAGGTGGGCGCACACGGATTCGTTGTCGTGAACGGCGCAGTTGACGGTGCTCCGGGGCATGTGTTCAACGCCGCCCGTGACGTCGATGGGGTCGTGTTCCTCGACGGTCAGACCGGGGGCCCGGCGTCATTGCCCGCGGATCCGGCAGCGATCTCGTTCATCGCAGTCGGACCGGTCGACGTCGCCGTCGCCGGTCAGGCGATGTCGGCGGGGGACCTGGACATCGTTGCGCTGAGCAAGAACGTCGTAGCCCCGCAGACCGTGCTCCTGTCCGTCAGGACCGTCGCGGCGGTCCTGGCGTACCGGGGAGCCCTTCCCTACGCCGCCGCACCGGCAGAGCTCACCGGCGCCGCTGCTGATGCGTTCGCCTCGGGCCATCCCCCGGCGGCGATCGTCGCCCGCATCGCCCGTTTCGCCTACACGCTGGGCATGTCCGCGGCACGAATCGACGCGGCCCCGGCCGCACGGACGATCCACCCACCGTCGCATGTCAGTTCCTTCGACGCGACCCGAACCGACGTCGACCCGGACCCGGACCTGGAGCTCGACTTCTGGCACGGTGAGCTCGCGGGGCCTTCGGCTGTCCGTCCGGAGGACGCGACGAGCGCGGCGAGCTGCGTCTCAATCCCTATCTGGTATCGGCTCGACGACCTGCCACCCGACTTGGTGCTCAACCACAACCATCGAGACGTGACCTGGTTGTACACCGTCGACGAAGACGGTGAGATCGTGATCGGGAGCGAAGGGGTCGACGGGCTGCTCGGTGACGCTGAGTTGGCCGCACTGCACAAACGCGTCGCCATCGCCGAGGGTGATCCGGCGCACCCCGCCAGCTCATCGTCGTCTTGAAGGCCGATGCCAATGCTGAGTATGGTGACGTCCTGGCAAGTTTGCCCGGCATAGCGGTGACGCTCGACATCAGAAGATTTTTCCGGGGGCCTGATGGCCAGTTGTACCGGAGTAAAGAATCGGCACCCGGGGAGATACGGCCTAACCTGCGCACAGTCATGAAAGATATCGTCGAATACGTTTCGGAGCCGATAGCGGTCCACCGCTCCGAGGCGAACCGGCCCCAGTGGCAGGAGGTCGCCGAGGCGCTCCAACGTGTTCGACAACGGCTGAGGCTGGCCGCCCCGACCTGGGACGGCCGGAACGTACGGACCAGCACCCTGTTCGATGCATTGAAGTCAGAACCGGGGATCACGCTCAGTCCGGCGGCACACGAGGCACGGATTGTGCACCCGTACCGATACCAGGCGAGCGAGCTCTACGTCCAGTGGACCGCTGGAGTGGCTGTGCGAAGCGGCCAGCTACTCGGCTTCCTTCGATGGCTAGGGAACGAAGAACGCCTCATCACCTCCGACTTCCGGAAGAGTCTTTCCGCCGGCTTGGCGTGCGCCGACAAAATTGCAGCAGACTTGTTCGAACTTCGTTCGCCGCACAGCCTGGCTATGCTCGAATCGGTCCCGTCGGTTGCCGCGGTACGAGGGGTGATGGCTCTCGTCTATATGCAGGTCGAACCCCTGTTCAGCACTCGCGTACCGTCGTCGCCGGCGGCGACCGTGCACGCCCTCATCGACGCGGCGGGCAGCACCGCGCCGGTGGGTCGCGCTGATCGCGCAGCGTATCGGTGGTCGGCTCAGGCGGTCAGTTCTGGGCGCGTTGCGGATGCGCTGGGATCACGGCGCGCCGGCTTCCCGCTCCGATGCGCGGATCCGCTCCAGTGCGTCCCGGAGTTGCCGGCGGTCGGTGACGCCGAGTTTGGGATACGAACGGTACAGGTGGGAGCTGACGGTACGGGCGGACAGAAACATCCGGTCGGCGATCTGACGGTTGGTCAGCCCCTCGCTGGCGAGCTGAACGATCTCGACCTGCTGGGGGGTCAGTTTCGCAAGCGCGCTGTCACCGACTCCGGCCGGCACCCCGGCGGCGCGTAGCTCCGCGATCGCCCGCCGTGCCCAGGGCTCGGCGGAGAGCCACTCGAACGTCTCGTTCGCCGACAGCAGTTGCGCCTTCGCCTCATTGATGCGGCGCTGCCGGCGTAGCCATTCGGCGTAGTCGAGCTGTAGCTGCGCGCGTTCGAAGGGCCAGCGCTGACCGGCCGGATCCGCAAGGCCGATCGTGAAGTGTTCGTCCGCCGATGCGTCGTCGGCCAGAAGACCAGAGGCGCGAGCCACCAGTTGCGCAACGCGCGGCGACGGTACCTTCGGCAACCCGGCGACGACCTCGGCCAGGATGTCGCGGGCCTCGTCCCGTTGACCGGCCCGGGTGGCGGCCAGCGCGAGGTCGGCGATGCCAAGGTAGGACACGTGGAAATGCAGCGGGCGGCCATCGGGGAACAGCCCCCGAAGGTAGCTGTACGCGGCGAGAGAGTCTCCATCGGCCAATTCCGCGAGGCCCAGAGCGTGTCTCGCCCGCGCCTGTACCGCGGGACTCTCGCCGATCCGAACGTTGCCAAGGGCTGCCGATGCACGAGCCCGGGCGGCGCCGACCTCGCCACGCAACGCAAGCACCGTCGCGGCGGTCACGTGCGCCGACGCCGCGACGATGTCCATCTCGTGGGCGATGGCCAGATCCATGGCCTCTGCGGCGGTGGCCAGAGCGTCGTCCCACCGTCCACGCTCGAGGTAGGCGAACGCCAGCACGGACATCACCGCGCCGCTGGCTCCGCGCAGCCCCGGGCCGCGCAACCGTTCCAGGGAGCTGTGCAGTGAGCGAACCGCGAACTCGGTTTCGTCGACCATCCACGCCGCGGCACCCAGCCCTGCCTGGGTGGCCGTGTCGAGGTCGCTACCGGCGAACGGGCCGAGCAGGCGTGCCGCCTCGGGAGCATATCCGATCGGGTCGATCGCTGATCGGATCCATAGCCGGATCACATCAATGCGATCGGCCTCGTCGTCGGCAAGGTCCGTCGTCGTTTGTTGCTCGAGGACCGCGAGTACACGAATGACTGCCTCGTGGCCACCGGGCGCGTCGGATTGGTAGACGACGGTGGCGGCGGTGGACAGGGCGTCCCAGCCCATCGGCGGATCCGTCGCGGCGGCGTCCTCGGCCACCGACAGAAGGGCGCTGAGTGCTTCGGCGTGTCGGTTGGTCCAGGCCAGTGCCCAGCCCATCGCGTGTCGTGCGGCCAGCCGTAACCGGGGTTCGTCGGTGACGGCGAGGGCCTGTGTCGCCAGCCGTTCGACCCAGTCCGACTGGCCGGATGACACCGCGAGCGATGCAGCCGCGATGAACCGGCGAGCCTGCTCGTCCGGGGCGCGGCTCAGTTGGGCCGCGCGTTCCATCGCGAGCGCTGCAGGCACCGCGCCGCCGCGCCGGCGCGCCTCGTTGGCGGTCTCCTCCAGCAATGCGGCCACCGTGTCGTCGGGCGTCAGCAGGGCGGCGGCCAGGTGCCAGGCCCGTCGATCCGGTTGATCCTGCAGGATTCCGGCCAGCTTGTTGTGGGCCCAGGCCCGGCGAGCGAACGAGGCCGAGTGATACACCGCGGAGCGGATGATCGGATGGGTGAACCGGAAGCCGTCGCGATTGAGCTCGACCAGCCCCAGCTGTTCGGCGGGGGCAAGGGCTCCAGGCCCGAAGAGTTCCAGGCAAGTCCGTGTCACGGACGGGCCGGACCTGTCGGTGACTGAGGCGAACAGCAATGCATCTTGTGTCTTGGCTGACAAGGTCTGCACCTGATCGACGATGATCTGCGCCAGCCGGCCACCGATCGGGATCGGCTCGGTGGCCCAGCGTCGAACCACACCGGGGTCCTCTGCTACCACTCGGGCGAGTTCGACGAGCGCCATCGGGTTGCCCTCGGCCTGCCGCAGCACTTCTGCCCGTGCACGTCCACGAGGCACGACGGGCTGCTCGTCGAGGAGCTCCTTCGCATCGTGGTCCGACAGCGGGTCGAGGTGCAGTTCGGCGGCGACGCGGTCGAAACCATGTGGCGGCAGCGTGCCGCGCGCACCCACAAGCACGACGACCCGTTCGGTAAGCAGCCGGTCGCAAACAAAGGACAGGGCGGCGAGTGAACTGCGATCGAACCAGTGCGCGTCGTCGCAGACGAGCAGCAGCGGCGTCCGTTCAGCCGCGGCTGCCAGCAGCCTCAACACGGCTGTGCCGATCAGCAGCCGATCGGGAAGGCGCGGTTGCGTGGCCAGGCCGAGGGCGCCGGCAAGGGCCTCGCGTAGGTGTTCGGGCAGCGCCGCCAGGTCATCGAACAACGGGCGGAGCAGTTGCTGCAGACTGGAGAATGCGAGCGCCGCCTCCGATTGACGTCCAGTGGCCGAGACGATCCGCATGCCACCGAACGCGGCACGGTTCGCCGCGTCCGCCAGCAAGATGGTTTTGCCCATGCCGGCATCGCCCAGCAGCACCAGCGATCGGCTTGACACCGGCACCGGGTCGACCAGCCCACGCAACCGGGCCAGTTCGACGCTGCGACCAACGATCGGGCCATCATGCGCCCGCCCGTGCGAGGAGCCCGGGTGTAACCGTGACCCCATGACATCGATCCCTTGCATCCCTGCGCGCCGGATGAAGTCATTTGACTAATACCCAACGCGTGTTGTGTGTGTCTAGTTTGGCATCACGATCTGGGGCACCGTCAGATCTGGGGCACCGTCGACCGGTTCGCTCGGCGGAGGCAGTAGCAGGTGGCTGAGTCCGAACACAATAACCCCCGTGTGGCCCTGCGGATCTCACCGTCATGCGGGCCGCGGTCATGGCCAACGGCCAGCGGCCGATCCGTGACGCGGCCGTTACCTAATGAGTAAAATGTGACTCACGATCGGCAGCCGTCCGTTGCCGGCCGGCGTTGACCGGATGGGCCGGTCTTGACGTTTCACGGCCCGCTGCCCGGCCTGCGGGTGCAGGTCTTACGGGTCTTCCGTACGCTCCACGTCCTGTTGTTGCGTCGCCCGGCAACTCCAGGTCAACGTGCCGCACGAGGTCGGCAAGATTCCGTGCGGCGTTGACGTCCCGGTCTAGGGACAGCCCGCAGGTGGTGCAGTGGTAGGTGCGCTCGGCCAGCGACAGTTTGAGTTTCACCGTCTTGCAGGCCGAGCACGTTTTGGAGCTGGGGTACCACCGGTCGGCGACGTGCAGGATGCTGCTGTACCAGCGGGTCTTGCAGCCGAGGTGCCGGCGCAGGGTCGCCGGGGCGGCGTCGGTCAGGGACCGGGCCAGGGTGCGGTTGCGGAGCATGCCGGCCACGTGCAGGTCCTCGGCCACGACCGTGTCGAACTGCTGTGCCAGGCGGGTGGTGAGCTGGTGCCACGAGTCCGCGCGGACAGTCGCGACCGTGGCGTGCAGCCGGGTCACCGTCGCCTGTGCCCGCTGCCACCGGTTCGACGTGGTCCGTTTGCGCCTGGCCTTCGGGTCGTAGGGGCCGATCCGCTGGGCGGCACGGCGCTGCGCTTTGCCGAGTTTCTGCAGTGCGGCGTTGAACGGCTTCGGGTTGGGCACGAGTTCGCCGGTGGACAGCACCGCCAGGTGCTTGACCCCGGCGTCCACCCCGACGACCCGGCCGGCTTCCGGCGCGTGCGTCGGCCGTCCGAGCGTGCGCTGGACCGCGACCTGGAACGAGCAGCACCACCGGCCGGCGGTCTCGCTGACGGTGGCGGACAGGATCTGCGCGGTGCCTGCCTGCACCCGGCGGGCCAGCTTGCGGGTGGACTCGTGGGTGCGGATGCGGCCGAGCCGGGGCAGCACCACATGCCGGTAGCCGGGGTCGACCCGGATGGCGCCGGTGGTGAACCGGGCCGACCGCCGGGCGTGTTTTCTTTTGGGGCGGGGCCAGCCCATCCGGCGGCCCTTGCGGGTGCCGGTGCGCCAGGCGTGCCAGTTGCCCAGGGCGGCGGACAGGTTCGCCAGGCCGGTGTTGAACGCCTCCTTGGAGCATGCCGCCCACCACGGCGCCACCCACTGTTTGATCTCGTTCCAGGTGCGGCGCAGGTCCGGCAGGGACCAGCCCTGCCACGGCGTGAGGTCCGCCTCGGGCACCCCGTAGCTGGCCTCGGCGGCGCGCTGCGCCTGCACTGCGCTGATCCGCCGCAGCATGTGGTTGTACGCGAACCGGGCCGCACCGGTATTGCGGCGCAACCCGAGCACCTGCGCGTCGCTCGGGTCGAGGGCGAACTTGTACGCCTGGATGCTCCAGTCGGCCGGCGGTTCGTATCGCTTCACGAGTCGTCCTCGGCGGTGGCGGCGGCCACGGCACGGCTGGCACGGTTCGCGGCGGCGCGGCGCCCGTACAGCCGGGCGCACAGCGAGGTCAGGATTTCGGTCACGTCACGGACCAGGTCGTCGTCGACCTCGGCCGGGTCGACGACGAGCAGCCGTCGGCCCTGCGCAGCGAGCGCGGCCTCAACGTACTCGGCGCCGAACCGGGCGAACCGGTCCCGATGCTCCACCACGATCGTCGACACGCCAGGGTCACGCAGCAACGCCAGGAACTTGTTGCGCCGGCCGTTCAGCGCCGAGCCGACCTCGGTTACCACGCGCGAGACCAGCATGTCCTGCCCGGTGGCCCAGGCGGTCACCCGGGCGACCTGCCGGTCCAGGTCGGCTCGTTGGTCGGCCGACGACACCCGGGCGTAGACGACCACCTGGCCCCGCGCGACGTCGTCGGCTGTCAACACCATGATCGTGCCGGATGGAAGACGCCGAGCGGGCACCGGCATGGTTCCCTCACGAAACCAGCGGTACGCGGTTTGCGGATGCACACCGTTGCGGCGCGCCCACTCGGCAAGCTTCACGGGTGATACTAACACGCACAGATGAGTACGTTTGCTCACGCAAGAGCACGCTGTCGGAGACCCTCGGCGAACCGCTGACATCGAGCCAGGTTGGCACATGGACGCGAGCCGGTACACGTCGCCGATGCAGACCGTGTCATCACCCCGGCGGCGCAGCGGGCCTCGGCGCGACGTATCGACGCCGAGGCTATCGAGGTATGCAGAAGGTGCCATGCGACTCCAGTGTTGAGGCCTCGTCCGGCGGCCGACGTCATCCGCCTGGCGCTGTTCGTCGCTGGGGCTGGACAGATAGCCAGTCCGCCCGCGGTCCGGCGCGATGTTCTCGGTATCAGACACTTGACTGCACTTCGCCGAGGCCCGTTGACCGCCGCGAAGCGTTGGTTCTAGCGTCCGGACGGCAACCGATGCTGCCCCGGCGAGAGGAACGATCATGGCCGGCCCCCCGACAGTCGTGCTGGTCCATGCGGCGTTCGCTGTCGCCTCGGGCTTCGCCGGTATCATTCGCGAGCAACGGACGTCCGGCTACGCGGTCCACGTACCGGCCAACCCGCTGCGCGGCCTCAGCTCGGATGCGGACGCGGTCTCGCGCTTCGTATCTGCCATCGAAGGTCCGGTCGTGCTGGTCGGACATTCGTACGGAGCTGCCGTCATCACGCAGGCCTCGGCCGGCCTCGGCAACGTGACCGGTCTCGCCTACCTGGCTGCTTTCGGCATCGACGAGGGCGAGAGCTGCGCCAGCGTGCAGGCCCTTTCCCGCCGTCGATGCCGGCGACCAACAACACACCCACGCCGTACGACGCACCCGGCGGACCCGACCTGTTTATCAACATCGACACCTTCCGCGAAACGTTCTGCGCCGACCTTCCGATCGACGTTGCGGCGGTGCCCGCGGTGAGCCAGCGACCGCTGCGCGTCGCCGCGTTCACCGAAAGCGCGACAGCGGCCGGCTGGAAGACCAGGCCGAGCTAGTACCTCGTGTCCGAGCACGGCAACGCGATTCCTGCGCATGCCCAGCAATTCATGGCCAAGCGTATGGGCGCGACAACCGAAACTATCTCCGGCTTCCACCTTGCATTCATGGCCCAGCCGGTCGCGGTCGCCAACTTCATCAAGAAGGCCCTTGTCTAAACAGGTCTGTTGTCGCTCGGGGCGTCGCGGTTCAAGGCCGGCTACGGCGTGGCGACCCGAAGGAGAAGCTCTTGTCCATATCGGCGGTTGTAGCACCAGGCGAGGACGAAAGTCTTGCAGACCTCAACGCCCGCGCAGTCGAACAACCCGTCACGGGCGCCTGCCTATCGTGCGGCGAAGGTTCCCGTAGCGGCGGGCGTCCGGGCGTCGATCTCCAGTCCGGCTTGGCGACGTACGGCCCACGTCGTCGTCAATGACAGGCTGCCGCGTGACCTGACCGACGCGCCGGACGCTCAGCAGTGACGCCAGCGTCGAGATGGCCGGTAAGGTCGCCTGGAAGAACATTCCACTCGGTACCTGGCCGCCCGTAACGATCGGGCCGTCGCCCCGGGCTGCACCGTTGCATGGCTGGGCGGGCCCACGCTCATGCCTTCGAGGTGCATGCCGTCCATCTGGCCGTGATCGCCAGCCCCGAGGTGGTCACGCAGTTCATCGAGTAGGCGGCCGACGCCGTCGTCGACCATGACCGATGCCCGGCGACGCGGCCCCAAGGTGCATGCCACTGACCGTCCACCCACGGCGCTGCGGTGTGCACCCTCACCGGAGCCGCGGGATGATTAAGAAGCGATCGCGGCGAGATCAAATGGTCGTCGACGCCGAGTGTGTCCCTGTCCGTATCGGTGGACTCGCCGGGGCCGCAATGACCGATCCGGGGGCATTCTGTGGTCGCCGCCGGATCGTCCGTCGAAGCAGGCGTGCGGCAGCGGGACCTCACCGCTGATCGTTCGTTCAATCGATAGTCCTCGTGTGAGAATCAGTGATTTTCCTCATGTCCTCCAGTTCGGGACTCGAAGGCAAACCTGGCTATTCTCTTAGGTCAGGACGTGTTGTCGGAGGCGGATCTCCGCGCCATCGTGGCTCGACAAAGGCCCTTCGCGTCGCGTGGAAGGCGGTTTCGCGAAAGGTGATGTTGGCTTTCGACCCATCCAATAGGATTGCCATGTCACAAGTCATATTGCGCGGGCGTTCAGAGGCAATGTCCTCCATCATCGCCTCCCTACGGCATGCCATCAAGAATGGCCAGAGCAGCATTGTTCTGGTGACCGGCGAGGCCGGTATCGGCAAGAGTGCGTTGCTGGATGCGGTCAGTTCGCAGTCGCTCGGCATGAAGTTCGCGGTCGGCACCAGCAAGGCCGATCAGATCAACCAGATCACGCCCGGCGCGGCGCTGCTGCTGGCGGTGCGATCCGGGGTTAGACCGCTCGTCGATGCCGATGCGTTCGCCAAACTCGAGCGGCTGTCGGGGCAGCCCCTCTTGCTGGTCGACGAAATGGGCACGCAGCTCGAACGGATCACGGCGAGCACACCGGCCCTGATCGCCGTCGACGACGTTCACTGGGCCGACAAGCTGACCGTCTTCGCACTACGCACCCTGTCGGCCCGTCTCGCCGGCTCTCCCATCGTGTGGATGCTCACCAGCCGTGACGGCAATACCGGCCTGATCGCGGATCTCAGGATAGACCGGGTTCCGGCGGTGTCGGTGCGCAGCATTCACCTCGGACCCCTCGCCCCCGAACATGTGCTGGGCATCGCTGCGGACCGCCTGGGTGGCGTGCCGAGCAACGCGATCCGCCGAATGCTGGCCGGCGTCGACGGCAACCCGTTCATGGCTGTGCAGATCGTGCACGGGCTGTCAGTGGCGCGCGCCATGGGGGAGCCCGACGATCAGGTGCCGACAGAGTTCATCGCCGGTGTCAGATCACGGTTGACCGCCCTGCCCAGCGGCGAGACCGAGCTGGTGCGAACAGCGGTGGTGCTCGGACGACCCTTCGGGTTCGACGAGGCAGTCGGCCTCCTGCCCGGCCACTCGAGCGCATCGGTGGCAGCGCGGATCAGGGACGCAGTACGGTCGGGGCTGCTCACATACCGGGGACATCGCATCGCCGTCAGACACGATCTCGTCCGCGAGACCATCTACGCCGATCTCAGCGACGCGGTGCGGCGCGCCCTGCACCGGCGGTGTGCCGAATACCTGATGTCGGCCGGCCACAGCGCCTTGACGGTCGCTCCGCACGCCAGCGCCGGCGCCACGTTCGGCGACGAGGAGAGCGCAGCACTGCTCAGCCGGGCCGCGGCCGAGGCGGTCACCGCCCTGCCCGACACCGCTGCTGAACTCGCCCTGAAGGCGTTCGAGTTACTGCGACCCGGCCAGCCGGCGTGGCTTGCGACCGGCGAGCACAGCATCGAGGTGCTGTCGAGAGTGCAGCGGTGCGCCGACACCGTGGCGGTCGCCGACAAGCTACTGGTCCGCGTCGATGACGTCGAGACCGTGGCCCGGATTCAGGTCGTCGCCGCCCGGGCGCAATGGCTGATGGGTAGGCTCGCCGAATCCGTCTCCCGTGTCGAAGAGACGTTGCTGCGACCCGGAATCTCCGCCGAGCTGCAGGCACGGCTCAGGTCGTCGCGCGCACTCGCCCTCACCAGCATGAAGCCCGCCGAGGTGGCACGCAAGACGGCCGAACCCGCGCTGGCCGAGGCCCGGCTCGTCGGCGACACCGAGGCGATCGTGGTAGCGCTGCAGGCCGTCGGTGAGGTGGCCAAGAACTCCGGGCACCACGCCGAGTCGCTGGCGCTCTTTCGTGAACTACGGACCGTGGCAGGCGCCACCTATCTTGCGCAAGAGATCATGGCGCTGCAGTTGCTCGACCGTCATGACGACGCCGAGATGATGCTGACCGCGGCACGGTCCGACGCATCCAACGAGGTCGAGGCGATTCTGCCGTCGTTGCTGTACGCGCAGATGTGGCAGGATTTCAGCCTGGGCCGCACGGACGAGGCGGAGTCTGGCGCGCGCACCCTCATCACACTGAGCCGGGAACTCGGCAACCACGTACACGAGTTGGAAGCCACGACGATCCTCACCGCGCTCGCGCTGCTACGGGGCGACATCGGCGGGGCCCAGGAGCTGCTCGCCCAGGTTGAGTCACACACCGGAGCCGACGACTACGTGCGGATGCGCGGCCAAGAGTTGGTACACGGCTGGCGTGCCTGGTTGAGCGGGGACCTCGAGGAAGCGGCGGCTACCTTGGCCCCCGTGCTGTACGCGGCTCGCGAATGCCGGAGCCACTGGCCCTGGCGGCCAGGATGGCTGCGGATGTTCGTACAACTCGGCATGGCTCTGAACGACACACGATTGGCCGAGGAGGCGGCCGCGATCGCCGAGGACGGCGCGGCACGCAACCCGGGCGTTCCCTCGTTCGAGGGCGTGGCTCTGCAGCTGCGTGGACTGGTTACTGCAGACCTGGACCTGCTCGGGCGCGCTTCGGAGGTACTGCGCTCCACTCCTCGTCCGATCGTCCAGGCGAGCGTTGCGGAGGACTACGGTCTGGCACTCCTTCGAGCCGGTCAGAAACCCGAGGGTCTGATTCAGCTCGATCGCGCCTGGGACATCTACCACCAGGTGGGCGCCTGGGCCGCGATGGCTTCGGTAGAGCAGGCGATGTCGCGCACCGGTGTGCGGTACCCGAAATGGGGTGCGCGCACGGTGAGGCCCTCCACAGGTTGGGCGGCTCTCACTGAAGCCGAGATGAAGGTCGCCCGGCTGATCGGCGCGGGTCACACGAACAGGTCGGCGGCCGGTGAGCTTGGCGTCTCACCGAACACGGTCGGCACGCACATGCGCTCGATCTTTGCGAAGGTCGGCGTCCGGTCCCGGGTCCAGCTGACGAACGCGTTGCATCGCCACGACGAGGAGAACGCCTGACAGTATCTGCGCCCCTTACTCCGAACTGGTGTTCATCGGGCGGTCCGTGCTGGTCGGCACCGGCGGCGCCCCGGGGTCGACCCAGTCGGGTGGCGTCGTCAACGGGCGTTGGGGTGCATTGATTTGGACGGTGGGGGCGGATGAATCGGTCGTGTCACGCCACGGATTGTGCTCGACCTCAGCGGGGGTAGCAGATGGTCGCGCGGGGGGCCGAGTGGATCGCGGTCGCGGGCCACTGCGACCCATGGGTTGTCCTCAGCGCTGAAGGCGCGGTGCGGCTGACTGGCCGGTGGCCGGTCGGCCGGCTGGTCGTCGTTGCTCCGGCGTGCGTCCTGCCAGACCTCGTGGCCCTCGATGTCGGCGGGCGGGCCGGCCCAACGTCGCGGGGGTCGGTCGTCGCAGCTGTCGCTGAGCCGTGCCGCAGTCGGTTTCGGGCGGGCCAATCGGTCGAGGCGCCGGTCGAGTGCGTGTTGGAGGTGATCGGCCGGGGACATGGACAGCTTGTTGCGGGGGTTCGTCGCGCAGTGCCGCACCGCCCAGGCGCCATTGAAGCCGACGTTGGCCGCGCCGGAGACCCAGTCGCCGGCGAGCTTGAACACAGCATCCTGCGCGGCGCCCTCGGCCATGCCGGCCACCGCGCCGTACCCGGCATTCCAGACGAGATTCGTGACGGCCTTGCCCATGACCGGCAAGGTACGGTCGTTGCCGGGCAGCTTGCCCAGGCCCGCCGCGAGTGGCTTACCGAAACCCTTGTTCGCCAGCAGACCGCCGCCGGCGCGCAGGACGCCGCCGACGAAGCCCGCACCGACCCCGACCGCGCCGCCGACCGCCCCGTTGATCGCGGCCGTGCGCAGCTGCCCGCCGTCCAATGACCGACGGCGCCGCTGGGCCAACTCGATGACCTGGGCCAGCAAGGTGAAGCCCACCTGCGCCAAGACCGACTCGGCGACCCGGACTGTGGCAGCAATGATCGCGCGACGCAGGACCAGTAGGAGAGCCGCCCGGGCTGCCGCGATCTCGGCTGCGGCCTTCTGCGCTCCACCGAGGAACAACAGCACGGTCAGATCGACCATCAGCTGGGCCCAGACCACCACGAGGCAGCCGATAATCATAATCCGGAGCGTCTCAATTTCGTTGGCCAACGTTTCCAGGCTGTCCGCGGCCGAGTCACAACACTGGGCAAGGGCCGGCAGAACGGCGTACCGATCATCCGCTGGGCGGTCAGCAACTGGGCGCTGCGGGATCGGGTGGCTTCGGCGGCCTGACGCCAGGCCGCCGCTTCAGCGCGCAGGGCCCCCTCGTCACCGATCGGCCATTTGTTACCGACCAGGATCATCAACAGGGTTTGCAGCTGTCGCGGCACATGATGCGCGTCAGTCACGCCCTGCATGCCGCCAGGATGGCTGTTCCGCGCCCCGCTGGACTGCCTCGACCGCACAATCCTCAACGTCGCCGAAGGTGACAAGGGCCCGGTTCAGCATGTCGGCCAGGTCCTGCACTACCTCCGGTAAGATCTGTATGGTCTGCACCAGGGCTTGCCGCGGCTGCGCGAACACCGATCCGAACGCTTGCCCCAGACCAGCGTCGTCGCCCCACGGGGTGGCTCCGCAATGCTGTACAGCACTGTCCACCTGACTGACCGTGCCGTGCGCGGCAGCGGCAGTAAGGATCGTGATGGCCTTGGCCACCGCGTCGCTATCCACCAGCAAGACATTGGCCAGCGACGGCAAGCGTGCCGTGATATCAGGTATCGACGAGTCGAAACCCGGCGCCGTAGCCGGGGCGTTGCGGTACCCGCCCGCTGGATCGGGTATGTTCAGCCCGGCCGGGGGAGCATCCGAAGGCGAAGCGGGCATTTGTGCATACTCCCGAACCTAGGTGACGACCGCTACGGGCCGCACATCCAGGACACCACGGCTGTTGATCTGCGGCAATCAGCCTTGACAAGATCTCTACGCGAGACCGCCGTTGTCTTGGTCACGCATCGGCAGCAGCCGCAGTACCGCGCGCGTATCGGTGACGCCGAGATGCGCCACCCGACGGTGACGAGGGCGGGCGTCATCGGCGTGGAACACGGCGTCCGGCTGGTCGTCGGTCAGCTGTACTGCGCGTGGCTGCGGCCGCCGGCCGAGTTGTCATCACGAGGGACCGGTGACCGTTTCCGTATGCGCGGCCCTGCTGTTGGCGGATCTCCGTGGCACTGTTGAGGTAGGTCCGAGATAGGAAGCGTCGATGATGTTGGACGCGTACGGCCGAAATGACCACCCGATGAGCGACAGCGCGCAGCGCGTCATCCAACCGGTCGGCAGAGCGGTCTCCGCGCCGGAAACCGGCGGGGACGCGATCGACGAGCCCGAGCGTTCGCGCCACGTCACGGGAATCTCGCTGGAGCGAACCTTCGAGCAGCTGGACCAGCTGGTCGAAGGGAAAGCGGCGTTGCGGCATGTCGCCATCCTCGTGGCACGCGGTGTCCCCCAGGCCGAGATCTTCGAAGCGGTTGCCACAGAGCTGGGGCGACTCATCGGCGCCGACGGCACGATCATCGCCCGAAACGAGGCCGATGGCACGGCGACCGTGGTCGGAGCCTGGGCCCAACCCACTCGAAAACTCCAGCCCGGCGCACACCTGCCGATGAAGAATTGCAGCGACTCGGAGGTGGTGTCGCTCGTGTCGCGCACCGGCCGGGCCGCACGGATAGACAGCTGCGCACAAGCTCCCAGCCGGCTGGCCGACCACATGCGCGCACAAGGCATTCGCTCGGTGGTCGGTGCTCCTATTTTTGTCCAAGGCAACGTCTGGGGAGCCGCAACAGCCAACACGACGCGGGAGGAGCCGCTGACCGCCGACGCCGAGGCGCGGCTGGTGGACTACACCGAACTGATCACCGTTGCCGTCGCCAACGCCCAGGCCCGGGCCGATCTGGTGGCCTCCCGGGCCCGGGTCATGCTAGCCGCCGACCAGACCCGACGGCAGATCGAGCGTGACCTGCACGACGGCATCCAGCAACGGCTCGTCGGGCTGACGCTACAGATCCGCGACGCTCAGGCCAGGGTACCGAACGAACTGCCCGAACTGCGAGCGCAGCTGTCCGTCACCGCCGACGGAATGGCCAGCGCCATGGAGGACCTTCGCGAGATCTCCCGCGGCATCCACCCGGCGATCCTGTCCGAAGGCGGCCTGCGGCCCGCTCTGAAAGCCCTGGCCCGTCGTTCCGCTATCGCGGTGGAGCTCGATGTGGACCTTGACCGTCGGCTGCCTCCAGCCGTTGAGGTTGGGGCGTATTACGTCGTGGCAGAGACGCTGACAAACGCCGTCAAACACGCACACGCCTCACTCGTGCGCATTGACGCAAGAATCCGGGATGGCCGGCTGCAATTGTCGATCTGTGACGACGGTATCGGCGGCGCCGATCCCGCGCGCGGCTCCGGCCTTTCCGGCCTTACCGACCGGGTCGAGGCGCTGGGCGGAACGATCTTGGTGGACAGCCCCGCCCGCCAGGGCACCACGCTGCGCGTCGAGCTGCCCACTGACGCTGACAGGACCGCCACACCCGACCCCGACGGATAGGGAATACCGCGGATACCCCGTGGGTACCGCTTTGGGGTCGAACGAGCGCCGCGTTCGTCGGCTGGCGTTGCCCGCGAACGGCCTTGCTTCAACGGCAAAGCGACCACACTGTACACGCGGATCGCGCCGCGAGCGGTGGACGCGTGCGGGCCAAACTCGGCCGTACCGCGAACCCGGAACACCCCAACGAAGTCCGCGTCGAACGCCCCTCGGATGCCTTGCGGGTCAAGGAGGCCTCCGACCATACATTCACCACGCTGCTACTCGGCCTCGGCCTCGGCGCCGTCGCCCTGCTCGTCGGCGGCGTCGGCGTCGCGAACACCGTGGTGATCTCAGTGCTCGAACGCTGCGGCGAGATCGGCTGGCGCCGGGCCCTCGGCGCCACCGAGGGCCAGATCCGCGTGCAGTTCCTCACCGGGGGCTCCTACTGTCGGTGCTGGGCGGGGCCGGCGGCGTCCTGCTCGGCGTCTCGGTCACCACCGGCTACGCGCTGACCCAGGTTGGCCCGTCTCCGTCCCCGGCCGCGCCCAGGCCGCCGCCGTCCTCGCCACCATCCGCATCGGCGTCACAGCCGGCCTCTACCCGGCCCTGCGTGCGGCCCGCCTCGCACCGCCGCAGGCACTCGCCACCGTTATCTTGTAAAAGGGTTGCGTCCTCGGCGTTCGCCGATCCGGGCCTTCGTGGTGCTCAGCCAGCCGGTGTGGCCGGCGCAGTGGGCGGCCTCGACGGCGGCCCACCGCACCAGGGTCGAGCCCTTGCTTGGTGATTCGTCCACGGTGGATCGCGGTGTCGGACTCGCGGTGCCGTGGCGTGAGCCCGGTCCACGGGGCCAGCTGCGCCGGGGCGGCGGGCCGGTCGACCTCGCCGATCTCGGCGACGAAGATGGCCGCCAGGACCAGGCCGACACAGGGGATCGCCTGGATCGCGGTGAACCCGCGGTGTCCGACCAAGCGGGGGCGCACTGGTTTGGTACGCGCGTCGATCTCGAAAGTCGACGGCTTCCGCACCACCACCGTACGACGGTCGGCAGATCCATCCCAACGATCTGCCGACCGTCGTACGGCTGCGTCCGCAGGGGCCTCCTTCGTCGTGCGACGTGAGCGCTCCGAGCATCCCGCTGGGAGCCACGAGGAGCGAGGCCCCGGCCCCGCTCGTTCATGCCATCAAAGGGCGGACGCTTCGTCGAGTCCCCTGACGAAGATCAGTCGCCGTTTGACCGCTGTTTGGCGGATGGCCAGCGCCGGGGCGTAGTCCTCGGACTGATACCAGGCGTGCAGTGCTTCCATGGAAGGGAACTCGACCACGATGACCTTCTGTGGCGGGACGTGTTCCGCCGGCCAGTC
Source organism: Dactylosporangium darangshiense (assembly GCF_039537565.1). Classification (NCBI taxonomy): domain Bacteria; kingdom Bacillati; phylum Actinomycetota; class Actinomycetes; order Micromonosporales; family Micromonosporaceae; genus Dactylosporangium; species Dactylosporangium darangshiense. Next base: position 28,086 of record NZ_BAABAT010000076.1, read on the forward strand.
AGCCTCGGCGACTTCGGCGTCGGCTCCACGGACGAGGTAGCGGCCGCCGAACTTGGCGATGGCAGGCGCGGCGATCTGGCGATACCGCTCCCACTGTTCAGGCTCGAGGATTTCGACTTGCGAGATCACGTACGCGGTCATGTCTTGCTCTCCTGGTCGATTGCGGCTAGTCGAACATTGCGGATCGCCTGGCGGATGCGGTGCAGGGGTTAAGGCGCCACTGCAGCAACGTGTGTGTCCAGCGTCTCGGCGGCGGCCCTCGCTGTCGCGGTCTTCGTGGTGAACACGACGAAGACAATCAAGGCCAGTAGCGCGAGCCCTGCCCCGGTAACCATGGCGTTCGGGATGCCGGCGGCGTCGACGATCCGGCCGCCCAACAGCGCGCCCAGCGCAATGGAGATCTGGAAGGTGGAAATGTACAGCGCGGAGCCGCCCTCCGGCCGGGCGTCGTCCGCGGTGAACACCCACGTCTGCAGAGCGATCGGCACCGCCCCGTAGGCCAGGCCCCAGACTGCCAGCACCGCTGCCGCGGCCCAGCCCCACATCCCGACCATCGGCATCAGTGCCGCGCATGCGCCCAGCACCACGATCACGGCGACGATCGCCGTCCGCAGCCGCGCCCGCAGCGCCGCACCGATCGCGAAGTTCCCGATGATGCCTGCGCCGCCGAACACCAGCAGCAGCACGCTGATCGCCCGCGACCCCAGCCCGGCCTGCTGCTCGAGGAACGGGCTGATGAACGTGTACGCGACGAAGTGCCCGACAACCAGGCCCAGCGTCGTGATCAGGCCGGTACGGCCGTTGCGGCCGCGCAGCACCGACGACAACTGCCGCAGCGTCACCGGCTCCTCCACCGGCAACGCCGGCAACAGCACCGTCAGCGCTGCCAACGTCACGAAACCCAGTAGCGCAGTCACCGCGAACGCGACACGCCACCCGAACAGACCACCGACGAGTGCGCCCGCCGGGACGCCGAGCACCGCTGCGATCGACACACCGGAGAAGATGACCGCTGTCGCCCGCCCAGCGGAGCCAGGCGCCACCAGGCGGTTGCCGATGCTCGCCCCGATCGCCCAGAACCCGCCGATACCCAGCCCGAGCAAGAACCGCGCCGCGAGCATCGTCCCGAAGTTCGGGGCGAGGGCACCGAGCGCGTCACTGGCGGTGAACAGCGCCGCCATCACCAGCATGACGATGCGCCGGTCCAGCCGGCCGGCGGCGACCGTCAGCAGCGGCGCGCTGACCGCCGCGACCGCTCCGGGCATCGTCATCATTGTCCCGGCGGTGCCCTCGGACACACGCAGGTCCGCCCGGATCGCGCTCAACAGCCCCACCGGCAGGAATTCGTTCGTCACCAGCGTGAACGTGCCCAGCCCGACCACGACGACGGCCAACCAACCTCGCCTCGTCCCGCCGTTCTCGACACCGGATGTTGCCTCGATCATGAATGACTCACCTCGCTAGACAGATCTGTCCAAGTGGCGACCTTATACAGATCTGTCCAGGAGCGACAACCAGCAACCCGTGGTCCTGCCGCCCCGACCCTTCCGCGGCCGAACCGGCACAGCCTGACCGTCCGGCCCGGTGGCGCCAGCGCCACCGGCGTCACACCAACCACATCACTCGTTCACGCGATAGGACGGCGGCGGCGCGACGTGGTCTGCTCGGCAGGGGAAGGGGCAGGGGTCCAGACCGGTCCCCTGCATCCATGTGGGCCTGCCGGCAATCTTCGCTGCTCAGCGGCCGCGACGACGCCGGCGGACGCGGGATCATCTCCGGCCGGCCATCAGCCACGCCGGAGGAATCCGTTCTATCACGGGTGGCGGCGGGTGTGGTCAGTCACCAAATGACCGACCACACCCGCTGAACCATGGATCTTGGAGCGATGATGGCACCTTTGGACTTTGCGACGTTCGTCTCACCACTGAAGCCGGTTGTGTCCGACGATTTGGCGCCTGGCGCGACACAGCGCATGTGGTCGCCCACAACGTCCACACTCATCTACGGGGAACGCGACGCAGTGCTGGTGGATCCGCTGTTGACCGCGGACGAGGCGCGCAACCTCGTCGACTGGGTCGTCGCGGCCGACAGGACCGTGACCACGGTCTTCGTCACCCACGGTCACGGTGATCACTTCTTCGGCGCAGCCGTCGTGCTCGATCGATTCCCAGAAGCCAAGTTCGTGGCGACCGCCGGAGTGGTTGAACGAATGCGCCAACAGTTGAGCCCTGAGGTACTCGACGGTTTCTGGCGTCCAAGATTTCCCGGCCGCCTGCCGGAACGCCTGCTGGTCGCAGAGCCGCTTGAGAGTCACTCCTTGGAATTGGAGGGTCACGACCTCGTCGCCGTAGAGCTTGGCCACTCCGACACGGACGACACGACCGCGTTGCACGTGCCGGCCATAGGGCTGGTAGTCGCCGGCGATGCCGTCTACAACGACGTGCACCTGTACCTGGTCGAATCGGGCAACGGTGGTCGCCGCGCCTGGTTGACCGCCCTGGAGACCATCGAGTCGTTACGACCGAGGACAGTGATCGCCGGACACAAACGTGCAGGGACTGACGACGGCCCACACACCATAGAAGAGACCCGTCGCTACATCATCGATTTCGATGCGGCCGCGGACAAGGCGGGCACAGCGGTCGAGTTGTACGAAATGATGCTCGCCCAACACCCCGACCGAGTGAACAGTGGTGTCCTGTGGAACTCGGCCCGAGCGGTCAAGGGATAACAAAGCGTACGGAAACGAGATCGCCGCGCTGTACGATCGGAAGAAATATGACGGACGAACTTCAGAAACTGGTCCTCGACGCTCACGGCGGCTTGAAGCGCTGGTCGGAAGTCAACACACTCGTCGCAGACCTTTCTGTTGACGGTCCTTTCTGGCAACTCAGAGGCTTCCCGCACGCCTTCCTGGAGGAACACATCGAGGTAGCCGTCCACCGCCAGCACATCGCCGTCAATCCGTGGGTCTCGCCGGACACGACGATGATTTTCGATGCGGACACCCAACAAGTCTCATTGACGACCACGGGTAACCGGGTCGTCGACAGCCTGACCGCTCCCCGGCTCACATTCGCCGACTATGACATATCCTCGCCGTGGGAATCGTTGCAGGTCGGATACTTCCTCGGCTACGCAATGTGGAACTATCTGACCACACCATTCCTGTTCACCTTCCCCGGCGTCCGGACCCGTGAGATCCAGCCCTGGGAAGAGAGCGGACAGACATGGCGGCGATTGCACGTAACCTTCCCTGAGAACATTGCCACCCACACCGCTCAGCAGGTCTTCTACTACGACAGCGCAAGTATGCTTCGCCGCCTCGACTACACCGTCGACGTCAACGCCGACGTCCCCGTCGCCCACTACGTGGATGACTACAAGACCTTCGACGGCCTAGTCTTTCCGACGCGCCGTCGTGTTCACCGCCGCAAACCCGACGGAACGGCGAACCTCGATCTGGCCTCCATCACCATCGACATCCACAACGTCACGTCGTCGTCAACGTCATCAACGGCCAGCTAGGACCTACCGTTTCCTCTCATGATGCTGTGGTAAGCATGTGATCGGACGTCCCGCCTAGCGGTGGGACGGTTCCGGTCTGACAGTGAGGATGTAGGGGCGGGTCACCCGGACGGTCTGACCGACGTTGCTGTCCTTCGCAGGATTCGTCGACCGGTCCGGGTGCCCGCTTCTGCAGCGCGAGGAACTTCGTGCACCGCCCGTGAACGCGGAACCGACCTCGGTCGCCACCCGGTTGACGGCCAGGTTCTTCTCGGCGGCCCATGCGGTCGAGAGGCTCTGCGGTGCCGTAGCCGACCTTGCCGGTGAGGTGGACGGCGTCGACAAGCGTCGTGCGGGTCACCGGAGCGGTCTTCGGTGGAGCCGTCGCCGGGGCCGCAGCGCCGTGGTCGCTGCGATCCCCATAGCCGAGAGTGGCCAGCATGGCCACGGCGACGGTAACCGCGCCGGCGGCGACGCCGATGACAGCGCGGCGGCTCACTTCGTCGGCACCGGGCTGTTCGTGGCATCGCAGGCGCGGGCGGCCGCATCGTAGAGCTGCCGGGCGGCGTCGTCGCCGACCGGGACACCGACGGCCTGCTGGACGCCGTCGCCGCTCGGGTCGGGGTAGTCGACGCCGTGCGCACGCATGCATTGGGCGTATTGCACCATTTGTTCAAGCTCGGCGGCGGTCAACTTGCGCGGTTCGCCGCCGTTGGGCAGGAATTTCCGGCAGGTGTCGAACGCGCCGTCATCGGCGTTCAGCGGCGCCGCTACGTTGCCGGCATCGGTGCCCGGCCCGGCGCCGGTCACCACGCCGCCGTCGCCGGAGTCGGGCATGTCGACGCTGTCGCCGGCGCCGGTCACCACGCCGCCGTCGCCGGAGTCGGGCATGTCGACGGCGTGGTCGCGCATGCACTGCGCAAACTGCAACGCCTGGTCCTGGTCGCTGCCGGCAGAGGGCGACGGGCCGGCGCCAGGCTGGCCGGAGCCGTTGCAGCCGGAGACGCCGAGCAGCGTGAGCGCCGACACAGCCAGTACCAACGTAATGGTCTTGAACTTCGACATGTCGCCATGGTCCGGGTCCGCACGGGGTATCACCGTGTCGCGCAACCACACACGGATGCCACATGCCGCGGCAACAATGGGGAGATGCTCTCAAGATTCACCATCCGCACGCGCCTCACGCTGTGGTACACGGCCGTGTTCGCGGCGACCGGCGCGGCGGTGCTGACTCTGATGTACCTGCTGGTCCGCCGGGAGTTCTTCGCGGCCAGCAATGATCTGGTGCAGACCCTCACCGCCGGGGCGAACGAGATGCTCGGCCAGCCGTACGATCCCACTGACGGGGCTATGACGATCCAGCCGGTCGCCGCGGTCGAAATCGCGACGACCGCCAGCCGTACCGATGCGCTGCGCACCATCGTCGTCGAGTCGGGGATCACGTTCGCCGCGCTGGCGGCGGTCTCGCTCGGACTGTGCTGGTTGGTCGCCGGCCGCGCGCTGCGGCCGCTGCGGCAGATCACCGAAACCGCCGCGGTGTTGTCCCAGGACACGTTGGACGCCCGGATCGAGCTGCGGGGGCCGCGGGATGAGATGCGGACCCTCGCCGACACGTTCGACGCGATGCTCGACCGGCTCGGCCAGGCGTTCCAGGCGCAGCAGCTGTTCGTCGCCAACGCCTCCCACGAACTGCGTACGCCGCTGACGATCATCCGCACCGCGGCCGAGATGGCGCTGTCCCGGCCGGCGCGGACTGAGGCCGAGTACCGGGCGGCGTTGGACACCGTCGTCGCCGCAGCCGCACGCAGCGACACCATGCTGACCAGCCTGCTGCGACTCGCGCAGATCCGCCGCGCTGCCGATCCGCGCCCGGCCGACCTGGCCGACCTGGCCGACCTGGTCACGGCGGCTCTGGCGGTCTGGCCGGCTCACGCACCGCCGATGTGGCGGGACTTGGCGACGGCGCCGTGCGTTGCCGACCCGGCGCAGCTGGAGGTGTTGCTGCGAAACCTGCTGGACAACGCCGCCCGCTACAACGTGCCCGACGGCGAAATCTGGATCCACACGGGTACCGACGGCGACAGATCCTGGCTGCGGGTGTCGAACACCGGGCCGGTGATCGACCCGCAGGACGTGCCGTCGCTGCGGCACGCATTCCAGCGCGGCAACAGCCGCACCGGTGACACGGGTGCCGGGCTCGGCCTGGCCATCGTCGACGCGATCGCCGCGGCCAACGGCGGCCACTGCGACATCACGCCCCGCGCCGGTGGAGGGCTGTCGGTCACCGTCGACTTCCCGTCGGCTGCATGATGCTGCGAGTACTGGTCGTCGAGGACGACGTGGTGCTGGCCGGGCTGATCGCAGGTGGGCTAGGCGAGCACGACATGATCGTCGACGTCGTGCACGACGGCGCGGCGGCGTTGAGGCGTGCCGCACAGATTCGCCCGGACGTCGTGGTCCTGGACCGGGACCTGCCGGTCCTGCACGGCGACGAGGTGACCCGGGCGCTCGTCCGGGCTGGCTCGCCGGCCCGGGTCCTGATGCTCACAGCTGCGGCGTCAGTCGACAGCCGCGTCGAAGGGCTGCGGCTCGGCGCCGACGACTATCTCCCCAAACCGTTCGCGTTCGCCGAGCTGATCGCCCGGGTGGCGGCCCTCGGCCGGCGGGAGCCGGCCCGGGTCCCCACCCTGTTGCGCCGTGGCGACCTGCAAGTCGACGTGGACCGGCATGAGGTGTACCGCGGCGGCGAGGTCATTGTGCTGACCCGCAAGGAGTTCGCGCTGCTGGCGCAGTTGATGCGGGCCGATGGCGGGTTGGTCAGCGCGGAACAGTTGCTGGAGCGGGTGTGGGACGAACACGCCGACCCGTTCACCACTGCCGTCCGCACGACGGTGAAAACCCTGCGGCGCAAGCTCGGCCCACCCGACCCGATCATCACCGTCATCGGGCGTGGCTACCGGATGCGCTGACTCGAACCCGTCAGGTCTTCGTTGACGACGACATGGCCGCGCTGCGGCCGACCTGAGCGGTGGCGCCTACCTCCCGCCGAGGTCGAGGTCGGTGATTGTAGGCTGGAGCCGACCCACACCCGTACCCGTGCTCGCGTGGAGCTTGTCGACAAAATCGACGACCGCGAGCGGTCAGCGTGCTGGCGGCCTCGGCGACAACCGCAGGCGGTCCTGCACGCCGTTCGGCGTGGCCTACACATGACCAGGACGACTAAGGCCTGTTTCGTAGACAGTTGTTGGTGTTGAAACAGTCCGGGTGTGCGTCTCGTCGCTCCGGCGCGGTCCCTGTGTGGGTCTCGTCCGGGGTTGTCGGGGGCACCGTTGCGGTAGTTCGCCGAGCACGCCGGCCCCGGCCGTCATGGCCGGGGCTGCGCGGCGGCCGCCGCGCACCTACGCATGTGCGTTGGTGGGGGCGGTGGTGTCCGCTTGACTCGGTCACGGCTCCTTGCAGCCGTTCATTGATGACATCCACGCCGTAGACGGCGAGGGTGGTTCGGGCGGCGGGCCAGTCGATACGGGCCGAGCCCGGCGCACCGGGTTCGGTCAGCACGGTGTGCGCGCCGACGAGGGCGGCCATGAGGTCACGGCCCCCGGCCAGCCCGCAGGTGGTGCAGTGGTGCCGGCGGTGGCGCAGCTGTTTGGGGGTGCGGGTGCCGCAGAGGCAGTGCTGGGTCCAGGCGGTGTGCCGGGTCCCGGCCCGGACCAGGCCGGCTCCGCCGCCGAGCGCGGCGACCTTGCTGGTTTCGTGGCGCAGCGCGGCCACCAACATGCCGGGGGTGAAGGCGTGCAGGCCGCGGCCCCACCGCGCCACCCATGCGCGCAGGTCCGCGGCTTCGATAACCAGCTCCGCGCCGTGGGTGGCGACGATGGTCGCGGCGACGGTCTGGGCGCGGGTCCGGCCGGCCCGGGTCCGGGCCGCGCCGTCGGCGGCCGTCTGGGCGCGCAGCCGCCGGTAGCCGGCGGACAGCTGGTCGCGGCGGTAGGCCTGCACCGGCACACCCGCCGCGGTGGCGATGCGCGGGCCGGTCGGTGTGGTCACGGTGACCGGCGGCAGGCCTGCTGCACGGCGGCGGTCGGCCCTGTGCTGTTGCCGGGCCGAGAGCTGGTACTGGTGTGGGTTGGCGGCCCGCCGGGAACGCTGCAACGCCCGGTTCCGCCGCCGCTGCCGCAACCGCTCGGCGGCCAGCCGAT
>NZ_BAABAT010000077.1:0-34133 GCF_039537565.1 Dactylosporangium darangshiense
CCGGATCGAGGCTGAGGTCCCCTGCGGTGAGCACGGCCGGTCGCTCGGGCGCACCCCGACGGATGAGCGCCCGCAGCCTGGCTACCAGCACCACGAAGCTGAACGGCTTGGTCAGGTAGTCGTCGGCACCGAGATCGAAGGCGTCGGCCTCGTCGAACTCGCCGTCCTTGGCGGTCAGCATCAACACCGGCGTCCACACGCCCGACGCCCGCAACTGCCGGCACACCTCGTAGCCGTTGAGTCCGGGCAGCATGATGTCCAGCACCATGACGTCATACCGCGTCTGGCGCGCTGCCCACAGACCTTCGGTGCCGCAGAAGGCCAGATCCACTGCGAACCCGTCGGCGTGCAACGCCTGCCGGATCGTCTTGGCCAGGACCTCCTCGTCCTCCACGAGCAGCACCCGCACGCGATCACCCCCTTGATCGACCACTCAAGCCTGCTCCTCGCCGATGAGAGAACGCTGAAAGCGTTGCGAGCGTCGAAGCCGAGGCGGCCTGCCAGGCCGGAGCCCGTGCGCACGGTTGGTTCATGCGCGGGTCGCGGTGATGTGCCAGGGTCGCGGGTCCGCTTGGCTGGCTAGGCCGGCCCGGGCGGCCTCTGCCGTTTCAGGCGTTTCTTATCCGGTTTGGCGTAGGTTTGCCGGAAATTGTCCGCTGTCGCCGGGTCCGGCGACCCGGCCGGCGCAAGGAGCTCTGGTGAAGCAGACCAAGGATGCCACCAACGCACAGCTCGCCCATGGCGGCCGGTATGTCATGAAGAAACTGCCCGAGGTCACTCTCGCTTTCTGGATCATGAAGATCGCCGCCACGACCCTGGGTGAGACCGCCGGGGACCTGTTCGCCCAGACCCTCAAGCTGGGGTACTTCCTGACCACGATCGCCCTGTTCGGCATGTTCGTGGTCACGTTGCTGGTGCAGTTGCGCTCCCGCAGGTACAACCCCTTCTGCTATTGGACGGTCATTCTGTCCACGAGCATGGCCGGCACGACCATGTCGGACTTCATGAACCGTGACGCGACCGCGAAGTACCTCCCCGCCGGCGCCAGTGCGCTCGGCTGGGGGCCGCAGGGATTGGGACTGGGCTACCCGACCGGCGCGGCGATTCTTGTCGCGCTGTTGATCGCCATCTTCGTGGCGTGGCGGTACACCGGACTGACGTTCGCCATCCGTGACATCGACACATTCCGCGGCGAAGCGCTGTTCTGGGGGGCGATCCTGGTCTCCAACACGCTGGGCACCTCGATGGGCGACTTCCTGTCCGACAGCTCCGGCCTGGGCTACGGCGGCGGCGCCCTGCTCGTCACCGGCGCCCTCGTGGCCCTGCTCGCCCTCAAGTACGTTCCCGTTGTGCCGAATGTCGCATTGTTCTGGGCCGCGTTCGTGCTGACCCGCCCGCTGGGCGCCACCGCCGGCGACTTCCTCACCAAATCCAATGCCAAGGGCGGCCTGGACCTAGGCACGCTCGGCTCATCCACGGTCCTGCTCACGGTCCTGTTCGCGCTCATGGCCTACGCCCATGCCAAGGACCGCAAGCACGGCCCACGTTTCCATGAGCGAGCGCCGCGCCGGAGCCGTCGGCGATCGCCTACCAGAAGAAGGATGAACGCCAGAAGGGCCCCGCGTGCCAATGCCGCGTAGTTAAGCGGTTTCCGGGGTTGTGAGCTGGGGGTCTGGTGGGTGTGGCGAAGCCCCTGTAGGTCTGCGCACCTTCGGGGTGATGACGGCAGTGCTCGGCCAGTAGCTCGTGGCGGAACGCGAAGCAGTCGCCGTCGCGGCGCATGACGCCGGTCCCGGAGGCGTAGGCAAGGAAGCGTCCGATCCGCCACGGGACACACCGCTACCGTTACCCGCGAACGTCCTCCTCCTGCGATGGGACACCAAGCCCGACAAGCGCATCAGGGGGACGTTCCCACGTCCTACATCGACGCCCAGAACGTCATGCTTAGCCGCGACTCGCGCGCTTTGGCTTTGCATGGGTGCCTCACGGGTGCGGACGTGCGCCTGTGGCACATTCGGCGCTGAGATTGGGTTTCCGTGCCGCGTTCCGCCGCAGCCTGTTACTGCTCGACTGTTAGCCGGGCGCCGAGGAGTTCGATCGGGCCTGGGCCGTCCATGCGCAGCCAGGTGAGGGCGCTGCGGTTGTTGTGGTGGTGGTGGTGAAGCAGGTGTTGGACCTGTTTGGGCCAAGGGCCGTGCTGTGGCAGCTGGAGCAGCGTGAGCTCGTCGATGAGGTCGTCCCACGATCGCGAGGTATCCATCTCGATGTGGACGACGTCCTCGAGGAGCAGCGCGACGCTGTCGGCGCCATCGCTGGTGACCAGTGTGATACGCACGACGCTGGCCGCACTCGTGGCGGTGACGGCGACGTCTCTCAAGGAGTACCCACGAAACCGCTCAAGATCCATGTCTCGCTCGATCCTGCTCCCCAGCGGCTCGCAAGCGGCTCCGCGCCGATGCCGACCGAGCCTATGTCGATAGTCGTCGTGCTTAGAGATCGGCAGACGCCGAGGAGACTGAGCTTGTTGTTTAACCTTTGCGCTGTCTGCGCGCCTTGAGAGCTTGTCTTGTTTGGTGGTTTTGCCGACGTCGTGGTGGGTGGCGGGTCGGTGGTTCTTCGACCCTGGTGGCCGGCCTGGGCCGGCTGGCGCTAGCCGAACGCGCTCCACCGACGCCATCATCGCAGCGCTTCACACACGACGAACAGCCCCTCGGCAAGCCAGCGCTGTGCTGGTCCCCAGCCGTGACAGAGCCCGTCGCGGCCCGGGGACCCCGTCACCGCCGAGGGACCAGCAGGAGCTTTCCCGTGCTCGATCGCGACTCGAGAACGGTATGCGCGTCCGCGGCGAGCGCGAGGAGGTCGCGCGGAGCCGGATCGGTGGCGATGACGCGCTGGCCACGCTGCGCGCGCACCGCTGGGCTGTCGCCCTGCACCCCCTCGGCGGGCTCCGCGCCCACGGGCCCGGTTCAGGGCTGGGCGAAGGTGTAGCCGGCGTCCACCAGGCGCGGCAGGGCGATGGCGAGGGCGCTGAGGGTCTGGTCGCGGTTGCCGCCGCCGTCGTGCTCGAGGATGATCGCGCCGGGGCGGGTCCTGGTCAGGATCGTGTCGACGATGTGCTGGACGCCGGGGCGGCTCCAGTCCCGCGGGTCCACGCTCCAGTCGAGGGCGCGCATGCCCAGGGCGCCGCACTCGGAGAGCACGGCGGCCGACCACGCCCCGCCTGGCGCGCGGAACAGGGTGGGCTGGTGGCCGCCGGAGGCGGTGTTGATCGCGTCGCTGGCGCGGTGCAGCTCCGCCCGGATCTGGGCGTCCGGTAGCTTCGTCAGGTTCAGCGGGTGGGTGTAGGTGTGGTTGGCGACGTGGTGCCCGGCCGCGACAACCTGCTTGACGAGGTCGGGGTGCGCGGCGGCGGCTCGGCCGATCATGCAGAACGTCGCCTGGATGCCGTACTTCGCCAGCAGCGCCAGCATGCGCGGGGTGTACTGCGGGTCGGGCCCGTCGTCGATGGTCAGGGCGATCTGCGTGCCCTTGCAGGGCAGGTAGTACTGCGGCCCCCCGCGACGGGGCGTACCGGCCCCGGCGATCGGCGGGCACCGCCCGGGAGTGGGCGGCGCGACGGACGGGATGACCGACGGCGCGGGATCTGGTGACGCGACGTCGCCGGAGTGCGAGTCGTCGGGCAGTTCCCCGCCGGCGTGCCAGGCCGCGTTGTCGTCGCCGCACCCGGCCAGCAGCGAGGCGCCGCCGAGCGCCAGAAGGACCGAGCGGCGCGGCACCTTCCGACCAGCCGTGGACACACGGCGACTCAAGCACACGCCCGCCCGCGGCGGCAACGCGCGTCCACCGCGTGATGGTGGACGGTCGAGCCGCGGGCTCAAAGTCGTAGCCGCGCGCCGGTGCGTCGTAGATCGCCGACGAGCTCGTCCGGAACGGCGACGCGAATACCGTCACACGGTATAGCCAGGGCAACGACACGGTCGACCGTCTTGACCAGAGGTACGTCCCCCGCGCCTCAGCGGCCGCCGGATCATCCGCCAAATCGGCATAATCTCGAACTGCTCGAACTCTCAACGATCAGACGCAACTGCTGCGGCGGGGCCTTTGTGACGCTTGGACAGGGGTCGTTCGCCGCGCGGCAACGAGCGACGCCTTTACTCGGCCGGTTTACGCTTACGGCGACCTAGAAGAACGTGGCTGGGCACGTCGCTGGGGCCTCCGACTACTGGGGGTCAAGGGGTCGTGGGTTCAAATCCCGCTGTCCCGACACAGAAGATGGCTTGAGCTGGGAAAACAGGCTCAAGCCATCAGTCTTTGTAGATGATCCAAGTGGGCATCCCCCATAAACCCCCGCTTTCAGCCTCGACGACGGCCCGTCGATCGAGGACGGAGAGCCCGAGCAGCGCCAGCAGACTCTTAATCTGCGGGTTGTAGGTTCAAGTCCTACGCGGCGTACAACTAATCGAGGCTCTGACCTGGGACTATTCATTGGGTCAGGGCCTCTTCTTATGCATGCGGTCCGGTTGGGTGCTCGGTGGGTGCTCGTCTGGATCCAGCCGCCCTGTCCACGGGCAACCGGAACGCTGCACCTTCGTCCTGGGTAGCAGCCACCAGGGGCGATTAGGGATCCCGGCTTGGCATGGAAAGGTCCGTGAAGGACACGACGCGTCCGAGTTGGTCCGCCAACGTCCGCGCTGTTCAGCGGGCTCAGCTCTCTGTAACGCTGACGCCCCGCCTGTGCGGTTCAGTGTGCCGACCTGGGTGTCCTGCGGCGCCGGCCGAGCGCGGCGGAGGCGGCGACCACGAGCAGGCCGGTGGCCGCGGTCACGGTGAGCGGCGGCAACCCGGCTACGGTTGCGCTGACCGCTACGCCGGCGAGGGCCCACCCGACGGTCAACGTGTACGGCACCGGCCCGTGGAATCGGTAGCTGACGGCTGCGGCGGTGATGGTCGCCGCGGCGACGAAGGCGCATTGCACAACCTTCCCCCACGAAACCGATGAACGCGCCGGCTGGCAGCAGCGTCGCGGCGTTGATCCAGACGGCAGCTGTCGACCAGCCGGCGTACACGCCGAGCGTCCAGCCAAGCAGCGCCCGCCCGACGGAATCGGGACCGGCCTGGGCCTCAGCTGCGGCCGCGACCCGGTGCAGGCTCGCCAGGAGGCCGATGAGCATGGACACGAAGATCGGCAGGGTAAGCCAGACTGCCGCCGACGACGCGGCGAGGAGCCACGCAACGAAGCCGACCTGCACGAGGCTCAACGGCACGTGGATGCGGCGCCAGACACCCGTGCCGGCCCGTCGCACCGGCAGTCCCCACCATGCAGTCGCAACACAGCCGAGCAGCACGACGCCCCAGACGGAGAAGAACGGGGTGGGCGGGACGATCGGCAGGTCGTCGTCGCCGGTGGGGACGCTGATCAGGATCGGGGCTGCCGCCTGCAGCAATGCGGTGCCAAGTAGTAGCCACCGGCCGGGTCCGACGTACGCCGCCTCGTGATCCCGCACAGATACTCGCATACCAGATATTTCGTGTCACGGTGGGCCGCCGGATGCAGGCCCGGCGGCGGCGACGCTGCCCGGCCGACTCGACGACTCACCCCCGCTGGGCGCAGCGGTCGGCGGGACGAGGTGGGCTCGGTCATGAGTGCCCTGATGCATCCGAACCGTTCCTGCTCAGCCGGCAGGGTCGCTGGTGGCGGTGCGGGCGGCGACGACCGCGGCGCACAAGCGGCGTACGACGTTGGTGGCGCTGGCGATGTCCTCGTCCGTGAAGTCCTGGGCGGCGTTGTGCATGAGGCGGCCCAGGGGGATGAAGAACGCTTGGGCGAGTTGCTGGGCGCGGTCGTTCATCCGGACGTGGACGCGGCGGCGGTTGCCGGGGTCACGCACGCGGCTCACGTGGCCGGTGGACTCCAGGCGGTCGACGAGGGCGGTCGCGGCGGCCGGGCTCAGGCTGATGCGCTGGGCGAGCTCGCCGACGGTGATCGGGCGATCGGCGGCGGTGCCCTCGCTGATCCACATGATCGCGTTGAGGTCGCTGCGTCCGAGGCCGTGGGCGCGCGCGAATACCTCGACGAAGACGTCGGTCTCGACGGTGAAGCGCCGCAGGGCATCGATGAGGTCCTCGACGGCGGCGTGGCGTTCCGGTTGCGCGGGCACGCCAGACATCCTATCGTTTCAATCACCGAAATATTCGATCGTTGAAACGTTTGGGGAGTCATGGCGCGCAGCGCGGCGTGGATCACCAGCCGGGCCGGGGTGCTCGTCGTCCTAGTGGCGACGGTCGTGTTGGTCGGTCTGGCGTTCGCGTTCGCCCCGGCCCAGCCGGCGGCCGGGCCGACGGACGGACTGCCGGCCGGGGCGCAGTCCACACGGGTCACCGAGCTGGCCGAGCAGTTCCGCAGCGGCCGGGCGCAGACCGCGATCGTGGTGTTCGAGCGGGCCGACGGGCCGCTGACCGACGCCGACCGGGCCGCGGTGTCCGGGCTGGTGCCGCGGCTGGCCGAGGTGCCCGGCGTGACGGCCGGGCCGCCGCCGGTCGCGGCGGATGACGGGCGGGCGGTCCTGCTGGTGGTGCCGCTGCGCGACGGCCTGGACGACGAGGCGGTGTACGCGGCGGTCGACGGCATCCGCGCGGCGGTCCGGGCCGGTGACGTGCCGGCCGGGCTGCGCGGGCAGGTCACCGGCGGGGCGGCGTTCGGGCGGGACATCGCCGCCGCGTTCGACGGCGCCGACGTGACACTGCTGCTCGTCACCGCGGCCGTGGTCGCGGTGCTGCTGCTGGTGACGTACCGCAGCCCGATCCTGTGGATCGTGCCGCTGGTGGTCATCGGGCTCGCCGACCAGGTGGTGGCGAAGCTGCTGCCGTGGGTGGCCCGGCTGGTCGGCGAGCGGACCGACGCCTCGGTTGCCGGGATCGTGTCCGTGCTCGTCTTCGGCGCCGGGACCGACTACGCGCTACTGCTCATCGCCCGGTACCGCGAACAGCTGCGCTCCACCGAGTCCCGGCGCGCGGCGATGACAGCGGCGGTGCGCTTCGCCGGGCCAGCGATCGTGGCCAGCGCCGGCACCGTGGTCCTGGCCCTGCTCACGCTGCTGGCCGCGACGCTGACCGGCAGCCGCACCCTGGGCGTCGCGGCGGCCCTGGGCGTGCTGGTCGCGCTGCTGTTCGGCCTCGTCGTGCTGCCGGCGGTGCTGGTGAGCCTGCCACGGGCGGTGTTCTGGCCCCGGATCCCGCGGGTCGGCTCGGCCGACCCGACCGAGGCCGGGCTGTGGGCCCGCGCCGCCGCGGCAGTCGGCCGGCGGCCCGCCGTGGTGCTGGCCGGCGCCGTGGTGATCCTCGCCGTCCTCGGCACCGGGCTGTTCACCACCGACATCGGGCTGGCCCAGACCGAGCAGTTCCGGACCCGGGTCGAGGCCGTTGCCGGGCAGGAGGCCCTCGCCCGGCACTTCCCGGCCGGGGCGGCGCAGCCGGTCACCGTCATCGCCGCGGCCTCGGCCGCCGACCCGGTCGCCGCCGCGGCCCGCCGGGTCGACGGGGTCGGCTACGTCGGGGCGCCGGAGCAGTCCGACGACGGCGCCCTCGTCCAGCTCAGCGTCGAGCTGACCAGCGGCTCCGGCACCCCGGCCGCCGACCGCGCCGTGCAGCGGCTGCGCACCGCCCTGGCCGCGGTGCCCGTCGCGGACGCGCTGGTCGGCGGCGCTCCGGCCGCGGACCTCGACCAGCGCGAGGCGAACCTGCGCGACAACCGCGTCATCGGGCCGATGGTCTTGGCCGTGGTGCTGCTCGTGCTCATCGCGCTGCTGCGCTCCCTGGTGGCGCCGCTGCTGCTGCTCGCCACCGTGGTGGCCAGCTTCGCCGCGAGCCTCGGGGCCGCCACTTTCGTGCTGCGCACCGTCTTCGACCAGCCGGGGCTCGACGCGGGGGTACCGCTGCTGAGCTTCCTGTTCCTGGTCGCGCTCGGCGTGGACTACAACATCTTCCTGGTCACCCGCGCCCGCGACGAGACCGCCGAGCGCGGCGACACCCGCGCCGGAACGGTCAGGGCGCTCGCCGCGACCGGTGGTGTGATCACCTCGGCCGGCATCCTGCTCGCCGCCGTGTTCACCGTGCTCGGCGTCCTGCCGGTGATCGTGCTGACCCAGATCGGGGTCATCGTCGGCATCGGCGTGCTGCTGGACACGCTGCTCGTGCGGACCGTCGTCGTGCCCGCGCTCGCGCTGCTGCTGCGGGAGCGGTTCTGGTGGCCCGCCCACCCCGCGACGACGGCACCCGACGGCCCGCAGACCGGGCCGGACGCCACCGCCGGCCGCCATGTGGCCGGCCACGTGCGGAAGGCGTGAGTTAAGGGCGCTCGAGGGCGTCGCCGATGCAACGCATGACGTGCCCGGCGACGCCCTGCAGCAGCTCCGGGCGCAGCCCCAGCGTCGCCAGCGCCGGGGTCTGCAGGATGCTGGCGGTGCCGTGCATGCACGCCGACACGAACATCGCGTCGCCCTCGTCGTCGTCCGCGGCCGGGCGCATCCGAGCCAGGCAGTCGCGCAGCAGCGTGTAGGCGTGCCGCGCGGCCTGCAGGATCGGGCTCTGGCACGAAGTTCGGATGCTGTTGGTGATCTTGGAGGTCGGCCGTCAGCCAGTGTGGAACAGTTCATGCAGACGGCTTCGTGGTCGTCGCCGTTGGTCGGTCCGGTGTTGAGCGAGTCGGACAATGTTGGTGCCGGCGGCGGTGAGGACGTGTTGGACGTGAGTCTTCGCGAGCCCGCGGTATCGGCAGTGGCGTAAACCGTGTGCATGAACGGTTTCTGAGACGGTGGCCTCGCATCCGGCGCGCAGGCCGTAACGCCGTTTCCACTCCGGAGTCTGCTGTTGCGCTCGAGCGCGAGTCTGGATTTCGTGTAGCGGCTCGGGCAGCAGAAGCAGGTGCCGGCCTTTGCCATCAACGTTTCCCGTGCACTGCTTCCGGACGGTGCAGGCGCGGCAGTCCGCCCGCCGGAACAACACCGACAGTCGCCGGCTTGCCATCCGCCAACGTCGGCTTCCAGCGTGGACTGACCGTCCCCTGTGGACACGTCATGGTCTCGGTTCGCCAGTCAACGTGGAAGTCTTCCTTGGCGAAGCCGGGCCGATCCACGGCACGAGGGTCCTGGCGGATCGGCCCGACAATCGTGATCCCGTGCGTGGTCGAGGCCCGGTGCACCGTTTCAGGTGTGACGTAGCCGCTGTCGAGGAGGTGCTCCGCCGGCGCCATGCGCTGCCCGACCAGTGGGGTATGGATCGCATCGACGACGCCGACGTCCTGTTCCGGGGCCGGGGTTGTCACGACATGCACGATGACGTTCGGCCGATCCTCGTCGCAGGTCTCCGTCTGATGGTCCTTGTACCCGACCCATTCGACCTTGCCCGGCTTGTGGCTGAACCGGGCCTGCGGATCGTGCGGCGACACGACCTCCACGCTGGACCACGGCACTCGAGCAGGCTCCGCGTCATCATCGGCCGCCGTGCCGCTGGACCGCCGCCGCGTCGTGCCTTCCGGCTCTTGCGGGCTCGGGACAGCTTCGCCTCCCGCCACCGCAGCTGCCCGGACTCGTCGTAGCAGTACTGCTGAACCCAGACCTGACGCAGCACCTCCACAGCGGCCACTCCCCGCCAGACTGCCGGGGCCGTCGGGCCGTAGACGGCCTGCAGCAGAGCAATGCCGTCAGCGCCGACCTGTTCCACGTACTGCCGCACCGCAGCCGCACCGGACGGCTGCCGCTCGTGCCGCACCGACCGGCCGTAACGCTCGGCCCACTGCGGCGCCATGACACCGGCCAGCCACACCTCATCCAGCTTCGCCAGGGCCTCCAGCGCGGCACGCATCGTCTCTGCAACCAGCTCCACCCGGCTCAGCCGGCGAACCGCTGCCAGCACATGCGTAGAGTCCGTGCGCTGCCGGCCCCGCGCCCGCACCAGCCCTGCCTCCGCGAGCCGATCCACCATCACTGCGAGCAGCCGATCAGCCCGGTCGCCCTCGGCAAGCCGGTCCCGGAACTCGCTGAGCACCGAATGATCGAACCCAGGCTCGGTCAACTCCATCCCCAACGCGTACTTCCAGTCAATGCGACACGCCACCGCCCGCGCCGCCTGCCGATCGGTGAGGTTCTCCGCGTACTGCAACACCGACACCAACGCCAACCGGGCCGGCGACACCCCACGACGGCAGTCCACCGGAAACCAATCGGTGAAGTCGTTGTCGACGAACAGGTCCTGCAACCGATCCCGCATCAACATCGCAGGCGTGCCCTTCGGGCTCGCCGCCCACGCCACCCGAGCCGTCTCCACCGGAACACCCGAACCCGCACTACGGCCCATCGACATCCCGCTATCTCAGCACCGAGCCACCTTCAGCTCCGGCAGCGACGCGCCCCAAACCGATCAAGCAACCAAGATCACCAACAGCATCAAGTTCGTGCCAGAGCCAGCACCAGATGACCGTTGACACGCCTGAGTGTGGATGATGGCTCGGTGCGACCGCTACTTGTCGCTCGTCTGCAGCGAACGGCTCCTCGTCACGCGCGCATTGGCGTGTCGTGACGCGAAGGGGTCGGTCATGCAGGCAGATCTGGTGGCCCGGCTGGTACGGGCGAAGCCACCATCGCTTGTGTTAGGGATCACGACCGGTGCGCTGATCGTGACGGTCGAAACGCTGCTGGTCTATCCGCTTGGGTTTGTCGCGTCGAGAGAAGCCGCGGCGGTGATCTTCATCCTCGGGGTGTTGGTGGTCGCGAGCATCTGGGGCCTGCGGCTGGCGGTGGCGACGGCGGTGACAAGCGTTGCCGCCTACAACTTCTTTTCGTTGTACCCATTCGGCAACTCGACATTAGGGATACGCAAGCTTGGGTAGAAGTCGCGGTGTACCTGATCGTGGCGGTGTTGGCCGGTTCGGTGGCCCATGTCGCTCGTGCTCGGGTGGTCGAGGCGGTCGAGAGTCGCCAGGAGTCCGACCTGTTCGCCGAGCTGAGCCGCCTGATGCTGGCCGAGGGCCGCCTACGCCCGGCACTTCCGGAGGCTTCGCGTCGTCTGGCCCGAGCACTCGAGTTGCCGTCCGCGTCGATTGAACACGGCCGCTTCCCAGGCGACGAGATCCCACACGGCGAACGACGCGTCGCCTTCCCGCTGCGGTACGGAGCGCAGACCGGCGTTCTCATCGTCCCAGCTGGCCTGCATGAGTCGATCGTGCGGCGTCTGCGCGAGCGAGTGGTGCCGCAGCTGGAAACACTGATGGGGGCCGCGTATGAGCTCGAAGCCACGAGCAGTTCCGTGAGCGAACTCGCGACAGAGCAGGCTACCCTGCGGCGGCTGGCAGCGCTCGTCGCGCGTGGTGCGCCGCCGGGCGAGGTTGTCGCCGCGGTCGCTGCCGAGACGGCCATGCTGCTTGAGGCCGACGCCACCTCCCTGGTGCGGTACGAGGCATCGGATGCGGTCAGTGTGATCGCGGAGCACGGTAAACCCGGTACCAAGCCGCCGGCGGGGCGCCGGCTTGCCGTCGACCGTGGAATTACTGACACGGTGCTGCGCACCTCTCGTCCGGCCCGCGCGGACCACTACGCCGACCGCGACGGTGCGCCAGCAGACCGCGCGCACCGCGACGGCGTCGGGTCGGCTGTCGGCGCGCCGATCGTGGTTGAAGGCCGTGTGTGGGGTGCGTTGCTGGTCCGGTGGTCCCAGCACACGCCACCGCCCGGCACTGAGGACAGATTGGCCCTGTTCACCGAGCTCGTCGCTACCGCCGTCGCGAACTCCGAGAACCGGTCCGAGCTCAGCGCATCCCGGGCGCGTATCGCGTTCGCAGCAGACAGCGCACGCCGCCATCCTCGCGCGGGACGGAGGCCACCACCGCGATTTTAAAGATCTTTCGGTATTTGGGTGACGACCTCAGAGGCGTAGGCCGGTATGGGCCAGGAAGTTGAAGCAGAGCTCGTAGCTGCTGGCGATGCGGTGCAGTCCGGTGTGTGCGGCGGTGTCGGCTTCGTCGATGTGTTCGGGGCAGAGGTTGGCCAGTTCGGTGGCTTTGAGGTTGCCCCGGACCAGTTCGGTGGGGTTGAGGTCGTGGGCGTAGCCGGGCAGTTGTTCCACTACCAGCCAGTGTTGTCGGGTGGCCAGCCACTGCTGCATGTCCTTGGAGCGGTGCGCGGACAGTCCGTCCCAGATCAGCGTGACGGGTCCGCGCAGGTGCCGACGCAGTTCGGTGAGGAACGCGATGAGGCTTCGGTGTTGTAGCTGCCGGGCTTGGTTTGGAAGATCAGCTTGGCCCGGCTGCGGTCGGGCCGGTAGGCCAGGACGCCGGCCATGGACATGCGGGTCCAGGAGATCGGTGCCGCAGCACCGGGGTCTGCCCGCGCGGCGCCCATGTGCCTCTCACTGCGGGCAGGAGCGATAATCCGCTTTCGTCGGCGAAGCAGATCCAGGCGCCGCGTCGTCGAGCCCCCTTTTGATCCTCGGCCAGTCCTGTTTGGCCCATGCCTCGATCGCCGCGTCATCGCGTCCGACTGCCCGCCGGGCGGGCCGCTTCCGGGTCCAGCCGAGCCGCTGGCGCAGGATCAGCCAGGTCTGCGACAGCGTGTACCGCACCCCGGTCATCCGCTCGATCACCTCGGCGACCCGGGCCAGGGTGATGGTCTGTGCGGTCCGGTCGGTGCGCAGCCCGCGCATCGGTCTGAGCCGGTGTTTGAGCTGGCTATAGTGCGCCTCGGTCGGGTTGTTGACGTGGCGCTCGACATGGCGCCACACCGACGGATCAGGTCGTCGAGCAGGGCCGGGTACACCAGTGCCGCGTCGGTGACGACCTCGCTCGGCATCAGCTTCAACGTGGCCAACGCTCGGCGGAAGAACCGACGGGCCGCGGCAGGGTCGCGGTGGGCCGAGAGGAGCACGTCGATGACCTGGCCGTGCTGGTCGACGGCGCGGTACGCCTATCGCCAGACACCGTTGATCTTCACCAACGTCTCGTCGACGAACCACCGCCGCCCGACGTCGACGGCCGCACCCTCGCTGCGCCCGCCGAGGCCCGGCAAGGCCTGGAGCGACGCGGCCGACCCGACACGGCCCGCTGGCAGGACTACATCTGGCCCTGGGCCCGGTCGTGCCTGCCCTGGCTCGCGCGAAGCGCGGAAGCGGGTCGGCGGTGCGCTGCGGTGCTCAACGCCGACAGCCGGTCGTTCGGCGACGAGCCCGCCTAAGAAGAGCTTCCGAGCGGCGCCGATGCCGACCTGTTCACCGTCGGGCGCAGGAGGAACGGGAGTCCGAGGCCAGGCCCGTCTTGGTGATCGGGCTGACCGTACGCGTGCCGAACCTGCTCGGCCTACGCCCGACGCCGCCACGGCGGCGACGACCACCGGCCGAAGTCGTCCTCACCGAACAACCCGCCGCGCACCTCCAGCAGGCGACGCAGCATGTCGACGCACGACACGTGGTCGCCGGCCCACGGGCCCGTCCAGTCGGTCCGCAGATCCTGCACCCGCTGGAACGCGCCGCCGCCAGCGGGAGGTGCCCCGGTCCAGCCGCCGCCAGTGCCGCCCGACGCCGCCGGGCCGGCCCCGCCCGCACGCGAGCTCCAGAAGGCCAGGCGCCGCGGTCGCGGCGCCCGCAGCGCCGGCTCTCACCTTCGTCATGATTTACCCCTTCCGTGTCATGTGTTGCCATGACACGGCCGGGCTGCTTCCGGTGAAAGGGCCCAGGTCCGCTGCCTATCTGCTTCCGGACACCGCAGGTCGCGATCGGCGGCAGCGCGGTGCCAGACGGTGATGCCGGCCGGCCGTACGCTGGGGGCGTGCCTCGTCTGCGGCTGCGCTTCGACGGATGGATCGCCGGTCTCGGCACTGCAAGTGGCACGCGGCTGGTTGTGGGGAACTGGCCGGTCTCGCCGTTCGGACCGGTGACCGATGTGATGCTGGAGCGAGCGGACGGACACCGCCTGCTGCTGGCCGCTACATCCGATCTGGCCGCGTTCGTCGTCCGGACATACACCTTCGACGAGGTTCTGGTGGTACCCGTCTCCGCCAGCCAGTCCGGCCGGCGGTGGACCGTCGTGGCCGGGCCGCTGTTAATGCGCTTCACAGTGGGGCGCCGAACCCCACTCGGGCTGCTGTTGCGGGCGGTTCCGCCCGTGCTGGCCAGCCGCCCGTGGTGGGTCCGGCTGATCGACGGACCGGCCCGGCTGGCCCAGCCCGGCGTGCGCACCTACGGCAGCGCTGGCAACGGGCACCGCGAGTGGTACGGAGCCCGGGACCTGCGCCGCATCACCGACGCGACCGCCACGCTGGACGGCACCGACCTGGGCGCGCTGACGGCCGTCGACCCGCCGGTGCGGTTCGGGTTCGGCTCGACGCCCCGGGCCCCGTCGCTGTTGCGCATCACGACCATCGTCGAGCTTCCGCAAGCCGGACCCGGTCGGCACCTGCCGGCGTAGGACACCCTGTCAGCGCCTGCGCCCTTACACGAGCAGCCGTGCCGGCCACTCGATCGGGCCGCCGCGGGCGGGTTAGCGGGTGACGGGTGGGGTATGACACGCGCGTGACACGGGTGGTTCTCGTGACCGGAGCGTCCGGCTTCATCGGATCGCATCTCGCAACGGCACTGGTCGACGGCGGCTACGACGTTCGGGCGATGACCCGGCATCCGGACCGCTACACCGGCGCCGGCGCGCCGGTCGCCGGTGACGTCGGAGATCCGGTGAGCCTGCGTGGCGCGCTGCGTGGAGTCGACGCGGCGTACTACCTGGTTCACTCGCTCGACTGCGACGACTTCGCGGCCCGGGATGCGCAGGCCGCCCGCAACTTCGCGGCCGCCGCCGCGAACGCGGGACTCGAACGGATCGTGTACCTGGGCGGGCTCGGCCCGGACGACGCGCAACTGAGCGAGCACCTTCGGTCACGGCGCGAGGTTGAACGATTGCTGATGGCCGGCGCGGTCCCGGTGACCGCGTTGCGCGCCGCGGTGGTGATCGGGCACGGCAGCATCGCCTGGGAGATTACCCGGCAGCTGGTGGAGCAGCTGCCGGCGCTGGTCACTCCGCGCTGGGTGAAGACCCGGACCCAACCGATCGCGCTTCCGGACGCCATCCGATACCTTGTCGGCGTCCTCGAGGTGCCGCAGGCGCGCGGAAGGGTGTTCGAGATCGGAGGACCGGAGGTGCTGCGATACGTCGACATGCTGCAGCGCGCGGCCCGGGTCCACGGCAGGCCTGTCCCGAACGTCACCGTGCCGCTGCTCACGCCTCGGCTGTCCTCGGCCTGGCTCGCGCTGGTCACCGACGTGGACATCCCGACCGCCCGGAACCTGGTGGACTCACTCACCACCGAGGTGGTGATCCACGACCACAGCATCGAGCAGATCGTCCCCGGTCCGACCATCGGCTACGACGAGGCGGTCCGGCTGGCCCTGCTGGAGCGGTCGGCCGCCACATGAACCTCGTGCCCGCCTGGGCCCGCGCTGCGCTCGTCGACCGGGTACCCCGCGACCACACCGAACCGGACGCCCGGTTCCAGCGGCGCCGAGTGGTGGTCACCGCGACGCTCGTCACCGGAACAGTGCTGCTCGGCTTCTCGCTTGCGGTCCGGCCCGGCGACCCGGTGTTCTATCTGCTGACCACCGCCGTCGCTGCCGTCTGGATCCTCGGCGCATTGCTGTCGGGCACGATGCACCTGGGCGGGATTTCGTATCGCGGGAACCTGCGCCGCCCGGTGCTGACCCCGATCGTGATCGGGCTGCTGACCGGGGCGGTGTTCGTGCTGGGCGCGCTGATCCTGGAACGCCTCCCACCGCTGCGCGACTCGGCGAACCAAGTCCTGGACCATGCGCGGCAGGGCTCGATCCCGGTGATCACGCTGGTCACACTGCTCAGCGCAACCGCCGAGGAAGTGTACTTTCGGGGCGCGCTCTTTGCCGCGGTCGGCCGGAGTCGCCCAGTCCTGATCTCGACCCTCGTCTACGGCCTGGCCACGGTCGCCACCGCCAACCCTGCCCTTGCCGAAATCCCCATCCGCCCTGGTCGGAGCCGGCGCATGGGAGGACGTGAATGTCGGCAACGGTTCGCTCGAGCCGGCCTCTCGCGCGGCAGGCCACGCCACGACATGATGATCGACCGTGCTGCTGCGACTGGCCTACCTGGCCGTGACGAACGCGTTCGCCCTGCTGCGCCTGCTGCCGATGAGCGACCGGCACAAGGACGTGGAAATCCTGGCGTTGCGCCATCAGATCACTGTGTTGGAGCGGCAACTCGGCAACGGCAGGCCCCGGTTCAACCCGAGCGATCGCGCGCTCCTGACGGCGCTGCTGCACCGGCTCCCGCGGGGCGTGCTGCATCGGTTGCGGCTGCTGGTACCCCCGGACACCGTCCTGCGCTGGCACCGCGACCTGCTCGCACGCCGGCCACGCGGCCAGGTCCCGACCCAAGCGGCCAGGTCGGCCGCGGACCGTGCACTCGATTGGTGCCCTGGTGCTGCGCCTGGCGAGGGAGAATCCCAGTTGGGGATATCGCCGCCTGCACGGCGAACTGCTCGTGCTTGGCATCAAGGTGGCCGCCTCCACCGTGTGGGAAATCTTGCGAGAGGCCGGGATCGACCCGGCGCCCGAGCGCGCGTGCAGCACCTGGGCCAGCTTCCTGCGCTCCCAGGCCGATGCCCTGCTGGCGTGCGACTTCCTCGAGGCCGTCACCCTGACCGGAGCGCGGCTGCACGTGCTCGCGGTGATCGAGCACGCCAACCACCGCGTCCGGGTCCTGGGCGCGACCGCGCACCCAACCGCCGCCAGGGTGACCCAGGTCGCCCGCAACCTCGAGATGGACCTCGACGATGCCGGATGTCGGGTGAAGTACCTGATCCGCGACCGGGACGGCAAGTTCCCAGCGTTGTTCGACGCCGTGCTCAACGATGCGCGTGTCGAGGTCGTCCTCAGTGGCATCCGGATGCCGCGCATGAACGCGATCGTGGAGCGGTGGGTACAGACCTGCCGCCGTGAACTGCTGGACCGCACGCTGATCTGGAACCAGCGGCACCTGCTACACGCCCTGCACGAGTACGAACGCTTCTCCAACGAACACAGGCCCCACCAGGGCATCATGAACGCCCGCCCGCTGCACCCCTTGCCCGCACCGATCGCCGATCCGGAACAGATCGCCCGCCTCAACATACGAAGACGCGATCACCTCGGCGGCATCCTCCACGAATACCAACATGCCGCCTGAACTGCCCGGACGACATTCTCGGCAAGCGCAGGGTGGCACACTGCGCCGCCTCGGAAGCTGTCGACCGGCGTACCCGCGGACGAGGCGTGGCTCGCGGGGCATGGCTTCATCCGTCGGGATGTTCGATACTCGCAGCGGCCGTGCCACCCTACCCATGACCGTCGGAACATATTGGCCCAGGTGGGGTGGGCAGCGATTAGCCTGGCACTCCCGCCGTGCTCGCGGCCGTGAGCGGCAGCTCCAGGCGCAGGCTGGTCCCTGTCCCGCGAGGGCTGTGGAGACGGATTCGGCCGCCGAATGCCTCGACGCGGTCTTTCAGCCCTACCAGGCCGGTTCCGTGGGCGAACTCGGCGCCACCGACGCCGTCGTCCTGGACCGTGACGCGCAGGACCCCCTCGACCGTGTCGGTGTCCACGGTGACAGTGACGGCTGAGCCGCGGGCGTGCTTGACCGCGTTGGTCAGCGCTTCGGCGACGGCGTAGTACGTGGTGACCTCGACGAGCTCGGGCAGTCGCGCTTGCGCGTGGATGTCGAGGTGGACGGGAATCGGCGAGCGGCGGGCGAGGGCGCGCAGCGCTGGGCCGAGGCCGCCCTCGCTGAGGATCGCCGGATGGATGCCGCGGGCGATCTCGCGCAGTTCGTCCAGTGCGGCGACCGCCCCGGCGGCGGCGCTGTCGAGCTGTTCGCGGAGTGTGTCGAGCTCGGGTGGCACCGCCGCCTGAGCCGTGCGCAGCTGTAGCGCCAGCGCGACCAGCCGCTGCTGGGCGCCGTCGTGCAGGTCCCGCTCGATACGCCGGCGGGTCAGGTCGGCGGTGGCGACAATCCGCGCGCGAGACGTGGTGAGCTCGGCGTAGAGCTGTGTGTTGTCCAGGGAGACGGCGAGTTGGCCGGCGACCAGCTTGACGGCGTCGAGCCGGTCGGTGGTGAACATGTCGCGGATGAGGCGATTCTCCAGCAGCAGCACCGCCTGCAGCGTGCCGCGGCTGAAGACGGGTACGGCCAGCAGCGAGCAGCAGGTGATGTCGGTGAAGTACGGGTCGCGGGCGAACCGGTCGTCGCTGGTGGCGTCGCCCACGACCAGCGGTTCGCCGATCCGGCGGACGTATCGCAGCACGGACATCGGCACCGTATGTTCGTGGTCGGTACCGCTGAGCGGGACGATGCCGCCGCCGTCGGGTAGCAGCCAGTGTTGCCGCTCGTTGCTCCACAGCAGCAGACGTACGGCGGTGGCGCCGGTTATCTCGCTGAGCACCTGGACCAGACGGGAGTGCAGCCCTGCAATGCTGGTCTCGGAGCTCAGCGCCTGCGACGCGGACAGAATGCCGAGCAGGTCGATCGTTCCGGTCGTGACGGTGGACCGGCGATGGCGAATGTCGTCGGGCTCGTTGCCGCGTTGCCTGGTGGTTGTGTCGGGATATGGGCGCAGGGTCGGGTAGGCCCAGTCGAGTTGGTCGACTTTCGCTGCCGCGCCCCAGGCTTGGTACTCGTGGCGGGCTTGGGCGAGCAGGTCGTAGCCGGCGTGTTCGACGCCATGGGTCAGATAGAAGCGGGCCGCGTGTTCGGTGATGAGGGCCCGATGCCATGGGCGCTGACGGCCGGCGACCTCGCTGCAGGCGGCGTCGAAGGCGAGGACGGCGGCGCGGAAGTCGCCGACGGCCCAGGCGCGCTCGGCCTCGAGCAAGCGCAGCAGATGCTGAAAGTTTGCCGGGGCGTCTGCGGCGCGGGCGGCCAGCCACTGCGTCACCTCGTCCAGTTCGGCAAGCAGACCGCCGCGCTCGTTACCGTGGCTGTCACGGACCTGCCCGGCGAGGGCCAGCCCGCGCAGCAGGTGCGCCACGGCAGTCGTGTACTGACCGGTGGGCGTCGGTTTTGGCGGCATCGCCGCTGCGGTGTGCTGCGCCAGGCCGGCCAGGTCGCCGTAGATGGCGGCGGCGATGGCGTGGGTGACGTGCGCGTGGAACAGCGCCAGCGGGTTGCCGGCGTGCCTGTCGCTGGGGACTGTTTCGCCGTCCGGGGCGGAGCCTTCGCCGCGCAGCACATCAGCCAACCACCGAAAGCTGTCGAGCCATTTGCTGGTCTGCTCGCCGCCGGTACGCCGTAGGAAGGCAAGCCCCGCCGCCACCTCGGCGGCGTAGACGTCCAGCGATGGTGCGCAGTCCAGCAGACCCGACTCGATTGGGTGGTAGGTGTATCCGGCGTTGGCCAGGTCGCCCCCCGCGATCAACCCCTCCCGGGCCCGCTGAGCTGCTTCGACACTGCTTTCGACCGGTTCGAACCAGCAGCTGAGCACAGAGAACAGGAAGCGCGCCTGCGAGGTTTCGGGCTCGTAGCCGCGCGCTTCGCCCAGCGCCAGGATCCGCCGCAGCGCCCGGTACCCGGCCGCGTAGTCGCCGCGCACCGTCACAGCGGCGAAGCCGATGTGGCTGACCGGGCCGAGCAGGGCACCAGCGGGGCCGTGCTCGATCCAGATTCGCAGCGCTTCCAGGCCCAGCCAGGCGACCACGGCGTGGTCGGGGACGAAGTAGGCCGCGGGCAGGATCGCGTTGATCAGACGGGTCGCGGCGAGCAGCGTCGGCTCGGTGAGGGCCGGCCGGGTCAGCTCGTCGGCGCTATCGGTGTGCTCCAGCCACCGGTAGAGGTAGTCGAACTGGTGGTCGAGCTCCATCGGGAGCCGGTCCGCGGCTGGTACGGCGATGCCCAGTTCACGCAGCGACTCCAGGCCAAGTCCGATCGCCTCAGCAAAGCGGTTCCGGTGGGTCAAGCTGCGCGCCTGCACCATTGTCGCGTCCGCCCGATCCAGGGCGTTGGTGCACAGCCCTTCGATCGTGCGGTACTCCGCGTCCGCTTCCTCCAGGCGTCCCGTGCTGTACAGGGCGGCGTGGCGGGCGGTGTGCACTTCGACGAGCGTGGCGATGTCGCCTGGGTCGACCAGCTGCAGCGCGGCGGTCAGCAGCTTGTTCACCAGCGTGTGGTCCCCGATCATCGTCGCCTGGTCGGTGGCGCGCCGCAGCAGCCCGACCAACACGCGCCGCTCCGCCGGGTCGTCGACCGCGTCGATGACCGGCAGGTACTGCTCCGCCGCGCACGCGAACCGCTCCGGCACCCCGGCCAGCCGCCGTGCCATCGCCAATCGGAGGGTACGGCGCCGTTGCGGATTCAGCCCGCGCAGGACCGCCTCCCGGATCCGGTCGTGGCGGAACCGCACCGCATGGTGTGCCCCGTGCTCCAACACCAGAAGGCTTCCGTCGAGGGCGGGCGCCAGCCGCTGTTCCAACACGCCCAGCGGCGCGGCGGTGGCGACCTGCAGCTCATCGAACTCGGCTCGCCAGCCAAAACACGCCATCGCCTCTACCACCTGCCGCGAGGCCGCCGGCAGGGCCTGAACCCGCGCCGCCAGCAGCCCGTCGACCTCGTACTGGCCCAGGTCAGCGCGTATCGCCGCCGCGTCCCACCGCCAGCCGGCGGGGGTCGCCGACAGCACGCCGTCACGGCGCAGCGCGTTGAGCACCTCCACGGTCTCGTACGGATTGCCGGACGCATACCGGTTGATCATGTCGACCAGGTCCGTCGCCGCAGCCCCGTCGGTGTGCAGCATCTCTGCAACCATGGCGACAGAGTCGGATGCCGGCAGGTTCGTCAGCCGCAGGTGCCGCACTGCGGGCTGCTCCCGCCACCGGGACAGTGGCGCCGCCAGCGGATGCGTAGCGTCTAGGTCGTCGTCGCGGTACGCGCCCACCAGCAACAGACCTTCGATCGGCTCCTCGCTCAACACGGCGTCGACGAAGCCCATCGGCGTGGAGCCCGCCCACTGCAGGTCATCGACGAACAGCACCAGCGGACGGTTCCGCGACACGACCGCCCGCAACAGGTCCACCCCCGAGCGCTGCGCCCGTACCTGCGCGGTCAGCGGGTCCCCGGGGTCGGGCGGCACCGTCAGCAGCGTCGCGAACTCCGGGTGTACTGCGGTCAGCAGCCCCACGTTCGGGCTGACCGCCTCCAAGATCCGCTCACGTATCTCGGCCAGCTGATCCTCCGGCCCGGCCAGCAATAGCCGACCCAACGCGCGAAACGCCTGATAGACCGCGTCAAACTCCAGATCCCGCCGATACTGGTCGAACTTGCCTGCCACGAACCAGCCATCAGCATCTGTCACCACCGGCCGCAGCTCATCGGCCAGCGCCGTCTTGCCCACCCCTGGCGCCCCACCCACGAGCAGCCCTCGACACCGGCCCGCCAGCGCGTCCTCGAACGCCGCCGTCAGCGCCGCCATTTCCGTATCCCGTCCCACCAGCCGTGACGGCGGCGGCAGCTGGAGCGGAACATCGCGCTCGCCGACCCGCAGCCGAACCGCCGGACGCGAGTCGGCGTCCCGCAGCCGCTCCAGGTCGTAGACCACACCCTCGGCAGTCTGGTAGCGGCAGTCCGGTTCCTTCTCCAGCAGATGCACGATGATCTGGGACAGTGGCGCGGGCACGGCTGGGTTCACCTCGGCGGGCGGCACCGGCACCCGAGCCAAATGGTCATGTGTCAGCCGCAACGGGTCCCCGCGGCCGAACGGCGGCGCACCCGTCGCCAGCTCATACAGCGTCGCACCCAACGCGTACAGGTCGGCCCGCTGATCCACTGCCCGGCCAGTCCGCCCGGTCTGCTCCGGCGCCAGGTACGGCAACGTCCCCAAGATCTCGGTGTGGTGCGTGAACTCGGGACGCAGCCCGGCCAACGGCGTCGCCAAGGCGAAATCCACCAGGCACGGGGCGCCGTCGCGGGAGATCAGGATGTTCGCCGGGGTGATGTCACGGTGCATCACGCCGCGCCGATGCATCCCCGCCACTGTCCTGGCCAGGCCCACCGCCAGCCCGATCAGGTCATCGACCGATAGCGGCTTGGCCCGCTCGGCCAAGCTTGTGCCGTCGACGTCGTCCACGACGAGCGCACCTGGGTACCGCGGCGCCTCCACCAACTGCGGGACACCCGCGACACCGCACAGCCGCTCCAGGATCGCCACCTCATGCTGCAGCCGCTGTTCCGCGTCCGGCCCCAGCGGCTCTTTCCGGACAACCGTGCGCGCAGCAAGGAAGAGCCGAGTCACGCGCGTCCGTTCGCTCTCGTGCACTGTTTCGCCACGAATGGGCGGATCTCGGCTGAGCGGCATCTTGCCTGCTCCCATTCCGTCACCCCCCGCGGCGATCGGACCGAACCACCGATATCGTGCTTACCCCCATTTTATGGATGAACGCGACCCGTGTGAGCTCGCGACGTAGCGCCCCGGCAGGGCCAGTCCTCGGTACCCGGCTGCTGATCGAACACCTTGGACGATCCGGTACGACGAGACGACGCGGACGGGCGGCGCGCCGGCTCTCGCTTGTCACTGCCGAGTTGATTGGCACCTGCCATACACGAAGCCGTCGTCCCCTGCTCCAGCGCATCGCCCTACGCGGAGCGCTGCGCTGGACACCCACCCGTCATCTGCGACGCAGCGCGAAGCTGCGCGCAGCCGACATCGGTCGGCAGCGTGACGGACACTCGGGGCCGCATCGCCGGGCCGCGCGGACCGCTCGGTGAGCGCAGCGGTGTGGGCGTCCGGCTCGTCACGCCGACGCAGCAAGTCCGCAAGCTCGTGCAGCCACTCATCCACCCAGCAACCTACTGCGCAGATACGTTCAGGCGCAGGCAGCCAAGCTCCTGTCGCCACGCTGGTGAACTGGGCGAATCTCGGCGCGGTGCGCGTCAGTCGGCTTTGGCGACGGTTGTGGTGCTCGAGTTGGCGGAGCTGGCTTACCTCCGGGGGCTCAGCGTGCGGAGCTGCCGTCGCGCTCGCTGGCGTGATGGGCGGTGTTGGGTTCGTGGTCGTCGGGGCGGGGTGTGCCGGCCAGTTCGCGCTGCAATGCGGTGAGGTCGGTGGGTGGGCTGAAGTACTTCAGTTCCCGGGCGATTCTCCCCTGCCTGGCCTTGGCTCGTCCGCGTCCCATGTCCGCCCCCGTGAATGCTGGGTCGCTGCCGCGACCACCAGAGAGAGTCCGTTCGTGTCGGACACCGTACCTGGTGTCTGGGGCGGAGCCGGCGGTCAGCCTCCACCACCCACCGCCCGCTCCGCCACCACTATTTTTTCTCCCGCCGGCTCCGCCGAGGTCGGATCATCCACGTCCCCTGGCTCTCGGTGCCAGGCAGGCGCAGCTCGTGCGCCGGCATGGTGTGTCGTCCTTATCATTTCCGCTGGGTGCGGAAGTAACAGGGACATCTGGGTGACGTTATGAGGACACCCGCTTCGCGGGGTATGGCGAAGCGGTGGTTGTCCGGCGGTAACGGTCTGGTCTGAGCCTGACCCGCGGCCATATCGCTGGCGATGTCCGGCACGTGCGACCAGTCCAGCAGCGTAGGGCACGTCCAGAGCTCATCGATGCAGGCCAGCCGTGCTGATCGCCTCGAAGGATCAGGTGGAGCTGCGCTCAGGTCCAACCGCCGGTGCCACCCTGGTGGGGGCGGTCCGGCTGCTGGTATCGCGGCGGGCGGCCCTTCGCCTGGGCCGGCCCGATTCGCTCACCGTCGCCACCTCGCCCGAGGAGCCAGCGCGCCCTGCAGCCGCGCTGTGCGGAGTGCGGCGGCCCGGTGCCGCTGACCGTGCTCGACTCGCCTACCGCGAGGTCACCGGGCCGGTCCTGCAGTACGTCGACGAGTTGTGCGGCAGCGCGCCGCGCGACGTCGTGGCGGCCTACATCCCGGAGTACGTGGTCGCCGCTGGTGGGAGAACCTGCTACACAACCAGAGCGCAGTGCGGCTGAAGGCGCGCCTGCTGTTCCTGCCCCAGGTGATGGTGATCAGCATGCCGTAGCGGCCGCGCTGTCGAGCCAGGCCCAGGAGCGCGCAGACGAGGCGGCGGCTGCCGACCGGCGGCACCGTCCCGTCGCAGTCAAGCACCCCCGCCGAGCCTGCTCAAGGTGGAACCTTCGCTGCCGACGCCGGGCAAGACAACCTGAACTTCCCGGTGTGCGGCGTGATGAGCGGGTAACCAGCGCCAGCACGGACGGGAGCGGACGATGGGTGACGAGGAGTGAACGATGGGTGACGAGACGGGCCGGCCGGTGCGGTACGGGGACCAGGCGGTCCGGCAGGGACATGGCGGCGAGACGCACCAGGTGGCGGGCGACGGTCGGTCGAGCCTCACCACCCAGCAGGGCACGCCGGTCGGCGACGACCAGAACAGATACCTGCGGCTCGAACGAACCGTCCTGGTCACGGGGCACCGTGATCTCGACCGGACCAACATCGGTCAGCACCGTCTTCGCCTGGCTGCCATTGCATGAGCGTTCCTATCAGCCCGGATCATGCTTGTCTTAGCCCAGGTGATCGGTGATCCCCATCCAGCGCAGCCTCGATCATCCACTTGGTCCACTGCTGCAGCAGACCACCCTCACCGTCAGCTGCAGCCCCGGCCGCACGAGCCTGCTCGGCCCAGACGGCCGGCCCACCGGCACTCGGCATCCACGCCCTCCGGCGTGATTGCCGGAGCCTCCTTCTTCGCCGCGGCGGAAGTACCCACGGACTCTGTCATCACGGTCATCAAGTGCGTCTCATCGATCGCGAGTCACACGCCTTTCTCACAGTCCCCCGCCCTGAGTGGTTCCGGTTCTTGAGTACGGGAACTCTGTGAGGGGAGGGGGGTCACAGCGTGTGACGCCCTCCTCCGCCGCGGCACTGAATTCCTCAAATGGGACGTCACGGCGTCTCTGGTACAAGTAAGGGACCGATCATGGGAATGTCTATCGAGACCCGGGAGGTTACTGACGGCGCGGTGGTGAGCATCGCCGGGGAGCTGGACGTTTCGGTCGTGGACGCGGTCCAGCAGACCCTCGAGGCGGCGCTCGCGCGCCGGCCGCAGATACTGCGGGTCGACCTGGCACAGGTGCGGCTGCTCGATTCGAGGGTGATGGCCGTGCTGTGGCTGACATACAAGGCCGCAGCCGCACAGAACACAACACTGATCCTGTGCAACCCAACCGAGTTCGTCGCGCACGTGTTGGACGTCGCCGGATTGCTCACCGTGCTGCCGGTGGAGCGGGATCACAGCGGTGGAGCGGTCACCGGTTGAGGTGCGCCGGAGTCATAGCGCACTCAACGCCGAGCGGCAACGCACCGAGCTGGACCGGTGCGCCGCGCTCCAGCAGCGCCTCGACGCGCTCGGCACGCTGCACGGCCGCCACCCGGCGCACCCGCACCCGACACCGGACGTGAGCTCTTGGCGCAGGCACACAGCACCCCGAACAGGCCCGCGACAGCCTACGGCACGTGTACCCGTCGGCGCTCGACTACAGCACGCCTCAACGAGGCCCTGGCCCGGGTCGCGTGCCGCTCGACCTTTCCTGTCGAACAGTTGGGTACGGCCAGGCCCGAGTGCGCGGCCACGGTCGCGTCGGGCCCGGCTGTGGTGCAGCTGCAGAGTCGACGCGAGCCTGCGTAGCCGCCGGGCGAACTCACCGCTGGCCCCGGCCAGCACGCAGCGGCCGTCCGGCACGGATGAGTGGCTCGTACAGCTGCGGGGTAGGTGGAGGGAAAGGAGGTGGGTGAGATTGGGTGTCGTTGGGCTCTGTGTCCGAAGGCCGGGTGCCGTTCGCCGGGGCATACGGCACACGGCATACCCCAGCGCGCAGTGAGGTGGCGAGCCGTGACGGTGACAGGCGATCAATGGCGCGGTGCGATAGCGAATCTGCTGCAGCGAACCCGCCGGGCGCTGCCGGACGACCTGGCCGCTGATGTGGCCGCGGCCGCGCCGCCGGGGCTGGATGTGCGCATGTACCTCGTCGACCAGGAGCAGCGAGCGCTGCACGGTGTACCGCGGCCCGACGCGGAGCTACCCGAACCGCTGATGGTGGAGTCGACGACCGCGGGACGGGTCTTCATGACCGTGGAGCCGTTGGTGTCAACGGCGGCCGGGCGGCCGGCACGGTTGTGGATGCCGCTGCTGGACGGTACCGAACGGCTGGGCGTGCTCGAATTCATCGCCCTGAGCGACCTCGTGTTCGACGACGACGTCACGTTCGGCTGCGATCTGTTCGGTCAGCTCGTCGGCCATCTGGTCGCCGCCAAAATTCCCTACGGCGACGCCCTACTGAAGGTCAAGCGCACGCGCCGAATGTCCGAGGCGTCCGAGCTGGTGTGGCGCCTCCTGCCACCGCTGACCTTCGTGTGCAACACGATGACCGTTTCCGCGATCCTCGAGCCCTGCTACGAGGTCGGCGGTGACGGGTTCGACTACGCGATCAACGGTCCGTTGCTCTTCTTCGCCATCTTCGACACGGCCGGGCACGAACTGCGCGCCGGCCTCGGCACCGCGGTGGTGATGTCGGCAATCCGCGCCGCCAGGCGGTCCGGCGCCGGGTTGTACGCCTTGCCCCGGGCCGCCGACCAGGCACTCGAAGTGCACCTGCCCGAGCTGCGGTTCACCACGGCGTTCCTCGCCGAACTCGACCTCGCCAGCGGGCGGCTGCGCTACATCAACGCCGGCCACCCGCAGCCGCTGCTGATCCGGCACGGCAAGGTCGTTCGCAGCCTGGTGGGCGGCCGGCGGATGCCCCTGGGACTCGACGACTCGCAGATCGAGATCGCCGAGGAGATGCTCGAGCGGGGTGACCAGCTGCTGCTCTTCACCGACGGCGTCACCGAGGCCAGGGACCGCGCCGGCGAGCCGTTCGGCACCGAACGGCTCATCGACCTGGTACAACGCAACGCCGGCCACCTGCCGGCACCTGAGACGCTGCGCCGGCTCTGCCACGCCGCTCTGTCACACTACGACGGCCCGCCGGCGGACGACGCCACCCTGTTGCTCGTGGAGTGGTCGCAGAAGGCGGCGGCCGCGATGATGCCGACCACCGCATGACCGGCGACGTAGCCGTTCGTCGCGCTCTGCACGCTGCCGCTCCGGCGAGCGCGCCTGGTATCACGCGGCGGACCCATAGCGCACCGAGCACCGGGTGACGACCGCCCAGCTGCAGGCATGGCTGGGCCACCGCAGCCCGAACACCACCCGACACGTTCGTGGTCAAGTCCGGCAGCACGCGGCACGCGTTCACGAAGAACGAGACCACGAAGTACGCGAGATGCGCACGGCGCGTCAGATCCGACTCCCCCGCCTCCGCGAGACGCTGCTGGGCGTACTCCTTGATCCGCGACATGGTGCGCAACCTGGCCGCGGCCAGTTCGATTGCCAGCGGCATCCCGTCCAGCGCCCGGCACATGCGCGCCATGGTCGCCAACGTGTGATCGTCGGCCGCAAGGTCCTTGCGCACCGCGCCAGCTCGGTCCTGCAACAGCCGGACGGCCGGAGAGGCGTCGATCTCGCCGGGCTCGGCGCCCTGCGCGGGCAGGACCAACGGCGCGATCGGCCACAGTGCCTCACCGGTGATGCTGAGGGGTTCCCTGCTCGTCGCGAGGATCCGCAGCCGCTGGCACTCGCCGAGCACTCGATGGGCGAATGTCGCCGCCGACTCGATCACGTGCTCGCAGTTGTCCAGAACCAGCAGCATCGCCCGCTCGCGGACGGCGGCGATGACGCGATCCGTCGGCTCCGCGCCCGGTGCCTCGCCGAGCAGGGCATCCCGGAGGCCGAGTCCGGCGAGCGTCGCCTGCGCCACGTCGCCGTCCGCGCCGATGGCCGCGAGCTCCACCAGCCAGGCCCCGTCCGGCAGGTCGCCGAGCAGCGTGTGCGCGGTCTCCGCGGCCAGCCTCGTCTTCCCCAACCCGCCCGGCCCGATCAGGGTGGTGAGCCGATGCTCGGCGATGAGTTCGCGGACCGCGACGACATCGGCGTCCTTGCCGACATAGCTGGTCAGCTCGGCACGCAAGTTGGTCTGCCGCTTCTCCTCCCGCCGTACCAACTCGCCCCGCAGCAGGGCGACGTGCAATGCGGACAGCTCCGGTGAGCGATCAACGCCCAGCTCGTCGGCCAGGGCTTCCCGTGTGCGCTCGTACACGATCAGCGCCTCGGTGTCGCGACCGGTCGCGGCGAGGGCCCGCATCAGCGCGGCGACAAGCCGTTCCCGCACCGGGTGGGCGGCCACCAGGTCGGTCACCTCCGTGACCAGCTCCGCGCCGTGGCCAAGCCGGATCTCCGCGTCGAACCGATCCACCATGGCCGTCAGACGCAGCCTGTCAAGCCGGGTGACCGCCGCGTCAAACGCCGCACTCTCCTCCAAACCGATGTCCTGCATGGCCGCACCGCGCCACAATGCGAGCGCCTCACGCAGCCGCCGTACCCCCTGTGAATCCTCGCCGTTGCGGGCCTGGCCGACGAGACGCTCGAACCGCACGGCGTCGACAGCATCGGGCTCCACCATCAACCGGTAGCCGTCCGTCTGCCCCTCGACCAACCCCTCCGGCAGCGCCTTTCGCAGCCGGGACACCAAGCGTTGCAAGGCATTCGGCGTCGGCCGGCGGGTGTTCACCCCAGATCCAGTCGACGAGGGTCGCCTTGGGGGTCACTCGACCGGGTTCGAGCGCGAGTGCGACCAACAGCCCACGCAGCCGCGCGCCCGGCACATCGGCGAGGGTGCCATCGTCGGTGCGAACCTCGAACGATCCGAGCATCCCGATCTTCACTCGGCCGATCTTGCCATGGGCGACGGCTGGGCCCGGATGGCGATGACCGGCCCGGGCGAGTGGCAGGACATGATGCCCCTCGTCCGGGCCGAGCGAGCCCACGCGGCAGCCCGACGCGCCGAGCTGGCCGGTGGCGGGCCAGCGACCGCTGCCGATGGCTCGCAGGGTGATCGGGTGTCTGCACGGTGACGTACCTGGTTGTGGGTCATCCTCAGCCTGGCACTTGCCGTCGTCGTCGGCCTGGGCGTGCTCGGCCTCGCCGCACTGCGCTGGTACAGCCGGGGACCTGACGCCGGGGATAAAATCGCCTGACGCGGCCGCCTACGCGTGGGTGACGACCTTCAACCCGGCAGCCCGGGACGACAACGTTGGCCTATCCCGGCTGGTCGTGTCGACTCGGCGGGATGACGTCTTGCGCCAGCGCAGGGACTACCTCGCGCAGATTGAAGCGGACCACGCCAAGCACCAGTGGAACCCAGGCAAGTTCTCCACTGACGGCGGCGGGCAGGACACCGAAGCCCGGCACGGCGACCAGGCGGAGCCACCAGCTGATCGTGGGCCCGATGTCCGTTGCCAGCGAAGTCCGCATTGGAGGAGACCGACGGGCTCTGTTGCGTTGGGGTAGGCATGATCGAGTCGGACTTGACCGGCGAGCTCAGGCTGGAGCAATGAGACCGCCTGCCCGTGCTCGATCCTGGTCGCCACCCATGTCATCAGCGGCGCGCACAAATACGGGTTCAGCATCACCACCCCACGGCTGGCCCCGCTGTGCGCAGACGGTCGCGATCGTCTGGGCGCCGACATCCAGGGGCTTGACGTCACCCACCCGTTCCACCTGACCGGCATCGGATCGATCCGCATGGCCTCAGCCGTGGTGCAGGTCATCAAGCCGGACGCCAGCGCCTGATCCCCGGTCACCGCTCGGCGGCGGCCAGCTCGGACACGGGAAGCGGCTGGCGTCGCAGCTGGTAGCCGAGCGCTCCCAGGGCGAGCAGAGCGACGACGACGCCGATGGCCGCACCGAGCAGTACGGGCAACCCGGGCGGGACGCCACCGGGCAGGACGAAGATGACCAACAACGCCGACAACACCGCGACACCGCGACGCATCGCGTCGGATCCGGCGGCGGCCAGCGGTATGCAGCCCCACAGCAGGTACCAGGGATGCACCACCGGGGCGAGCACCACGAGCGCCGCGAGGCACAGGCCGAGCGCGGCCACCGGGCCCACCTGCGTGCTACGGCGCAGCAGGAACATGAAGACCGCCGCGGCGACCACCAGACCCGCGAGCCAGAAGGCGTCCCTGGTCTGGTCGACGGTCGCCAGTCCCAACCAGTGCAAGGCCTGACCGGAGACGTACCCCAGGTCGGTGGTCACCGACATCCAGGTACGCGCGAGCGTTGGGGTCTTCAGCGTCCCTACCCAGCCGTAGCCGGTGCCGGCCAGCGTGGTGAAGACGACCGCGGTACCCGCGGCGGCGGCGAGCGCGCCGCACGCCGCACGAACCCATCTAGTCCCGACAGCCAACCGACCCGCCCAGATCGGGACGACGAACGCGATCGCGACGGCGGCCGGAGCCTTGACCAGCCCGGCCAGGGTGATCGCCACGACACCGAGCCACGGGCGTCCTCGGAGCGCCAGCACCAGCCCAGCGGTCATGAGCCCGAGCATCAACGCGTCATTGTGCGCGTCGGCCACTAGGTGCAGCAGCACCAGCGGGTTGAGCACGCCGAGCCAGACCGCGACGGCGGGGTCCACGCCAGATGCGTGCGCAAGGCGAGGCACCGACCACGCGACCAGGCCTACGCCCGTCAAGGCCAGCATCCGCATCCCGATGATGCCGGGCCAGGTGCTCTGCTGGGTCAGGTGCGCAACGCCGTTGGCGAGGTTCAGGAACACCGGGCCATAGGGTGCCGGGGTGTCCTGCCAGATCGCGGGGACGTTGGCGCCCAACTGCCCGCCCAGCGCGGAGGGCCCGACCTTGTACGTGTTCATCCCGGCCATGGCCATCGCACCCTGGGCCAGATAGCTGTACACGTCACGGCTGAAGATCGGGGCGATCAACAGGAACGGCAACGTCCACCAGACACCGGTTTTCATCAGTCCGCGCACCGAAGGGCCGTCCGGGCGACGTACCAACGCGCCGACCCTCCACCAGGCCACCAGCAGCAACGTCAGACCGACGTAGACCACTGCCGTCGCGAACACCGTTGCGTCGCGCAGTTCCGCGACTCCGGGCAAAAGGAGCATCGGGTCATGCGCGGGCGCCGCACCGGCCAGCACTCCACCGGCGGCGATCATCACGCCGCCGATCAAACCCAGCCAGTGCCAGAAGCGCACACCCTGCCTGCGCGCCGGCATCACCACGACGGCTCGCCCAGGGCGATCCGGGAGCGCGCATCCGGCCGGTCGCATTCGGGCCGAGGTCGTCCTCTCATCCCCGAACGATCAGGTGAGGCGCACGAGGACGGGGTCCCCCATGGCAACGAGGCCGGGCGCACGGCACAGCCCGGAGTAAGGCCAACAACCATCTGAACACCACTCCCCGTCGGCGTAGCCGTCCGCGCTCATCGAGCCGAGCTCTCAGTTACCCACCGTTCGCGATCTGGCGCGGGCGGCGGCGCCAACGGGCCCGCCTTCACGGTGAAGGTGTTCGGAGACGATCACCGGAGATTCCCCATAGATGCTACGTGGGCCACTGCCGCCGTTCCGGGCTCGCCGGGTGGTACGGGCGTGTGTACTCCAGGGTGAATTCGTGCCCAAATGTTTTCGCGGCCCGCATCTGCCGGTCGGGCATACCGCGACGAACGCTGGCGCTGCTCTGAAGTCCCGGCGCTCTCATACTGTCGTGTCCGCGTGTCGATCCTGTTAAGCCGGGAGGGTCAGATCGATCGCCTTGGTGGCCGGGTTACGTGGGTAGCCTGGGTTGATCAGGTGTCGGGGAGAACTCCGGCCCGCTCGTGCGCCATCGGTATCCGATCATGACGGCGGCCTCCTTGGAGACCTCCGTGCCGGTGATGCCCATCGCGACGCCGATGTCGGCGGCCTTGAGGGCCGGCGCGTCGTTGACACCGTCGCCGGTGATCGCCACCACGTTGCCGCTGTGTTTTAGCAGCTGGACCAACCGCGGCCTGCCCTCTGGGGCGACCCTGGCCACGACATTGACAGTGTCGAAGACCATGATCGATGGTCGTCGAGCTGTTGAGCCACAACGACTCCTGTCAACTGCTCGTCGATCGTCTCGGCGTACTGCGGATCGCCGCCGAGCCCCCAGCGCTGAGGGAGATCATCACTTCTTGTGCCGGCCTCTCTGTTGCGCTGGTCTTTGTCGCGGCCCGCGCGGTCCGCGTACCCAGGCCTGTCGATGGCCTCGCTGGCTGCCGAACTCAGCTATTCCCGGACAACGACTACATGCGCTGGCCACCGACGATCCGAGTACCGCCTGGAACAGGCCCGCGCCAAGACGAGTGGCCGCTGGGGATCGTCTATCGGATCGCCAGCGGCCCCAATGATCAACTACTCATCCAGGCAGGCAGAGTTTGATCTCCCGCGAGGCGATCATTGTGTGAATATCCTTTGTGTTTGGCCACCGACACGCCCCACGCCCGGCAGACGACCGCCCAGATGTGTGATCGACGTGTGATCGACGGCTTCCGCACCGAACGATACGGCTTGTCATCCACCGACAGGCGTCGCCATCCGGGCGCCATACAAATAGGCATCGACCGCACAATCCGTACGAAGTTCACTCAAACAACATCGTCGGGTTCGCGCTCTTAATCTGCGGGTTGTAGATTCAAGTCCTACGCGGCGTACCAATACTGACCAGGGCGTTTACCAATCATGGTAGACGCCCTGGTCGATTTTCGGCCCAGCTGACAGCAGCCGTGACAGCAATCGAGTCACTCGGGCTCGGTCTCCCCAATGCGTCATCCATCCGGCCGGCTGCCTCGTCCTGCATGGCCGGCAGGACGTGACCGTACGTGTTCATCGTGACGGCGATCTGGGAGTGACCGAGGATCTCCATCACCACCCGAGCCGACACACCACCGCGCAGCAGCAGGGTCGCGCACGTGTGCCGCAGGTCATGGAACCGGATCGGGCGCACTCCGGCCCGCTTGATCAGCCGGGCATAGGTGGTGCGGAGGTTGCGCGCCTCGATGTGTCCCCCAGTGGGTGACAGTGATACCCGGAGGACTCAACCACCCAGTGTTATACGTCGTCA
This sequence comes from Dactylosporangium darangshiense, assembly GCF_039537565.1. Classification (NCBI taxonomy): domain Bacteria; kingdom Bacillati; phylum Actinomycetota; class Actinomycetes; order Micromonosporales; family Micromonosporaceae; genus Dactylosporangium; species Dactylosporangium darangshiense. The sequence goes on from NZ_BAABAT010000077.1 coordinate 33,035, forward strand.
GGTCGGCTTACAGTCAACGAGAGGGAGACCGCCCCGGCTCGGAAGTTGGGATTCTCGTCGCGATTGCAGGCGGAGCGATCAACGGCGGAGCCGAGGCTCCGACGGGTGCGCTGGAACCGAGAGAGCCGGTCGTGTCCGGGGATTCGGCGGACCCTTCGGTTAATGGTGACACGCCCGGTGCGGGATGGCAGAGATTCAGGATGGTGCACAGTCGAGCCGCGATCAGCGATAGCTCGTCACTGCCGACGCTGGACATGAGGGAACCGTGTGTCGTGGTGCTGATCAGGAAGATCGAGTTGCCCGTTTGGATGCCTTTGACGCGTACCAGCTCGGCGTCGGGGTATTGACCGGTCAGATGTGTTGCGTCGAGCTGCGAGGCCATTCCCGGGTCGATCCAGCCGCATGCCTGACCGGCCGCGACCAGGCCCGCGATCGCGGCCTTGGCAGCGAGCTCGCTGTCGAAGAGGACCAGTTGTTCGGTCACCCGGGTCGGCAAGTGCGCCTCCTCGTCAGGACGACCTGGTCCGGTCGCCCCGCGGACGTCAGTACGGCCGGGCAGGGTCGGATCACTGGCCGCGCAGCTAGCGAACACCGCAGGGATGGCCACGTTGTCGTCGGCGCGCCAACCGGCCTCACCCTCGTGCGGGAGCCTCAGGCTGGCCGGGATCCCGAGGCGCGCCGAGTAACTCTCGACGGATGTCCCGGCGCCATTACTGCCGTCAGCTACATTGGCGCCGACCGTGGCGAGCGCGGCGAACGCCCCAACGGCGACGGCCGAAGTTGTCGCTACGCCGATGCGCCGACGGTCTCCCCGTGCGCGCACTCGATCCGGCGCAACTATCCGCGCATGGCGGGAGACGTCGGCGTCGAGGGCAATGAACCGCTCGGATAGGTGATCATACATGTCTATCTACCTCCGTTAGATCGTCCGCAGTGAGCAGCCGGGCGAGCGCCTGCCGTGTGCCGTGCCACAACTCGTCGCACGGTTTGTGAGCTGGGGTTTCGTCGGTCGGCTGCACGCTCCAGTGATGGTGTTCCGGCTGTTGTATCTGATCATGGTTCAGCTGTTCGGCTGGCTTGTGTGGCTGTCGCGCAGCGA
>NZ_BAABAT010000078.1:0-33256 GCF_039537565.1 Dactylosporangium darangshiense
GCTGCTCGGCGCGGCCGTGCGCGCCGCGGGATCGGCGGCGGCGGCGGAGCCGGCGGCGCGGGCGGCGCCGGCGGCGAGCAGCAGCGCGTCGGCGAGGTCGCCCGGCGCGAGGTCGGGGAAGGCGGCGGCGAGCGCCGCGGCCGCCCGCGCAATCACGGGCCGGTCAGCCCTTCGAGCACGATCCGCTCGACGTGGCTGCGGGCGGCGGCGTCGGGGCGCTGCTCGCCGGAGACCAGGTACACGAAGTTGAGCAGCTGGTCCAGGGCCAGGCTCTCGCCGGCGACCACCCGGCGCGCGAACTCGGCGATCTTGTCGCCCTCGGCGTCGGCGGCGGCCTGCGCCAGGTACGCCGACACGACGTCGCGCAGGTGCTGCTCCGACGGCGGCGGCATTTGGAAGCGGATGCAGCGGCGCAGGAACGCGGCGGGGAACGTCCGCTCGCCGTTGCTGGTGAGCACGATGACCGGCCAGTGCCGGCGGCGGACGACGCCGTCGGCGACGGCGTACTCGCCGCGGTCGGCGCCCCGGACGCGGCGGAGCGCGGCGCCGGCCCGCACGAGCGGCGGGATGTCGAACTCGCCCTGGTCGAGGACGTTGAGCAGGTCGCCGGGCAGGTCGAGGTCGCTCTTGTCGATCTCGTCGATGAGCACGGCGCGGGGTCGGTCGGGGTCGGCCAGGGCGGTGCCGAGGGGGCCGAGGGTCACGAACCGCTCGACGTCGTCGGCGCGGGCCGACCTGGAGGGCATCTGGGTGGCGTGGAGGCGACCGAGCGCGTCGTACTGGTACAGCGCCTCCTCGCGGGTGCTGCGCGAGGTGACGTGCCACGCGAGGGGCGCGCCGAGGTCGAGCTCATCGGCGATGACGTTGACCAGCGTCGACTTGCCGGAGCCGGGCGCTCCGGTGAGCAGGAGCGGGCGGCGCAGGTGCAGAGCGGCGTTCACGGCGTCGCGCAGCTCGTCGGTCATGACGAAGCTCGACACCGCGGTCGACCGGTCGCGCCACGGCGGCGGCTCGGGCAGCGCGCGCCACGCCTCGGCGGCGCCCGGGGCGCCCGTACCGGTGAAGATGCGCCACGACACGAGGGTTGGGCTCCTTTCAGGGGTGTTCGGCGGCGATGGCGGGCGGCAGCTTGAACGGGCCGCGCCCGCGCGGGTCCTCCCAGATGACGGTCGGCCGGCGGCCGCGCAGGGCCGGCAGCTCGTCGGGGATGGCGTCGCGGCGGGCGGCGGTGGGGATGCCCTGCGCGACGGCCCGGATGCGCCGGCGGTGCGCCGTCGTGAGGCCGTCGCCGTACCACACGACGAAGCCGCACCCGGCGCGCAGCAGCTCGCGCAGCGGGTCGGCGTTGCCGGCATCGGGGCGGGCGCCGGCGACGAGGCAGGCGCGGCCCGGGTCCTGCTCGATCCAGCGCTGCAGGCGGGCCAGGTCGGCCAGCACGCCGTCGGCGAGCGCGGCCGGTGCGTCGGTCCACCGCTCGCGGACGGTCCGGTCGAGCAGCCGGCCGTGCAACGTCGGGTCGCGGCGGCGGGCGGCCCAGCGCAGCCGCGGGCGCAGGTCGGCGCTCATCGGCTCGAGGCGGCCGTCGACGCCGTGCACCGCCCAGTGCTCGACGCCGGCGCCGAGCAGGCCGTACGGCATGACGAGGTCCACGATGAGCGTGCCGTGTGCGGGCAGGTCGCGCAGGACCGTGCGCAGCGCGCGCTCGAGGCCCTCCCGGGTGCCGCCGGCGGGCTCGTGGCCGCTCGACGGCCGCCGCTGGTGGCCGTCGAATCGGGTGTACAGCGTCCAGGTGACCGTGTCCGGATAGCTGATCCTGCCCGCGCCGCCGATGCCGACCGGTTCGTCGCCGAGGTCGAGCAGCAGCCACGCGCTCGATCCGGCGCGCAGGTCGTAGTGGCGCTGCGCGTCGGCCGGCTGGTGCCCGATGGCCGAGACCCAGGCCGTCAGGGCGGGGTGGCTTTGCGGGGAGGCGCCCGCGGCCGCAGCGACGCCGATCATGAACCGGGCGAGGGCGCGCAGCTCGCCGGCGTACCCGTCATGGCGCTCCTGCTGGTCGACGTCCGCCGCCTCGACCAGCAGCGCGTCGGCGGAGCTGCCGGCCGGCCACGCCCCGACCTCGTGCCGGTAGACGGCCTGCAGGCGGCCGAGCTCGAGCGCGGCGCCGGCGAAGACCGCCTTCGCGGCCACCGCCGCCACGAGTGCGCCGAGCAGGTCGGCGGCGGGCGAGCCGCCCGGGCCGGCGGCGCGCGCCAGCTCGGTGAGCGCGGCGGCGTCCCAGGCGCCGGGTGCGGGCAGCCCGGCCCGCTCCAGCACCGGGCGGTAGCGGTCGGCGACGTCGGCCGACAGCGCGGGCCCGCCGGCCGGCGGGGTGCCCGCGGCCCGGCTCAGCACCGCGGCGACGGCCGGGAACGCGACGCCCAGGTCGGCGATGCGCCGCCCGATCACCTCGCCGCCGACCGCACCGCCGCGGTCGGCGGAGGGCGGGTAGGACACGATGAGCCCGATGACGACCTCGCCGGCCTTGAGCAGCAACGGGCCGCCCGACATGCCGTCGGGGCGGTGCGGGTAGCGGGCGGCGAAGGCCGGCACCTGGACCCGCATCGCGTCGGCGGCGCCGATCGGCAGGCCGGGTGACTCGACGGTGCCCTCGAACACCGAGGGCGCCGGCGAGGCCTGGGTCTGCGGATACCCGCAGGCCCAGACCTTGTCGCCGCGCTGGGCCTCGCTGCCCAGCGGCAGCGCCGAGCGGTCGAGCTCCTGACGCAGGTGGTCGCCCGCGCTGGTGTCGAAGGCCAGCAGCGCGGCGTCGAGGCCGGCGTCGTGCGCGGCGTGGCGCACCGGAATGTCCCGGTGCGCGCCACCGGGGCGCTCGGGCGGCAGCCGCAGCCAGAGCTTCGCCTCGGTGCCGCCGGCCTCGCGCACGCAGTGCCAGGCGGTGAGCACCAGGCCGTCGCCGATGGGGAACGCGCTGCGCAGCGGGCCGTCCGGCCACTTCGCCCGGTCGGCGTCGGTCAGCAACCGCCCGATACCGGCCTCGGCCGCCGTCAACGTCGCGTCACCCCGGCCTCCGAGCGGTGGCCGCCGTCCCGTCGACGACGGATCTCACCGCACCTTAGCCGGGGTACACGATGATCGACATCACTCGGTTACTGCGTGTCCCCGACGTTGTCCACAATGATCGCCTTCGTGTAGATCACCTGGCGCAGGATGGCGCCCTTCGGCGTGAAGTCGTCGTTGCCGCGCTCGTCGGTGTTGTGGTGGTCGGCGATGGCCACCATCCGCTCGCCGATGAGCCGGTACGACACGGGGTCGAACAGCAACTCCTGGGCGATGTAGCCCTCCTCGACGCGCCCGAGCCCGAGCGCCGGGCGCCCGTCGATGTTGATCGCGTCGGGGTTGAGCCGCACGTCCTTGCCCTGGGCCAGGGCGCCGTAGAACGCGGCCTCGACCTTGGGCGGCAGCACGTACTGGCCGAGCAGCGCGTCCATGCGCACGCCGAAGGCCTTGTCGAGCCCGTCCCAGGCGATCACCTTGGCCGGGGTGTCGAGCCGCTTGAGCTCGTCGTAGTTGAGCTGGCCCCAGGTGACGTTGCCGCCCTTGCGGAACACCTCGAGCTGCCCGCTCTCGTTGGTCGCCATCACCTCGGCGTCGATGCGCTTCCACTGCTGTGAGGTGATGGTGCGGGTGTGCCCGATCCGGATGTAGCCGTTGGGGTGGTCGCGCTCGTAGGCCTTCTCGTTGCGCAGCTCGCGGGCCTCGTTGTACATGAACTGGTCCGGCCGCGGGTCGGTCCACTCCCGGTGCGCGGCGGCCCAGGCCGCGTTGGTGAGCACCTCGGCGGCGCTGGCCGGCTTCGGGAACGGCAACCCGACCGTCGAGTAGCCCTTGCCGCTGTCGTCGACCGTGCCGATGTTCTCCACCGCGACCACGCCGATGACCGCCGCCGCGGCGGCCGCCGCGGTCAGGGCCACCCGCAGGGGCCAGACCCATCGCTTGCGCGGGGCGCGAACCGTGGCGACGCCCCCGCTCTCCATGTGCTGCAGCAGCGCCGCACGGGCCCGGCTGCGCGCCTCGTGCGGGGGCGCGGGGTCGGGGCCGAACGCCTCACGCAGTACCGTCATCTCGTCCATCACGGTTGTTCCTCCTTGTCCGTTCCGAGCGCCTTGCGCATCGCCTGGCGGGCGCGGTGCAGGCGGGAGCGGGCGGTGCCGGGCGGGATGCCCAGCGCGGCCGCCGCCTCCTGCTGGTTGAGGCCGGCCCACGCGATGAGCAGCAGCACCTCGCGGTCGGGGGCCGCGAGCCGGCGCAGCGCCTCGGCGAGCTTGCCGCGCGCGACGCGCGCGTCGACCCGCCCGACGATCTCGTCGGCCGTGTCCGGCCCCTCGCCGGGCTCGGCGCCCCGGGCGAGCGCCCGGTAGCGTCGCGCCTCCGCGCGGGCGTGCCGCATGATCAGGTTGGCGGCGATGCCGTAGAGCCACGGCCGCGCCTCGGTGCGCGCCGGGTCGAAGGTGTCCCGGCGGTCGTAGGCGACCAGGAACGTCTCGGCCGCGACGTCCTCACCCAGGTCGGGCCCCAGTCGCCGGGACGCGTAGGCGTAGATGTGCTCGTAGTACCGGTCGAAGACCTCCGCGAACCCGTTCCTGACCAGGTCGGCCTCGGTCGGCGGCGGTTGCAGCTCCGTCTCCCTCACGACCCCTGTTCGCCGCACACCCGAAAAGTGTTCGCGGCCCGAGGCCGCATGCTACGCAGGACGCGCCGTCATCAGGCGGCGGTGCGGCGGCGGATCGCCGGCGCGGCGGCCAGCAGGCCGAGCGCGGCGAGCAGGCCGACGGCGCCGACGGTGAACCACAGCGCCTCGACGCCGGCGGTCAGCAGGCGGCTGCCGGCGAGCGGTGCGACGACGGAGGCGAACGCCCACGCGAAGCCGTACAGGCCGTTGTAGCGGCCGCGCAGGTGCGCCGGGGCGAGCGCGGCGACGATGGTGCCGCCGATGCCGGCGGTGATGATCTCGCCGGCGGTCCACACGGCCACGGTGAGCGCGAGGCCGGCGGCGCTCGTCGCGAACGCGGTCGCGGCGAAGCCGAGCGCCATCACCACGATGCCCAGCGCCATCACGCGGGACGGGTCGAAGTGGGCCAGGCGGGCGGAGACGAACGGCTGCAGCGCGACGATGAGCACGCCGTTGAGGGCCATCGCCATGCCGAACGCGCTCGGCGCCAGGCCGGCGACGTCGGTCATGGCCACCGGGAGCATCGTCACCGTCTGCAGGTACACCAGCGCCTGGCCGAACGTGATGATCGTGAAGGCGAGCATCGCCCGGTCGCGCAGCACGGCCAGGAACCCGCCGGCCGCGGCCGCGTCGTGCGTAGGGCGGGTCTCCGGTACGGCGCGCCACACCAGCAGCGCGAACGCCGCGCACGTGAGGGCGTCGGCCCAGAACAACCACGAGAAGCCGAGGCGGGCCAGCCAGCCGCCCGCCACCATGGCCACCGCGTAGCCGAGGTTGACCGCCCAGAACAGCAGCCCGAACGCCTTCGGCCGCAGCGCCGGGGACACCAGGTCGGCCACGAGCGCGCTGGACGCCGGGCGGTAGGCGTCGATGAGCAGGCCGAGCACGAACATGCCGGCCAGGATCGCGGGGAGTCCGGTGCTGTAGCCGAGGGCGAGCATCACCGCCGCGGTCGCGACCATGCTGCCGCACAGGGTGGCGCGCCGGCCGATCCGGTCGGTCAGCAGCCCGCCGGCCAGCTGCGAGATGAGCGAGCCGATGCCGAACAGCGTCATCGCGAGGCCGGCGACGGCGACGGAGAAGCCGCGGGCCTGGGTGAGGTACACGCCGGTGAAGGGCATGACCATCGTGCCGAGCCGGTTGACGAGCGTGCCCGCCCACAGTGCCCAGAACGGGCCCGGCAGGGCGTCCTGCCGCCGATGTTCCTGCTGCTCCCGCGCGGGGATCCCCGTTGTCGTCGTCACCGGGACAGCGTCTGCTGTCACGCGGCCACCTGGCCAACGTCTTAGCGTAGGCTAAAAGGTATGGCGGTGACGTGGCTGCTCGGGCCCGACGACGTGGCCCGGATCCGCTTCGCGTACTCGCCGATGTGGGAGGCCGTGGCGAGCCTGCGCACGCTCGGCGACCCGGCCCGGCAGGCCATCCACCGGCCCTGGGTCACCGCCGTGCAGCCGCGCCTGGCCGGCGTCGAGGGGCTCGAGGAGCTGTTCGCGATCGTGCCGCCGGACGGGTACATGCCGGACTTCCTCACCCCGCCGCCGGAGGCGCAGGCGCCGACGTTCCCGGCCGAGCTCGAACGTATCCGGGCCACGTCACCGCAGACCGCGCACACCGAGGTGAGCCGCCTGGGCCGGCGCCCGTCGCCGGCCGCGCGCGCGTTCCTCGACGACCCGGCGGCCGGCGTCGCCCGGGTCGCCGACACCCTCGCCCGCTACTGGGACGCGTGCCTGCGCGAGTACTGGCCGCGGGTGCACGGGCTGCTCGAGGCCGACGTCATCCGCCGCACCCGCACCCTGGCCGCCGGCGGCGCGCACGCCCTGTTCGACTCGCTCAACCCCGCCGTCGTGTGGACCGGCGACCGGCTGCACATCGACCGACCGCACCAGCACGTCGAGGAGCCGCACGGCGAGGGACTCGTGCTGGTGCCCAGCGCCTTCCACTGGCCGACGGTGGCGGTGATGTCGCGGCCGTACCGCCTGATGCTGGCCTATCCGGTCGCCGGCGTCGGCACGCTGTGGGAGCAGGCGCCGCCACCGGCACCGGACGGCCTCGCCGCGCTCATCGGCCGCAACCGCGCCCGCATGCTCATCGCGCTCGCCGAGCCGTCCACCACCACCGCCCTGGCCCGCCGCCTGGCCCTGACCACGGGCGCGGTCAGCCAGCACCTGGCCGTGCTGCGCGGCGGCGGCCTGGCCGTGGGCAAGCGGGTCGGCAAGGAGGTGTACTACCGCCGCACCCCGACCGGCGACGCCCTAGTCGGCAGCGCCTCCTGACGCCCCCTGCTCGATCGCCTGGTACGCCCGCTGCCGCAGCTCGGCCGGGATCAGGTCGAGCAGCTGCCCCGGCCGCAGCGGCAGGTCCAGCAGGCTGAGCTTGATCCGGCTGCGGCTGGCGTGCTCGTCGGCGCAGAGCCGCACCACCTCGGCGGCGTCGCGGCGCAGCGTCATGGTGAGCCGGTCGCCGTGCTCGAGGGCGCCGCCGGCCGTGCCGTCGACGTCCACGGCGATCGGGGCGCTGTCGTCGGCGACCGCGAGCGTCACCCGGTCCCCCGCGCCGAGCACCACCGCCCGCCCGATGCCCGACAGCGGCGCCACGGGTGTGACGACGAGCGCGTCCGACGAGGGCGAGAGCACCGGCCCGCCGGCCGCGTAGCTGTACGCGGTCGACCCGGTCGGCGTGGCCACGACCACGGCGTCGGCGCGGTAGTAGCCGTAGCGCACGTCGTTGACCCACAGGTCGACGGACACGGCCCCGGTCCGCCCCGCCCGCGCCAGCACGACGTCGTTGAACCCGAACCGCGTGGCCAGGGCCCGTTCGCCGGCGTCCGCCTCGAGGCACCCGTGCCGCTCGATGGTGAAGTCGCCCGCGGCCAGCCGGCGCAGCGCCGCCGGCAGCTCCCCGGGCGCGACCTCGACGAGGAAGCCGAGGTTGCCGTGGTTGACCCCGAGCACGGGCACGGGCCGCTCGACCATGAGCCGCATGGCGCCGAGCATCGTGCCGTCCCCGCCGAGTGCGATGACCGCGTCGACGGCGTTGAGGAACGCCGCGTCGTCGGTCACCTCGACGCCGACGGGCACGCGCTCGCGGTCCCGTTCGCGCGCGATCACCCGCATCGGATGGTCCCACTCGGCGCCGAGAATGGCCGCGACGGAGTCCCCGACAGGCTTGCTCGGATGCAGCACCAGGCCGACCGCGTAGCTCATGCCTCCATCATCCCGTCAGTAGCGCGGGACCCAGACGCGGAACAGCTCGACGAAATCGATGCAGGCGGCCGCGACGAGGGCGAGGGAGAGCGCGGCCAGCAGCACGGCGCTCGCGTCGACGGCGCCGGCGGGGCGGCGGCCGGGCTGCGGGCGGGTGAGGGCCTCGACCCGGCGCAGGGTGCTGGAGCCGCCGAAGCCGAGCGCGGCGGCCTGCCCGTGCGCGGCGAGCGCGACCTTGGCGACGGTGTGCGCGACGAGCCGGCGGTCGGCGACGGCCCGTGCGGCGTCCTCATCGGCGCTGCGCTCGACGAGCAGCCACACCGCGGACACCACCGGGTGCAGCAGCGGGTTGAGGGCGGCGGCGGCGCCGGCGAGGGCGGTGGTGCGGTGGTGGCGGCGGGAGAGGTGGGCGCCCTCGTGCGCGAGGACGGCGGCCCGCTCGCGGGCGTCGAGGAGGCGCAGCAGACCGCGGGTCACCAGGACGTGGCCGGGACGGTCGCGGCGGGGCGGGACGGCGACGGCGCGCGGGCTCGCCCACTCGACGACGAGGAGCCGCTCCCGGGCGGGTCCGACCGCGTGCAGGTCGCGGGCGATCGCGCGGCGGCGGCCCAGCTCGGCGGCGAGGCGCCAGGCGATCCACGCCAGCAGCAGGGTCACCGCGACGGCGAACGCGTCGGGGATCGGCTCCGGCAGGATGTGGCCGCGGGCGTGGGCGCGCCGGGAGTTGGCGACGGCGGCGGGGAGGTCGTCGGCGAGGGTGGCGGCGACGAGGACGAGGCAGGCGACCCCGGAGGCGGCCGTGACGAGCGCCGCGACGGCGAGGGCGCGGGAGGCCCGCTCGGGTCGGCCGGACCGGGTGGCGAGCCGGGCGAGGGGCAGCAAGAGGGCCGGGAGCAGCAGCGGTACGGGCACCAGCCAGATCACGCTGTGTCCTCCTCGCCCGGGTTCTGCAGGAGGGCGCGCAGCAGGTCGGCGTCGGCGGGGTCGAGGTCCGCGGTGAACTGTCGCAGCACGGCGCGGCGGTCGCCCGGGCCGTCGAGCACGGCCCGCATCCGGCGGGCGGCCGCCGCAGCCTGGTCCTCGGCCGCGAAGTAGACGTGGCCGCGGCCGGTGAGCCTTCTCCGGCGGCGCACCAGGCCCTTCTCGACGAGCCGGGTCAGGACGGTCTGCACGGTGTTGTACACCAGGCCGTCGCCGAGCTGCTGCCGCACCTGGGCGGGGCTCAGCGGCGCCGCGGCCGCCCACAGCACCGCCATGACGTCGGACTCCAGCGCGCCCCAGGCCCGCCGCTCCGGACTCATCGACTCGTCTCGCGGTGTGCTGGTGCCATCGACACACCGTACCGGTGCCGGTGTCATGTCGAAGAGCCGCGTCAGGCCATCTGCCGGGTCTGGTTCTGCAGTTCCTCGGCGATGTACTGCCACTCGGTGGCGACCCGCCGGGCGACCTCGGCGAGGATGTATGTGCAGTGCGTCGGTACCTCGCCGGAGACCTCCTGCCAGTCCTCGAAGCGGACCGCGCGGGCCATCAGCCAGCGCACCAGCGTCCGGCCGGACTCGTTGAACCGCAGGGCCGGGTCGCGTTGCAGGCCCCTGAGGGCCTCCTCGATGCCGGACCGGCGGGGCGCGGCGTGCTGGCGGCGCAGGCTGCGGCACCGCACCGGTGCGGCGTCCGCGAGCTGCCGGACCGGCACCGGCTCCTCGCCGCGGCGCAGCCGGTTGCGGACGTCCTGCGCGGTGGTCGGGGAGACGCCGGCCCGGCGGGCGACGGCGCGCAGGGGTGCGTCCGGCTCACTGCGGATGATCTCGGCGGCCCGCAGGCGGCCCTTCACGTTGTCGACGGGACGGCGGCGGCCATCGCGCCCGACGCGGGCCTGGGTGCCGCGGGCGGCGTCGTTGGTGGCCTCGACCCTCCGGCGGATGTTGCCGATGGTGTTGGCGCCCAGCCCGGCCACCTCGGCGATCGACCGGTTGGACCACGCCGGGTTCTCGTTGATGATGCGCTCGGCGGCGAGCATCCGGTCCTGCAGCGACAACGGCCGGCCGTGCGCGATGTTGGAGCGCACCGCGAGGACGAACGCCTCCTGTGGTGTGCCGTCGAAGTAGCGGACCTCGATCGTCTCGTCGCCGCGCAGCCGGGCGGCGCCGATGCGGTGCATGCCGTCGATGATGCGCATGTTGCCGCGGTGCACGATGATCGGCGGGAGGCCGGCACCGGACTCGGCCAGCACGCGTATGTGTTCCTCGTCCTCGCCGGACAGCCGCGGCGAGTCGGCCGGTCGTAACGCCTCGAGCGCGACGCGTTCGATGTCTTCACTCGCCGTCAGAGAGCTGATGGCAGGGTCGTGCTGCATATTTCCCCCGTGTGGTGTGGCGCGGTCGTTCGGAAACCGATAATTGCCACAGCAAACCTTCCGGAATGTAATTTCCGGACGATCCGCGTGTCATGCTCTCAACCCACAACGTCCAGTGTCAATAGATCTGAAAACTCCCAGGAAATCTTGAGGTTGCACGAAGACAGGGCCACTGCCCACTACAAGCCGTAGGAGCAGGTCGTTCGACGCATTCGACGATCAACGTAGGCGCTTGCCCGCACGGCGACGCCGGTGCGTGACGCATTCTTGACCGCATGAATTCCCTCCGCCGCACACAATTCGGCCTTTGAAATTTCAATTCCTGGGACGGGCCGCGAAAATGAAGGACATTCGCACTGGAGGCCAATGGTGATGCGCTGAGCGGCCAAGACCGGGACACATCCGGCAGTGCGGCCATAGTCAGGGCTCGACCCGGTCGTGCGACCCCGAGCTCGCGCCGGGCCCCCCGAGCACCCGGCCGCGTCGTTGGTGCGGCGATGGCGGCTCGATGGGAGCCCGGGCCGGGCCCGGGCGTACGGACCGGCGGGGCCGATCTAGCGGGGCACAATCGGTGCCGGGCCGGGCCCACCAGCAACGGGCCACCGCCGAAACCGACGGGAGTAGCCGGCATGGACGTCATGACCGCGATCCTCACTCGCCGCAGCGAGCACTACCTGACCGAACCGGCACCGAGCGCGCAGGAGTTCGCTGAGCTCCTCGCCGTCGCGGCCGCGGCGCCCGACCACGGCCAGCTGCAGCCGTGGCGGTGGGTCCTGGTCGACGGCGCCGAGCGGCAGTCGCTGGGCGCGTGCTTCGCCGAAGAGGCCAGCGCCGAGCGCATGGCCGACGCGGCCGCGAAGCCGCTTCGAGCGCCGCTGCTGGCGTCCTTGATCTTCCAACCACGGCTGCCGCACAAGGTCCCCGAGTGGGAACAGCTGGCGGCCGCAAGCCTGGTGAATCACGGCATGATGCTGCTGCTGCACGCGCGGGGTTACGGCAGCATCTGGCGCACCGGCAAGAACACCGACTCACCACGGGTGCGGCAGCTGCTCGGGGTGCGGCCCGAGGAGCGCCTGCTCGGCTGGCTCTACATCGGCAGCCCCGCGGGCGACCGGGCCGCAGCAGCCCGCGCACCCCGCGACGTCACCACCAAGGTCACCGCCCTGCGCACGCCGCTGCACCGCCTGGACCACGCGGAGTCCGCCGCCCTGAGCGTGTAGCCGCCGGCCTGTTCAACTGCGCAGAGGCAGCGGTTGAACAGCCGCTCTGCATCACCCGGACTCGACCCCCGCACGACCGCGCCACACACGGAGGGACCACCGCATAGTTCGGCGCCGGCGGGGTGGGGCGGCGCTGGCGTCATCGTGGACGGCCGGGTGGAACGTCGCTGGACGGGCGCCGCGCAACGACCCGCACAGGCGCGCGCGGCGGCATCATGGCTGACACGACGGCCGGACCGTTGCCGACGCTCCTCGTCCCGCCGTGCCCGGTACCCCTTGTCCCCGTGGGCCGATCGTTTCCCGAGACTGGAGGGAGCTCAGCATGGGCTTGCCAGACGAGCCGGTGTTCCTACGTTCCAACGCCATCATCGAGCCGCTGGTCGACCGGTTCTTCGCCTGGATGCACATCATCGCGCCGGTGCAGGCGTCGATGAACCTCGCGAACCTGCAGGTGCCGCTGCTCGAGTCGTACCTGCAGAATCCGCAGGTGCACCTCGCGGCCAGTCGCAACCCTGCGCTGCGCGGCGGGTACTTCGTCAATATCGAGGAGTCGCGCAGCAACGAGGTCGCCGACCTGCTCGACGGCATCAAGCGCGACCGCGCCGACATGCTGACGTTCGCCGCGGCGGTGGCCGAGGCCGAGTCGATGCTGGAGCAGCAGGCGACCGGCTTCGATCTCACGCCGCTGTACCCGAAGCTGCCGGCCGCGCTCAACGGCCTCGTCGAGCTGGCGTACGACACGAACAACCAGCCGTCGATGCGTTACATCGAGCCGCTGGTGTACACGAGCCCGGTCTACGACCGCGGACGCCAGTCGGTGCAGCTGTCCCTGGACAACGGCGTCGAGCGGCCGTTCATCCTCAGCACGCCCCGCCTGCCCGGGCCCGACGTGCTGGACCTGCCTCGGCGCTTCGACCACCCGGGCCTGGACGCGCTGTTCGCCGCGCGCACCGCGCCCACGACGCTGGCCGCCCTGCGGGAGGCCCTGGAGCTCGACGACGCACAGGCCGCCCAGCTGGCGACGCTGCTGTCGGATCGGCCGAGCCTCGCACCGGACCGGCACATCGACTCGGGCGGGCGCATCCGGTACTTCGGCCACGCCTGCCTGCTGCTGCAGACGCCCGAGGTCGCCATCGTCACCGACCCGTTCATCAGCACCGACAACCGTCACGGCGACCGGTACACGATCGACGACCTGCCGGACCGTATCGACTACGTCCTCATCACGCACGGCCACCAGGACCACATCGTGCTGGAGACGCTGATCCCGCTGCGCCACCGCATCGGCGCCGTCGTCGTGCCGCGCTCGTCGCGGGGCAACATGTGCGACCCGTCGATCGGGCTGTACCTCAAGGCGATCGGCTTCAACGTCATCGAGGTCGACGACTTCGACGAGGTACCGTTCGAGGGCGGCCGGATCGTCGCCACGCCGTTCCTCGGCGAGCACTCCGACCTCGACATCCGCGCGAAGTCCACGTTCATCGTGCAGCTGGCCGGCGCGTCGGCGTTCATCGGCGCGGACTCCTCCGGCATCGACCCGGTGCTGTACCGCTACATCCGCAACCACCTCGGCAAGGTGGACATGGCGTTCCTCGGCATGGAGTGCGACGGCGCGCCGCTGACGTGGCTGTACCAGGGCCTGCTGACCCGGCCGGTGACGAAGAAGATGAGCGACTCGCGCAAGCTGTCGGGCTCCAACGCCAAGCAGGCGGCCGACATCATGCAGGAGCTCGACGCCGACGAGGCCTACATCTACGCGATGGGCGAGGAGAGCTGGCAGGGCCACGTCATGGCGACGACCTACACCGAGGACACCTACCAGCTCAAGCAGATCGACGAGTTCCTCGGCTGGTGCACCGACCACGGCATCACCGCCGAGCACCTGTTCAACAAGCGCGAGTGGCGCTGGTAGCCGCCGCGGGTACGAGGAAAGGCCGGCGGACCGCGGTCCGCCGGCCTTTTGCGGTCACGGGTACCGCTAACGCCCGAACCAGATCGGGGACCGCTTCTGCGCGAAGGCCCGCGGCCCCTCCACCGCGTCCCGGCTCACCATGCGCCGCTGCTCCCACTCGAAACGGGTCGCGAACGCCTGCTCCAGCGTCATCTCGAGCGAGCGCATCGTCGCCTCCTTGACCGCGCGGACGGCCAGCGGCGCCGCTCGCACGAGGTCCGAGACCCACTCGCCGACGGCCTCGTCCAGCCGTTCGGCCGGCACGACCTCGTTGACCAGCCCGAGCCGCAGCGCCGTGGCCGCGGTGAACTGCCGGCCCGTCAGCAGGTACCCCATCGCGGTCTTCAGCGGCACCTGCCGGGCCAGCCGGAACGCGCCGCCGGCGCCGGGCACGAGGCCCAGCTTCACCTCCGGCAGGGCGAAGACGGCGTGCTCGGCGGCGACGATGATGTCGCACGCCAGAGCCAGCTCGAGACCGCCGCCGAGCGCCCAGCCGTTGACCCGCGCGACGAGGGGTTTCGAGAAGCCGAACCGCTCGGTCAGCCGGGGCCAGCCGGGCTGGCCGCGGCTGCCGAACGTCGTCGGCGTCGTGCCGTACTTGTCGAGCTCGGCCCGCTCGCGCAGATCCTGCCCGACGGAGAAGGCGCGGTCGCCGGCGCCGGTGAGCACGACCACGCGCACGCCGTCGTCGGCCTCGGCGTCGTCCCAGATGCACCCGAGTTCCTCGTGGGTGCGCAGATCCATGGCGTTGAGCACCTCGGGGCGGTCCAGCGTGACGTACGCGACGTGGTCGCGCTTGTCGTAGCGGACGCGGGGGCGGTCGGGCGCCTTGGCACCCGGCTGCCGGGCGCTCATGCGGGCGGCGCCGCGAAGCGTCCGACCTTGCCGATGACGTCGGCGCTGTAGATGCGCCGCGCCTGCTGCAGCGCAAACTCGGCGAGGTAGGCCCGGAACGCGTCCGGCGGCTCCTCGGCCTGCAGGAGCATCCGCCGGTTGGCCGCGACCGCGCCGCCGCGCAGCCGTCCGGCGCAGCGCGGCACGGCCTCGTCGAGCTCCGCCCCGGGGTCGTAGACCTCGTCGACGAACAGCCGCGCGTCGGGCTCGATGACGCGGATCTTCCGGCCGAGCAGGATGACCTGCCGGGCCAGCCGGGCGCCGCCGTGCCGGGTCAGCCGCAGGTTGCCCGCGCCCGGCACGATGCCCTCCTGCGCGGCAGGCAGGCTGATGTAGGCGTCGGCGGCGGCGATCACGTGATCGGCGGCGAGCAGCAGCTGGCAGCCCCCGCCGATCGCGAACGAGTCGACGACCGCCAGCCACGGCTTGCCGCCGGGCCGCTCCCACCATCCGCCGCCGTCGAACAGGCCCCGGGTGAGCTTGGCGATGTAGCCCATCTCGCGGCGCAGCAGGAAGTCGACCAGGCCGATCCCGCCGGCGTGCAGCGCCTTGAGGTTGATGCCGGATGAGAACACCCTTCGGCCGTGGTACCGCGGGTGCGTCATCGCCCCGCCCCGCACCACGATCACCTCGACGTCCGGGTCCAGCAGCGCCAGGTCGACGGCCGTCTCCATGTCGTCGACCTGCCGCTCGTCCTCAGCGTTGAGGCAGTCCTCGCGCTGCAGGGTCAGATGGGCGACGCCGTCGCGGCGCTCCAGGTGGACCGACCCGAGGTCGGCCGCGCCGGCGCTGCGGTAGCGCTCCAGCAGCCGCTGCGCCCGGTGCGTCGGGCGCAGCATCGAGTCGAGCAGGTGGATGCCCTCCTCGGGGCGGCGCAGCACCGCGCCGAGGAACACGCCCTGATCGACCTCCCAGCCCTCCTTGGCCGCCTGGGGCCGGGCCCGGTCGGCGGCGACCGCGGCCGGCCCGGGCACGAGGCCCGGGAACGCGGCCGCGGCGGCGGCGCAGAGCTCAGCGACGCCGAGGCGCCGGGCACGATCCCCGGTCAGCTCGGCGTAGACGGCGGCGGCGTGGCGCTCCAGGAACCGCCCGCGCACGCCGCGGGCGGCGGCGTGCTCGGCGGCCGCCGTGGACCGCTGCGGCGGCGTGCGATCGGCCGGCACCGGCAGCCGCTCGAGCTGCCGGGCGGCCCGCTCGGCGACCTCGGCGATCACCCGCCGCGCGCCGCCGAGGTCGGCCGGGGCCGCCTCGGCGACGCCGTCGAGCACCCGCCGGCCGGCGGCGGGGTCGGCCGCCGCCGGGTCCAGCTCGGCCCCGGCGAGCGCCCCGACGGCCGTCATGACGCCGCGCCCGCGGCGAGCCGCAAGGTGCGGTCGACCGCGGCCAGGTGCGTGCCGAGCGCCTCCTCGAAGCCGACGCTCTGGGCGTCGAAGGCCAGCTGCCGCCGGATCGCCAGCTCCGTGCCGGAGACGTCCGCGGCCCGCGCCGCGGCGGACGCGACCGCCGCGTCGACGTCGTCGGTCACCTCGTGGACGAGGTGCAGCGCGAATGCGTCGTCGACGTGGATGGCCGCGCCGAACAGCGCGGCCTGGCGCACGGCCGTGGCATTGGGGGCCTGCCGGGCCAGCCGGTACAGCGCCATGCCCGGCCAGACCAAGCCGTCGTGCATCGGCAGCAGCAGCCGCGTGGCGCCGGCCGCGATGCGGTGGTCGGTGGCCAGCAGGGCGTCCAGCGCCGCCCCGCCACAGTCGCCGGTGGCGACCGCGATGGTCGTCGCCGGCACCCGTTCCAGGCGGCGCAGCACCTGCTCCCAGCGGTTCACGAGCTTGACCGACAGCCCGGCGGCCCAGTCGCCGGTCGGGGTGCCGCTCACGTGTACAACCACGACGGCCGTCCCCGCGGCGTCCTCGGCCCGGCCGCAGACCGCGGCGACCGCGGCGACGGTCTCGCCGGACAGCGCCCGGGCGCCGTCGACGTGCAGCGTCAGCGGGCCGGCGCCCGTCCCCGACTCGTGCATGTTCTCCCCCGTCACCATTGGACCAGCGCCGTCTCGATCGTCGAGCCGGGTCCCATCGTCATCAGCACGCCGTAGTCGCCGGGCTCGGTCACCGCCTCGCGCAGCAGCCGCTGGTAGGAGAACAGGAACGAGCCGCTGGACAGATTGCCGTAGTCGCGCAGGACGCCGGTGGTGTGCCGCACGTCGTGGCGGGTCAGGCCGAGGTTGACGCGCACGGCGTCGATGACCTTCTTGCCGCCGGAGTGCACGAGCCAGTGCCGGATGTCGCGGCGGCGCAGCCCGGCCCGGTCCAGCAGCCGCCCGACGACCTCGCCGGCGTTCGCGCCGACGACGTACGGGATGTCGGGGTCCAGGAAGAAGCTGAACCGGTGCTGGGCGTCGTCCCAGTCGTACCGCATGGCGTCGAACGCGTCGGTGATGATGCGGCTGGCGAAGTCGAGCACGCGCGGCCCGGACGCGGGCGACGGCGCCGCAGCCGCGGCGCCCCCGGAGGCCGGCGCGACGACGGCGACCGCCGCCGACCCGTCGCCGAAGAGGCTGTTGACGACCGCGGTGCGCATGGTGGAGTCCATGACGTAGGCCGCGGAGCAGGCCTCCGCGCACACCATGAGCGCGACCCGGCCCGGGTTGGCCTTGGCCCAGTTGGCGGTGCCGTTGAGCGCGTTGAGGCCGGCGTTGCAGCCCATGCCCACCACGTCGACACGGTGGCAGCCGGGGTCGATGCCCAGCTCGCGGATGAGCAGCGCGCTCAGCCCGGGAGTGAGGAAGCCGGTGGAGGTGACGCAGCACAGGTAGTCCACATCGGACAGTCGCAGGCCGGCGTCGGCGAGCGCGGCAAGCACGGCGCGGGCGCCCATGTCGACCGCGACGGCCTTGTGCTTGCGCAGCAGGTCGCCCTGCGGCTCGTCGCGGGTGGAGCCGTCGGGGCTGACGGGCACGGTGAGGAACCGGCGCTCGATCGCGCTGTTCTGGAAGACGGAGCGGACCTTGGGGTCGGTGATGGAGAACAGGTCCAGCAGGTCCTGCTGCGAGTAGGGCGAGCCGGCCACGGCGGTGCCGACGCCGGCCAGGACCGGCGACGCCACGGCGGGCGGGCGGGCGGAGTCGGCGCCGTGCTGGCGCACGACGACCGCCGGGCCCATGGCGGGCCCGGCGGCGCGGGCGGGGTGGTTCGGCAGGGTGGTCGGCTGGGCGCCGATGGCAAGAGTCATCGGAAGGTCCAGCCCCACATGCGCTTCTTGGTGCGGGGACGTTGCACGACCGTGGTCATGATGGATCACCCTTCTCGCACGTAACCGGCGGACGGTTGTCGCAGTCGCGGGGGCGCGGGGCCGGAGCGCCCGAGGCCCCGGTCGATCAGGCGGAGGCGCCGGGGCGCCGTTGCAGGTGCTCGGCGAGGCGCGACCATTCCTCCGCGCAGGAGCGCGCCACGTTGGCAATGATGTACGTGCAGTGTGGCGGCACCTTGTCGATGACATCAAGTCGTTCGTCTGAGCGGATCGCACGCGAGAAAATCCACCGCAGCAGCTGCCGGCCCGACTCCGTCTGCCGCAGTTCCGGGTCGTTCTGCAGGCCCTCCAGCACGGCCGCCAGGTCTGGGCCGCCCGGCGGCGGCGCGGCCGGGGCGGGCGCCTCCAGGCGGCGCCGCTGGCGCGGGCGCGGCACCGGATCCTCGCCCCGCAGCACGCGGCGGCGTACGTCACGGACGGTCGACGGCGAGACCGCGGCCTCCCGCGCCACCTCCCGCAGCGACGCGTCCGGGCGCAGGCGCAGGATCCGCGACGCGCGCAACCGCCCCTCGGCGCCGTCGAGCGGCCGCACCCGCCCGTCCCGGCCGGTCCGCACGCGCACCTCGCTGTCGGACTGGATCCACATCCGCCGCCGGATGTTGGCCACGGTCTGGGCGCTGAGGCCGACAGCGGCGGCGATGGCGCGGTCGGACCAGCCCGGATGGCTCGCGATGATGCGCTCCGCGGCCCGGGAGCGATCGGCCTGCGGCAGCGGCAGCCCGTGCGCGATGTTGGTCTGCACAGCGAGTACGAACGCCTCGTGCTCGGTGCCGTCGAAGAACCGGACCTCGATGAACTCGTCGCCGCGCAGCGTCGCCGCGGTCAGGCGGTGCATGCCGTCGATCACCCGCATCAGCTGGCGGTGCACCACGATGGGCGGCAGCCGGGCGTCGACGCGGGCCAGCATCTGGGCGTGCTCGACGTCCTCGCCGCTCTGGCGGGGCGAGTCGGCCGGCAGCAGGAAGCGCACCGGCACCCACTGCGGCTCGGACAGCCGGCCGAGGAACTGCTGTACCAACTCCTGTCCCGGCCCGGCGTCGCCATCGGCGGTGACCTCAACCGGGCGGTCCGGCAGGATGCGGGTCCATCGCGGCTCTTGCAAGGCAGCTCCCCCCGAAGCACGACGTTCCTTGGCCGTCGCCGGCCCGCTCGACCGGTGCCGGGCCGCGCCCGCCGTGTTCGACTGACGCGTCCACGCAGTCGGACGGCTCCGCGGCAATCGGCTCCAACGCGCCTCCGGCAGGCGCGATTTCGCGCTCCAGCGAGGCTGCAGCCGGGCACCATCCCGGCATCCGCCCGGATGGCCACGACGGCGCCGAGGCCCGGACCGGCCACGACGCCGTCGAAACGTTCTTCCCCCGCCGGTCGAGGTCCGGCGCAACGCCGCGCCGATCCCGCCGCGCAGCTCAGCCGGTCCACTCCGGCAGGGCCGCAGCGAGCCGCTCGAGGCCCTCGGTCAGCTGCCGGGTCGGCCCGCCGAAGCCGAGCCGGATGTGCTGCGGCGCGCCGAAGCACGACCCGGGGATGACCAGGACGCCGTGGCGCTTGAACAGGTCGTCGCAGAACGCGTCCGTGTTGTCCATGCCGGACAGGCGCGGGAAGGCAGCCACGCCGCCCGACGGCAGCACGAGCGACACCCGGTCGCCCTGAGCGGCGGCCCACTCCGCGACGATCCGGCGGTTGCCCGCGGCCTGCTCCAGCCGCGGGCCGAGGAACGCCGGCGCGTTGTCGAGCACGGCCGTGGCCAGCAGCTCGATCAGCGGCGCGACGTGCAGCGTGGTGTAGTCGCGGATCCGCACGCAGCCGGCGATCACGTCGGGCGGCGCGATGCACCAGCCGAAGCGCAGCCCGGGCAGGCCGAATGCCTTGGAGAACGTGCCGAAGTCGATGCCCCGCTCGTAGAGGGTGCTCACGGGCGGCAGTGGCTCGGTGTCGTACACCAGGCTGGTGAACGCCGCGTCCCACAGCAGATACGCCCCGGCGCGCCCGGCCAGCGCGACGATCCGGCGCAGTTCGTCCGCCGTGACGGCGGCGCCGGTCGGGTTCTGCGGGAAGTTCAGCACGATCGCCCGGGTGCGCTCGGTCACCAGCGACTCGAGCTCCTCCATCGCGGGCCGCCACCCGCGCTGCGGGGCGAGCCGCCAGGGCCGCGTCACGCAGCCCAGGGACACGGCGTACTCGACCAGCAGGTGGTAGCCGGGCTCGACCACCACGACCTCGTCGCCGGGGCTCAGCACGGTCGCGAGCACCAGCGAGATCGCCTCGCTGGAGCCGTTGGCGGTCATGACCTTGCTCGGGTCCCCGTCGCCCCAGCCGCGGGCGATCAGCTCGCGCAGCGCGGGCCGGCCGACCGAGTAGCCGTCGTCGAAGACGAGCGAGTCGATGTCCGCCTGCCGCACGCCGGCCTTGGCCCGCAGCTCGGCCATCGTGTACGTCTCGACGCCGCTGGAGCTGATGTCGATGTCGGCGGCGAAGTAGTAGTCGCGCAGCCAGTCCTCAAGCGGCGCCGGGCGCAGTCTCATGGGCCGTCCTCATGCTTGGCCAGGAACTCCAGGATCGCCGAGTTCACCTCGGCGGCGCGTTCGAGATAGCCGAAGTGCCCGGCGGCGGCGATCTCGATGAGATCGCAGTCCGGGATGGCCTCGGCGACCTCGGCCCCCAGGTGCGGCGGCGTGACGAGGTCGTCGGCGAAGGCGATGACGCGGCACGGCACGCCGATGCCGCGCAGCGCCGAGCGCCGATCCTCGGTCAGGTTAACCCAGTCCTGCCCGCCGCCGTACCCCGCCGGCTCGGCCCCGGCGGCGTGGCGCAGCGTGTCCAGCCACGCGGCCGACGCCGCGGGGTCGTTGAGCGTGGCCGGCGAGAGCATCTCGAACGCCGTGACGCTCGCCCGGAACTCGGGCGGGAGGCGGACCCCGCTCTCGGCGAGGGCGCGGTAGGCCAGCGAGTGGGCGAGCCGGGCCGGGTCCGATCGGGCCTTCGTCGACATGAGCACCGCGCAGCGGACCAGATCCGGCCGGCGGATCGCCAGTTCCTGGGCGATGACGGCGCCGAGTGAGGTACCGACGATGCGGCACGGCGCCGCGCCGATGGCCTCGATCAGGCCGACGGTGTCGGCGACCATGTCGTCGAGGGTGTACCGGCCCGGCGGCACGTCCGACGGCGGGATGCCGCGGTTGTCGAAGGTGATCGCCTGGTATCCGGCGGCGACGACGGCCGGGGTCTGGTGCAGGGTCCAGACCCGGCCGCCGGCCGACGAGCCCATGATGAACAGGACCCGCTCACCCCGGCCGTGCCGCTCGAAGCAGAGACGGATGCCGTTGGTGAAGACGTGGGGCATGGCCGATGATCCCGGTCATTCCCCGTCGAGCGCGATGCGCAGGCTCTTCGGCCGCATGTCGGTCCAGGTCTTGCGCAGGTACTCGTCGCACTCCTCCTTGGAGGCGTGCACCCCGGTCTCGGCCCACCCGCCCGGCACCGGCAGGTCTCCCGGCCACAGCGAGTACTGCTCCTCGTCGTTGACGAGCACCTTGAAGCGGGCCTCGGGATTGTCGAAGTCGAAGCTGACCGTACGCACAGCGTCCTCCTGTTTGTCCGCTACCAACGCCACTCACGCTGGCCGAGCAGGTGCTCGGCCTTGACACCCTTCTCCGCGCACCACGCGAGGAAGACCTCGATCTGCTTGAGCTGATAGGAGTCGGGGGTGTAGCTCGTGGCCATCACGTGGCCGAGCCAGTCCTCCTCGCCCATCGCGTAGACGTACACCTCGCCCGCGCCGAGCTCGTCGACGATCGCGCCGGCCTGCTCGGCGTTGGAGCCCGACAGCTTGCGCGAGTCGCTCATCTTCTTCGTCACCGGCCGGGTCAGCAGCGGCTGGTACAGCCACGTCAGCGGCGCGCCGTCGCACTCCATGCCCAGGAACGCCATGTCCACCGAGCCCAGGTCGCTGCGCATGTAGCGGTACAGCGTCGGGTCGAGGCCCGACGAGTCGGCGCCGACGAAGATCTTCCGGCCGGCGATCTCCACCCAGTATGTGGACTTGGCGCGGATGTCGAGGTCCGCGTGCTCACCGAGGAACGGCGTGGCGGTCACCTTGCCGCCCGGGAACTCGACCTCGTCGAAGTCGTCGACCTCGATCACCGGCAGGCCCAGGTGCTTGAGGTAGAGCCCCAGGGACGGGTCGCACAGGTTGCCCCGCGACGAGCGCGGCACGACCACGGCGCCGACGCGGCCCCGCAGCTGCAGGATCGTCTCCAGCACGATGTGGTCCTGGTGGCCGTGCGTGATGATCACCAGGTCGATGCGGTCGGGCAGGTCGCGCAGCAGGTACCGGCCGGTCGAGTTCGTGTCGGCGTTGATGAACGGGTCGGTGAGCACCGTCGCTTCGGGCGACTGCATCACGAGGCAGGCGTGCCCGAAGTACCGGATGCGCCCGCCGGACTCGATGTGCCGGTCGGCGGCCTGGCCGGGCGCGTCGGTGAGCAGACGCTCCAGCAGCGCGACCCGGTCGTCGGGAACTCCCAGGGCCTCCCGCAGCCGTCCGAGGGTGGTCGGGCGCAGGCGGGCGGCGAACAGCTCGCGCAGCCCGTCGTGGCGGAACGGGATGTCCAGGTCGAGCACGTCGGGCGAGGGCAGCCGCGGCGTGCTGAAGATGAACGGGCGCTCGACGCCGGGCTCGATGGACAGCTGGACGGACTGCCGGCTCTCCTGGTACGCGGGGCTGCGGTAGGCGGCCGGCTCGATGTAGCGCAGCGTCGGCTGGTTGCCGCAGTCGTACGCCAGCTCCACCACCCCGGCGAGCTCCTTGGGCAGCTTCGCGTACAGCGGCGTCAGGTCGAAGCCGTTGGCCTCCTGCCGCAGCAGCGCCTCGGCCTCACCGATCGCCTCGGCGAAGCGCAGCATCGGCGCCCGGTCCCGCTTGACGGCGTCGACCAGGTCGCGGATCTCGCCGCTGCGCGACTCGGGGATGTTCACGAAGTACCCGCCGCGCAGGTCCGGGTTGACGCTGGCCGCCGTGTGCACCTGCGGCGCCTTGAGGTACGACTCGAGCATCGGCAGCTGCAGCGATGCCAGGTGCAGCGCGGCCTGCACCGGCGCCACGGTGTGGTGCCAGGCGTAGAAGCGGTCGACCAGCGGCTCGATGATGGCGTTCGGGCGCAGGAACCGCGGTTGCTCAGTCATGGGCCGCCTCGCGCGGGCTGCGGCGGCCTTGGGTGACTGTGGTCCAACTCATCGATGCGGATCCCCCTTCGAGAGCCGATGGCCAACCGTCGCACGGTGCCTCGAAGGCCGACAAGGATTGCCACCCCGCCGTCAGAGCAGTCCCATCGGGGCACCAGCGAGGCGCCGCGCCGGCGCTTCGCCCGTGGCCGCGCGGGGCCTACTCGTCGCTCTGCAGCGCCTCGCCGAGCGGCACCAGGCCGTGCTGCAGGCCGAAGATGGCGGCCTGCGTGCGGTCCTGCAGGTCCAGCTTCGTGAGGATGCTCGACACGTGCGACTTCACCGTCTGCTCCCCCAGCGACAGGGCCCGGGCGATCTCGCGGTTGGAGCGGCCCCGGGACAGCTCGGCGAGCACGTCCCGCTCGCGGGCGGAGAGCCGCTCCAGAGGACCCTCGCGCTCGTTCTCGCGCCATTTGTTCACGAGCGCCGCCGCGACCGTCGGGGCCAGCACGCTGCCGCCCGTCGCCGCGGCCCGCACCGCGTCGGTGACCCGGTCCGCGGCCGTGCTCTTGGCCAGGTAGGACAGCGCGCCGGCGCGCATCGCCTCCATCGCCCGGTTCTCGTCGGAGTACGACGTCAGCACGATGAACGCCGGGCGGTGCGGCTCGGCGTGCATCGCGTACAGCACGCCGAGGCCGTCCAGGACCGGCATCATGAGGTCGAGCAGGACCACGTCGGGCCGGCTGCGGCGGATCTCGGCGAGGGCGGCCGCGCCGTCGCCGGCCTCGCCGACGATCTCGAAGTCCGGCTCCTGGGACAGCATGAAACGAAGCCCGTGCCGCACGACCTCATGGTCGTCGACGATGAGCACCTTGATCCGGCCGCCGTCCGACACGCCGCTCCCTTCCGCCCGCAACGCCCAGGATATCGAGCGCGCCTCGGCGGGCACGCCGGCCCGGGGCGGCGAAACGCCCGCGGGCCGACGGGTGTCCGGCCGACCCGGATCCGGACGCGAGGCGGCCGGCCACGCGACACCGGGCGGTGTCGGCGCGGCCGGCCACGTCGCATCAGGGCTGCCTCGGTCTGTCAGGCTGCGACCGGTCAGGGCTGGACCGGCTGGCGCACCTCGTCGCTGTGCCCCAGGTCCTCCTCGATGAAGGCGCTGGCCTGGATGGCGAACAGCTCCGCGTACAGCCCGTTGTTCGCGATCAGCTGCGGGTGGCTGCCCTGCTCCACGATCCGCCCGTCCTGCAGCACGATGATCCGGTCGGCGGTGCGCACGGTCGAGAAGCGATGGGAGATCAGCACCACGGTCTTGTTGCGGTACAGCTGCCGGACGCTGTCGAACAGGTCCCGCTCGGCGCGGGCGTCAAGCGACGCCGTCGGCTCGTCGAGGATCACCAGCGGCGCGTCGCGGTAGAACGCCCGGGCCAGCGCCACCCGCTGCCACTGGCCAAGGGACAGGTCGACGCCCCGGCCGAACTGCGGGCCCAGGATCGTCTCGTAGGCCTGCGGCAGCCGCGAGAGGAACTCGTCAGCGCCGGCCGCGGTGGCGGCCGCGCGCACCTGGTCGGGGTCGTCGGGGCGGCCCGTCGCGCCGAGGCGGATGTTGTCGGTGCCCGTCAGGGCGTACTTGATGAAGTCCTGGAACAGCACCGCCACCGACTCCCGCCAGGCGGTGAGGTCGGCGTCCTTGAGATCGACGCCGTCGATGCATACCGCTCCCGAACGCGGCTCGTACAGCCCGGCGATGAGCTTGGCCAGCGTCGTCTTGCCCGAGCCGTTCTCGCCGACCAGCGCCACGACCTCGCCGGCGTTGATCGTGAAGTCGATGTTCGCGACGGCGTCGCGGTTGGTGTCGCGGTAGCGGAAGGTGACGTCTTCGAGCGCGATGCGCTCGAAGCGCTCCGGCAGCGCGATGCCGGCCCGGTGCCGCATCAGCTGCTCCTCCAGCGCCAGGAACTGGTTGAGGTCGCTGACGATCGGCGCCGACTCGAAGAACTCGTTCGTCTCGGCGATCGAGCCGAGCAGGTTCTGGCCGAACAGCAGCATCGCGGCGGCGACGGCCGCCGTCTGCGCCAGCGTCAGCACGCCCCGGTTGTTGAGCACGATGAGCGTGCCGGCGGCCAGCGCGAGCACCACGTTGCTGCCCAGCGTCGAGATGAGCGAGGCCCGCAGCTGCTTGCGCAGCGTGGCGGCCAGCATGCCGATGCGCTCGGTCATCGTGTCGCGCCAGCGGGCCGCGAGGTAGCGGGCGAGGTTGAACGCCCGGATCTCCTTTGCGGGGTCGCGCATCGTCAACAGCTGGAACAGATACATCCGGGCCCGGTCCATGCCGGCGATGTGCACGATGAACGAGAAATACGCCTCGCCGACGCGGGTGCCGCCGATCCAGACCGGCACGGCAACGACGATCATGGCCAGGCCGATCCACGGCTGCAGCATCACCAGGGCCACCCACAGCGAGCCGAGCGTGAACAGGCTCTGCCCGATGGTGATCATGCTCTGCACCATCATCATCGGCCGCCCGGCCGCGCTGACCGCCGCGCGCTGCAGCCGGTCGTGGAAGTCGGAGTCGTCGAAGTCATCGAGCTCCGCCAGGCACGTCACCTTGAGGATCTCGGAGCTGATGTACAGCGTGACCCGCTCGCCGATGATCTGCCGCCGGTTGTTGATGATCGCGCCGGCCAGGCCCATGACCGCGTTCGCCGAGATGAACAGCACCAGCCCGGCCGCCACGCCCTGCGCGTTGCCGCCGGTGTTGGCGTCGATGAGGCCGCTGAGCAGCCGCTGCAGCTGCAGGATCAGCGCCAGGAACCCCAGCGCCTGCACCAGTTGCAGGACCAC
The DNA here is from genome assembly GCF_039537565.1 of Dactylosporangium darangshiense. Classification (NCBI taxonomy): domain Bacteria; kingdom Bacillati; phylum Actinomycetota; class Actinomycetes; order Micromonosporales; family Micromonosporaceae; genus Dactylosporangium; species Dactylosporangium darangshiense. The sequence continues at coordinate 25,664 of NZ_BAABAT010000078.1, forward strand.
GACGACGATGAAGTCGCGGGGCCCGGCCCGCCACACGAGCCGGAGGGCCGCGGCGAGCAGTCGCAGGGTCGCCCGGACCCCCTTCGGCCGCTGCACTTGCCTTGGATCCATGAGTTCCACTCCTTGGAGGCGCGGCGGGACCGACCCCGGACACCCGGATCAACGACGTCCGCGCGGCATCGTGTGCAACCGTGGCACGCGGCCGCGCCGCGAGACAGGGATCGCCACCGGGCCGTCAGAGCACTGCCATCCCGGCGCCATCGGGACCGCCGGCGCGCCCTGGCCCGCGCCCGCCCCACCGGCGCAGCCGGGCGAGGTGGGCGAGGGCGAAGGCGTTCATTCGGCGACGATCCGGTCCCGCTCGACCGCCTCATAGAGCGCGCGGATGTTGGCGCTGCCGAACCCGCGCGCCCCGCGGCGCTGGATGAGCTCGTAGAAGAGGGTGTTGCGGGGGTACGGCGACCGCGTGAACAGCTGCAGCAGGTAGCCCCACTCGTCGCGGTCGGCCAGCACGCTGGTGTCGCGCAGGTCGCCGATCTCGACGCTCATCTCCCGCAGCCGCTCGGCCAGCGCGTCGTAGTAGGCGCCGGGGGTGTGCAGGAACTCCACGCCGCGGTCGCGGAAGTCGCGCACCGCCGGGACGATCTCGTCGACCAGGAACGCCAGGTGCTGCACGCCGGGGCCCTCGTTGCGGGCCAGGAACGCGTCGAGCTGCCCGGCGGCGCGGGACGTCACCGGCTCCAGGAAGGTGAAGGTGGCCGTGGCGGCGGGGTTGCGGGCCACGATGGAGTCCATCGCCTGGTTGCCGACCTCGATGAACTCGCTCGAGTACCGCTCGAAGCCGAACGCCTCGAGGTAGAACTCGACCCGCCCGGCCAGGTCGCCGGGGTCGAGCACGACCGCGATGTGGTCCAGCGAGCGGATGTGCCCGGGCCGCGGCCCGGCGGCGCGCGTCTCGCCCGACGGCACCCACGGCAGCCCGGCCGGGGCGTAGCGCGTCGTGGCCGGCAGCAGGCTGTGCCGGACGGAGCCGAACGCGGACACCGCGGTCGCGCCGGCGGGCCGGGCCCCCGCGCGCAGCGCCCGCTCCCGGGTGGCGGGCACGTCGTCGCAAATGAAGGCGATGTCGGCGACGCCGTCGCCGTGCCGGTCGAGGTACTCGGCGGCGATCGGTCCCTCGGTGACGAGCAGCCGCACGTCGCCGCCCTCCAGCAGCGAGGACTGCGCGTCGTCCGTGCGCACCCAGGCGACGTCGGTGAGGTCCAGTGCGGAGACGAAGTAGTCGACCAGCGATGCCCGGTCGCCGGTGTAGATCTCGATGTGACCGATGCTCAGGACGGTCATGAGCTGCTCCCCCGGGGGTCGTCGATCCGCCGTTGCGCGGTCATGCTCGCACCGGCCGCAAACGGGCGGCAACGCCCCGCCATCGCGGCGCTACTCCTGCCCCATGCCCGATCGCGGGCGGCGCCCGGTTCAGGCCTGCTCGGCGCCGCGCCGCTCGACGTCCTCGGCGAGCTGGCGCCACTCCTCCGCGCAGGTGCGGGCGAGCTCGGCGATGATGTACGCGGTGTGCGGCGGCACCTTGTCGATGACCTCGGCCCACTCGTCGGTGCGGACCGCGCGCAGGAGGATCCAGCGCAGCAGGCCCCGGCCGGACTCGCTGAAGCGCAGCGCCGGGTCGTTCTGCAGGCCCTGCAACATCGCGCCCAGGTCGGGCCCGGCGGACCGGTCGGGCTCGGAGGGGGCGGCCGGGCCGTCCGAGCGGCTTCGGCGGGCGGCCGGCAGCGGGTCGTCGCCGCGCTCGATGCGCAGGCGCACGTCGCGCACGGTCGAGGGCGAGACGCCGGCCTCCCGTGCGATCTCGCGCAGCGACGCCTCGGGCCGGCGCTTGATGAGCTCCGAGGCCCGCAGCCGCCCCTCGGCGTTGTTCACCGGCCGCACGCGCCCGTCGCGGCCGGTGCGCACCAGCGCCTCCTCCGTGCTGCGCTCCCGCTGCAGCCGCCGGCGGATGTTGCCGACCGTGCGGGCGCCGAGCCCGACGACGGCGGCGATGGCGCGGTCCGACCAGCCGGGATGGGAGGCGATGACGCGCTCGGCGGCCCGGGTGCGGTCGTCGTAGCGCAGTGGCAGCCCGTGCGCGATGTTCGCCCGCACCGCCAGGACGAACGCCTCCTGCTCGGTGCCGTCGAACAGCCGCACCTGAATCATCGCGTCGCCGCGGATGCGCGCCGCCCCGAGCCTGTGCATGCCGTCGACGACCCGCATGGTCGGGCGGTGCACGATGATCGCCGGCAGGTTCGCGTCGATGCGCGCCAGCATCCGGATGTGCTCCGCGTCCTCGCCGGACTGCCGCGGCGAGTCGGCCGGCCGCAGCGACGACACGGGCAGCCATTCGGGCGGCGAACAGCGGGCCAGGAGATCGTCGGCGGACGACCCGGCGCCGGCCGGGCCGGCGTGTGCGGGCGGCATTCGTCCAGCATCTCCGCGCGATCCGGGGCGGGCACCCCCGTAAAGAGTGGAATCGCCGTCTCTTTTGAGGGAGACGTCCGCGCGGGCCGGCGGGCGGTCGCGGCGCCTCACCGCGCGGTCTTGGCCACGATGTCGGGGCCGCCGTCGGGCTGGTACTGCCGGCACGCCCCGTCGGCCGCGGCCCGCCACAGGTTCTCGTTGCGCGGGTCGGCCAGGCGCTCGGGCACGGCGAACGTGCCGTCGGGCCCCGGGTCGGGCCAGTCGGGCACGCCGTTGGCCCGCATGCAGCCCGCGAACGCCCGCTCGCGCGCGAGGTCCGCGGCGGGCGCGCCGGCGGTGCCGCTCGGGGAAAGCCGCCGGGACCGGCTCACGACGTCGGCGCACTCGGCGGGCACCGGCACCCGGGCGGCGGCGACCGGGAAGGCCCAGCTGCCGTCGGCGTTCTGCACCGGGTCGGGGTAGTCGGGGTGACCGTGGACGCGGAAGCACTGGGCGACCTGCATGAACACGCCAGCCGGGTCCAGGTCGCCGGCCGCCGCGCGACGGCTCGCGGACGCCCCGGACGAGGCGGTGGGCGCCGGCGCCGGCGACGGGGCGTCGCCGCACGCGCCGAGCAGCGCGACGGCGGACAGGCCGGCGAACAGACGGGAGATGCGCATACGGCATCCGACCGCGCCGGCGCCGCCCGGACCACCCGCCGCGGTAGCGCCCGCGACCCCCAGTTTGGGGGAACCGTGCCCCTGAGCCACGATTCATGGGACCGGGGCAAGCCACCGTTGTGCCGTATCCGCCAGTTCGGTAACGCTGAACGCGTTGAACGGCCAGCGCGATGTCTGGCTGCGGGTGGTCCAGGTGCGGCGGACTACGGCCAAGACGGCTTGGGTTGTACATGATTGTTCGGGTGCCCCCGGTGGGATTCGAACCCACACTGTCGGAGGTTTGAGCTCCGTTCCTCTGCCGTTGGGATACGGGGACCCGATGGCAGACCGACGGTACCTTGCGCCCGGAACGGCCAGCGGCGGGTCCAGCCTGGCGCCAGCGCCGCATCAGCGCCCGGCCGCCTGGCTGGCCGGCCGCCTGCACCCCCAAATTCGAGCCGCCCGTGCCTCGTTTGGGGGAAGTCAACCGGGGCCCGCGAGCGCAGCATGACGGTATGAATTTTCGCAGGTCAAATGCGCGGATGCTCGCGGTGCTGGCCGTGGCTGTGTTCGCCGTTGGCGCATGCAAGGGCGCGCCCGCCAATAGCGCCAGCCCCACCACCGCCGCATCCACCGGCGACGCTCACACGTCGTGGGTCAGCTACGTGCAATGCATGCGCAACAACGGACACCCGGACTTCCCGGACCCGACGCAGGACTCGCAGGGCCAGTGGGGCGTCTCGGTGGACACGGCCACCGTCCCCACTCCGGCCTGCGAGGACCTGCTCCGGACGGCGCTTCGGGCATCGCGGGTCAAGCGGGAGCCCACGGCCGCCGAAATGGCAAGGCTGCGCCAGTATTCCCAGTGCGTGCGCGACCACGACATGCCGAACTACCCGGACCCCGGCACCGACGGCGTCATCGACATGCCGGAGGGAATGCGCGACGACCCGAAGCTGGGCCCGGCGCTCGTCGCCTGCCAGCAGTACGCCCCGCCGCAGGAACCGAAGTAGCGCCCATCCCGGCGCCCGCGCTCCGCGTCCGCCGGCGGCGCCGCCATCGCACGCGATGCCCGCGCCGCCGGCCGGCGGACCACGTCAGAAGGTGAACTCCTCCAGCTCCCCGCCGTCCCCGTCGATGCCGAGCATGCCCCGGCTGATCGCCACGGCAACCTCGGCCACGGTCGGTCGATCGAAGATCTCGACCAGCGGGACGTCCACGTCGAACGCATTGCGAATGCGCGACACCATCTGGGTGGCGAGCAGCGAGTGCCCGCCGAGCTCGAAGAAGTTGTCGTGGATGCCGACCTGCCCGAGCCCGAGCACCTGCGCCCAAATCGCGGCGAGAGTCTCTTCGGTCGGCGTCCGCGGCGCCACATAACTGTCAGCCGGCCCCGCATGCGCCAGCTCCGGGTCGGGCAGCGCCCGCCGATCGAGCTTCCCGTTCGCGGTCAACGGCAACGCCGCCAACTCCACAAACAACGCCGGCACCATATGCTCCGGCAACCGCGTCCCCAGGAACCGACGCAGGTCGGCAACGGACGGCATCTCGTCCACGGGCACCAGGTAGGCGACGAGCCGACGACTCGCGTCCACCCCATGCCCGGTCACCACCGCCGCACTAATCCCGGAATGCGCCAGCAACGCCCCCTCCACCTCACCCGGCTCGATCCGGTAGCCACGAACCTTCAACTGGCTGTCAGCCCGGCCCAAGAACTCGACCGTCCCGTCGGCCCGCCACCGCGCCCGATCCCCCGACCGGTACATCCGGCTCCCATCACCAGCGAACAGGTCCGCGACAAACCGCTCACCCGTCAACTCCGGACGCCCCCGATAGCCGCGGGCCACACCCAAACCGCCGATAAACAACTCACCGACGACACCGGCCGGCACGGGCTGCAGCCACTGGTCCAACACATACAACCGGGCACCGGGCAACGGTCCACCGATCGGCACCCGATCCCCACCCACCACCTCCGGGACGAGTTCCATCCCGGCCACACCGACGGTGGTTTCGGTCGGCCCGTAATGGTTCGCCACCCGAACCCCACGCTCGCCGGCCACCGCCAACAGCCGCCGCAACCACTCCGGCGACGCTGCCTCACCGCCCAGCACCAACGCCCGACCGGGCAGCAGCTCCGCCAACCCTGCCCCGTCGGCGAGACCGGCCAGATGCGACGGCACGATCTTCACAAAGTCGATCGCATGCCCGGCCAGGAACCCGGCCACCGCCTGCGGATCGGTCACCGTCGCCGGGTCCGCGAAGTACAAGCAGCCGCCGCTGGCCAACCCACCGAACAACACCGTGTTCACAAAATCGGTCCCGGCTGGCTGCAGCACCCCGTACCGGCCGCCCGGCGCCCCGAACCCGATCCGTTCCAGCACTCCGGACACGTAGCTGAGCAGACCGGCGTGGGTGACCACCACACCCTTCGGACGACCCGTCGAACCCGACGTGAACATCACATACGCCGCCGACAACGCCGACACCGCCGCGGGCGTGAACGCCGCTGCCGTCGCGGTCAGGGCCGGGTCGTCGAGATCGATCGTGCGGATCCGGCCGGCCGGGACCTGCTCCAACAACTCCTCGCGGCCGAGGATGACGGAGACGCCGCCCTCGGTGAGCATGAACGCGAGCCGGGATACGGGCGCCCGCACATCCAACGGCAGATACGCGCCACCGGCCAGCCACACCCCGAGGACTGACACCACCACATCGGCACCCGCATCGGCCGCGACACCCACCACGGTCTCTGCACCCACACCGACCGACTGCAGATACGCGGCCAGACCGGACGCCCGCTGCCAGATCTGCTCGTAGGTCCAGGAACCGGAACCGTCCACCACCGCCGGCCAGTCCGGGTGCTGCTGCACCCAACCGGCGACCAGGTCGTGGACGCCGGACATCGGCGGCACCGTGATCGACGGGCCCGACTGCCAACCGGTCAGCACCGCCTGTTCGGCGTCGGTCAGCAGGTTCAGGCCGGACAGCCGACCGTCCGCGCCCGCCGCGACCGCACCGGCCAAGGCCAGGAAATGCCCGATCAGGCGGCGCATCGACGACTCGTCGAACAACGCCGACGCGAAGTGCACCGCACCGACCAGGCCGCCGGCCCGCTCGGCCACGATCAACCGCAGATCGAACTTCGCCATCACGGAACGAACCGCACCCTCGTCCAGGGTGAAGTCCTCCAGCTCGGTGAAGTAGTTGAACAGCACCTGGAAGAGCGGCGTCCGGGACCGGTCCCGGTCCACGTCCAGGGCGTCGACCAGCTGCTCGAACGGCAGATCCTGATGCGCAAACGCCGCCAGCGTCCGCTCCCGCACCCGACCGAGCAACTCCGCGAACGTCGGGTCGCCGGACAGGTCGGTGCGCAGCACGAGCGTGTTGACGAAGAACCCGATCAGGCCCTCGATCTCCGCGCGGTTGCGGTTTGCGATCGGGGTGCCGACCACGATGTCGTCCTGGCCCGAGTACCGGCTCAACAACACCGTGTACAAGCCGAACATCGTCATGAACATCGACACACCAGCATCCCGCGCGACCGCCCGCAGACCGTCACTCACCGCACGCGGGATCGCAAACTCGATCACCGAACCATCCGTCGAACGCACCGGCGGGCGCGGCCGATCCGTCGGCAGCTCCAGCACCGGCGCACTCGCCAAGGCGTCGCGCCAGAACCCGAGCTGGCCCTCGAGCACGTCACCGGACAGCCAACCCCGCTGCCACACCGCGAAGTCCGCATACTGCACCGGCAACGCAGGGAGGTCTGCACCGGCGTACAACGCCTCCAACTCGCGCTGGAGAATGCCGGCCGACCACTCGTCGCCCACGACGTGGTGCGTCGCCAGCGCCAGCACGTGCTCGTCGTCGGCCAGCCGCAGCAGCGTCGCCCGGAACAGCGGCCCGGCGGCCAGGTCGAACGGCACCGCCGCATCGGCGTCCAGCCATTCCGCGGCCGCCGTGGCCGGGTCCGCCTCTCCCGTGAGATCCACGATCGGCAGGTCGAACGGCTCGGGTGCCGGGTCGATCACCTGGTACGGCACCCCGTCCTCGCCCGCGACCAGCCGCGTGCGCAGCACCTCGTGCCGGGCGACCAGCCCGCCGAGCGCCGCGCGCAACGCCGGCACATCCACCGGGCCCTCGAAATGCACCGCGGTCGGCGTGTTGTACTCAACGGAGTCCGGCTCCAACTGGGCCAGGAACCACAGCCGCTGCTGCGCGAACGACAACGGCAACCGCCCGTCCCGCCCGGCCGGCACGATCGGCGGCGCGGCCAACCCTGGCGCCGTGGCATCAATCACCGCCGCCAACCCAGCCACGGTCGGCGCGTCGAACAACGCGGCCAACGCCACATCCACCCCGAACACCACCCGCACCCGCGACACCACCTGCGTCGCCAACAACGAATGCCCACCAAGATCAAAGAAGTCATCGGCCGCCCCGACCCGCTCGACGCCGAGCAACTCCGCCCAGATCCCCGCCA